>MFZI01000069.1:23572-36997 GCA_001789355.1 Candidatus Roizmanbacteria bacterium RIFCSPHIGHO2_01_FULL_39_8
CCACTGCATGTATGTAGAGTCCCATCGCTAGAAAGGCTCTATGCAAATCCTCTGGTGTAGGATCTTTGACAAAAGGAGAATAAGGATATCCTGTAAAGTCATAGTTATCTGGGTGGGCAGCTCTTGCTCTTGTGTTCCAGCCAAGCGAAATGCTGCCGATGACGTGGCATGCATGCTCCCCTCCTTTTATCACTTGTGCAAAGAGTGAGAGCTCGGCACTTCTCTTTCTTAGAAGCTCAGAATATTCCTCAGGGACAGGCTTTTTATTTGGGAAGATGTCAGTCATATCTGGGAGAAAATAATCATCATTGAAAAAATCAGGGAGTCCGCACATGGTGGTAATAAGATCGAATCCCCGTTGTTCGAGAATCGGAACCATAAGGGGAACGTCAACAATTCCAATAAGATAAGGGTTTTTTTTAAATTTGATCTGACCTGTCGCCTTCATCCACGTTCCTATTGCCGGAGAGACAATCTGGGGAAGCGAATAAGTAATATTATTCACCGCATTACTGGTGAGACCATATATTCCTACAACTGGTTTGTTATTGACATGTAGGTAATGGGGATTATCCCAGTGTTGTGCAGAATATTCCATCATATAATTCAATGTGTCTAGGCTTAAGTCAAAATATCTATTTGGTTCATCTTGTCCAGGTTCATCGATAGGAAGTACTGCACGTTGTAGTCTCATGCACATTGTTGTATAAAATTTTAGTTTGCTCGTATGCTGAATCTCTTGAGAAATAACTTCTAGCGCTTTTTCTGACTCGACATAGGGCTTTCCGCTCTTATAGCCCGCAAAAGAATTAATTGCAATAAAATCAGCTCCCATGTCTTCTATTAACTTCAATTGCAGTCTTACCGCGTCAGGATCGGTATCGTCCCATTCAGTTCTGCGATGATCTAAGGAATAGATTTTGGGGTACCCGTAGGTATGGGCTGTCCTGGCTAATGATAGATCAGTTGGAGGAGGAGGTTTTCCTAATTCATGAGCTCTCCGAACTCTTTTTTCATCCACGAGTTGCGGGTGGTAGTAGAAACCAACTTTCGGTGCCTCCATACGAGCCGATTATACAACAAATCTCAGACAGATAAGATATTCTTAGAGAAGTTTTTTAGTTTGCAAGACGGCGATGATTTTTTCGTGAATATCCTGTGGTGGGAGGATTTTATTATCTATTACGCAGTCGACCTTTACCCAGTGTTTATAAGACTGGGCCATTTCAAGGAACATTTTTTCGACTTCCTGCCTATATTTTAAATCTTTTTCTTGGATATCGGCATTCTCCCCTTTTAGGTAGTGCCTGATTGGTTTGTTTTTGGTCAAATACAAGCCAATTTCCCAGGGAACGTATAAAAAGATAACGAGATCTTCCTTCGGCATTCTATTCACTTTATACTCCAATTCGTACAGCCACTTGAGAAATTTTTCCCTTTCCCCGCTTTTTTTGAATTTTGCTCCCTGGTGAACCATACTTGAGGTGGCATATCTATTGGCTACAATAGTGCCGCCTTTTCGTAAAAAATCGTCCATCTCCTGTTTGATCGAGGCTCGATCAAGAGCATACGCAAGTGAAGCAAGATAGGGAGACACCTCATCGATGCTTCCGAACTCGCCGCGTAAGAATTTTGCCACCGTATTCCCATGGAAAGAATTGTAATACTGGGGAAAATCGACATATTTGGTAGGATATTTCAGGTTTTTTAGATAATCGACGAGCAAATGCGCTTGAGTTGTTTTTCCCGACCCGTCACCGCCATCTATTACGATGAGTTTTCCCCGTCGTTTTTGTAAGGATTCGATGTGACGTAAAAAATCCTTGATAACAAAAGGAAGCTTATCAATATTATAAAATTCGGTGAAAAGGTTTTCGGAAGGATTCCCGGCTACCATCGGTGAAAGTAAATTGTTATTATTTTCGAGAACGAGAGCTAAGACGGGTTTGTTTTTAATTAACGCATAGACAATCTCCCCGCCGACTCCATGGGATGGTTTTGTTACCTCGGCTATAATACAGTCGGCTTCATCTATGAGTAGTTTTTCTCTCTGAAAAATCTCTTTTTTCTCAAGTTTTTTATCCTTCTCCAACAATTTTTCGTCAATAATCTGCCTACCCGAAATGACGACGCCATTATTCTTCTCAATAAACTGAACAATTTTTTTGTAGTAAGATCTAAACTCACCGTCGAAACTCGTAGAAGCGGTAAAATATACCTTTATCATATTTCTATTGTTTCTCCTTCTTTTGTTTTACCTTCCAATATTACTTTCGCTATTTTATCCTCAATCTCGTCGCGAAGCAAGCGGTCAAGATTACGAGCGCCAAATTGCGAATTAGTCGACTGGTTGGCTATTTTACTGATACTCTCATGCGAAAAGTTAACTTTAACATGATGCAGTTTTTCGATATCCGAAACTATCTGACTCAACATCTTTTCTGCAATTTTTACTGAGGTACCCGCGTCAAGCTGGTTAAAAGAAATCACTCCATCGAATCGGTTAAGAAACTCCGGGGAAAAGGTTTTTTGCTCAATCAAATAGTTTAATAATTCTGATGGGTCCTGTTGTTTGTTATCCGTTCCACCCACCTCACCTATCACGTCAACATTCTTTTTATAGATTAAATCAGAGCCAGCATTAGAAGTTGCAATGATGACTAAGTTCTTACAGTCTACTCGTTTTCCAAAACCATCGGTAAAATATCCTTCGTCCAAAACGGTCAAAAAAATATTCCTTAAGTTCGTGTTTGCCTTCTCGATCTCATCTAGAAGAAGAACACCATAGGGCATCTCGCGGATTGCTTTTGCGAGCAGTCCCGGATTTCCTTTATCCAAAGATCCAATTAAATTGGGTATGTCTTGTGTAGACTGGTAATTAGACATATCGAACCTGATGAGATATACACTATTGCCAAAAAAAATTTGAGCAACTGTTTTAGCTGTTTCCGTCTTCCCTACCCCGGTTGGTCCTAAAAAAAGGAAAGTTGCGAGCGGTTTTTTTCGCTTTCCTAAAAGTACGAACGATCTTCTCAAAGCTGAAGACAGTTTTTTTATTGCCTCTCCCTGATGAAAGATCGAGTGTGAAAGGAGTTCTTCGAGGTGGAGTAATTTTTGTTTCATATCCTCGGTTAACTTCGTCGGAATATGAGTTTTCTCGGAGAGTATTTGATCTATCACTTCAGGTTTTAAGATAGGTATCGTGTTGTCTAAACTTTCTTGTTTATTTTCGATTTGATTTACATATGTGCAAGCGCTGTCTAATAACTCAATAGCTTTTTCTGGAAATGGAATGGCAGTGATGTAAAAATCGCTTTTCTCAAGTACCGCCCTTATCGTTTCATAGGGGATGGTAAGACGATAGCGAGCTTCAAATTCGGATGCGAGGGAAAGTAAAATTTGTTCGGCTTCGTCACCTCCGACTTCTTTTACATCTATTTTTGTGAACATGCGGCTCAATCTTTCATTTGTTTGAACATATTTCTGGTACAGGAAAGGGTTGGTAACTCCAATAAGATGAAAGTTTTCTCTTTTGGCAAACTTCTCTATCGACACCAAAAGATCGACATTCCCGCTAGAGGGGTTAATGTATCTGTCGAAATCATCAATGAAGACAATAATATTATGAGCTTCATAGCATTCTTGCAAAAGTTGTTCGAAAAACAGTTCTCTCTGTTTTTGATCGGTTGTCGTATTTAGGATTTTTTCCATGTTGAGTTTGATCACACGCTTATACATGAGGAGGGGATTTGTCACTCCATCATGAATTCTTTTGGCGAGAGCGTCCACCACCGTGTGTTTACCTACACCTTCTTCTCCTACGATGATGATATTGGCATCGCTCGATTTACTTAACTCTCGCTGTATTTCTCTCAACTCTTTTTCTCGATCAACGATCCCCTTTCGAGTAGAGTGGTAGGAATAGGAAGTGAGCTCTTCACTGTACTGGTCTACGAGTGGGGTAAATCCCATTGCCCAATCGCGAGCGAGTGGAGGAATTGAAAATAATCGTGAACGATCCCAAAACTTAGATGAATAAAGATATTGTTGATAATAAAGCTCAAACCACTTGACAACTTTTGCATAGTTTTCATGATTTAATAAGTGAGAACCGATAAATTTCAATCTCTCTTTGTCTTTCTTTTGTTCAACTGTCTCTTCAAAACGTGATTTGATAAATAAAAAAGGAATGATTAATATATATATGAGGAAGATTGCAGGTAGTAAAAAAAGAAGTACGGACTGGAAGAGAAAATAGAATAAGATTACCGAAACTCTCATCGTAAAACCGATAAAGCTTGAAATGAAATTGAAAAGTATTCTGCTGCCTAATTCGGAAAAAGAAAATCCTGTGGAGTTTTTTTTTGACTCTAACCTCTTCCAAGGAGAAAAAAGAGTCCGGACGAGATTTTGTATCGAAAAAAAATAAGGAAGAAACATAAAGATATTGCCGATAGCATGAGCAAAATTAGAAAAGGAGGATTTGTAGAAATTGACTAATTGTTGAGGCATAAATTCATTATACATAATTTTTCCTGTCGCTCCCAAAATTACATTTCACCCCTTGACTTTTTTTTGAAAAATGCGTATAAAATAGCTCAACGCACTTACATCGTATTTATTTGCAAATAGCTGAATACTTGATTCTTGTCCCCGGTTCAATAAGTGATATTTGGTGTCCTGCAATGAAAATACATCTTTTAGTGTATTGAAAAAATATATGAATAATGTGGTAATCGAAAAAAATGACAAACCTCCTAACGGTAGTAAACAGCAAGGTTTCCCAAGTGTTGTAGGAATTATCTATAGTGAGGTGAGACGTGAGTATTTCCCTACAGAAGTTCAATACCTGACCGAAAAAGACGCATACCGAGATGCTAAAATCATAGGCGGCTATCTCGAAAAACTCGGTATAAAAACACTACTCTATCCCGGAGACGCGGAACTCCCGGAGAAGTTGAGACGTGATAATCCAGAACTAGTTTTTAATCTGGTCGGTTCAGTAAAGGGCAATGAATATCTCGCATCAACCATCCCTGCGGTGCTCGAACTCCTCGATATCCCTTATACGGGAGCAGGAATACTTGGTGAATCATTGGTTTACAACAAATTTCTGGTAAAAAAACTCCTCGAACAAAATGGAGTTCCTATTCCCCACTACCAGCTTTTCAATACGTTTTCGGATCCGATATCACCAACCTTGCGATTTCCTCTCATCTCAAAATTGAATGAAATACACGGAGCAGTAGAAATTACCCAAGATGCGGTGTCGGAAAATGAAAAACATTTGCGTGAAAGACTGCGCTTTCTCATAAAAACATACGATCAGCCCGTTTTAGTCGAGGAGTTTATAGTGGGCCGGGAGGTCACCGCAATCCTTCTCGAGGGACTTAATAGAAAGGTCTATTTCGGTGAAAAAGTTTTCAAGAAAAAAGAGGGTAAGTATATTTTTGCGACATTTGACGATCAGTGGACTGAAACAGAAGAGGAAGGATTCTATTATCAAAAATATGAGGATGAAGTCTTGGTAGAGTATGTGAAGCGGGCTTTTGAAATTGGAAAAATGGCAGACTATGCCAAATTTGACATCAGGCTGGACAGTTCGGGGAGATACTATTTTATCGATTCCAACAGTAATCCCGCATTTGGACCAAAAGAAGTTGATTGCGCCTTAGCTAATATCCTTGATCTTTATAATATTGGTTTTCCTGATATCCTTAAGAGATTGATCCTAAATACCGTTCGTGATGTAGCAAAAGAAGAACAAAGTTTAAATTTTTCTCCTTTAACATAAATAGTGAGATTGCATCTAATGAAAAAAACAACCATCGCTTTTTTGTATAACATCCGGCACATCTATCCTGATCCAAATGATTCCCGGTCAGATTTAGAGGCTGATTTCGATGATGAGGAAACCATAGAATGGATAGTTAAGCATCTTAAGAATTTAGGTTACCACGTTATCCCCATCGAAGCGAACGAAAAAGCCTATCTATCGCTGTACAAAAATAGAAAGAAGATAGATTTTGCCTTCGATTTTTCTTTCGGTTTGTACGGAGCTCAAAAGTACGGGCATATCCCCGGCATGCTCGAGATGCTCCGTATCCCCTTTACAAGCTCTTCTTCATTTACCCGAAATTTGACTTTAAACAAGGTCGAAATGAAGCAGATCTTAATAGCTAATCGTATCCCGACTCTTCCCTACCAGGTATTTACATCCGAAGATGAGAAAAAAGAGAGCAACTTATCATATCCTTTGATAGTCAAACCTATGGCACAAGGATCTTCTGCCGGAATATCCAATAAAAGTGTGGTGCACAATGCTGAAGAACTAAGGAAACAAGTGAGATATATCTTGAAAACATTCGATTATCCAGCCTTCGCAGAGCCCTTTTTGCGTTGGAGGGAGTTCTCGGTTTCTCTTCTTGGTAATCCGCCTCGAATTCTTCCGATCATCGAACCAGATTTCAAGAAGTTGCCGAAAAAATTTTTACCCATCGATTCTCTAGAGGTAAAGTGGATTTTCGAAGAAGAGGAAGAAGTGAATCATCTCGTTTGCCCTGCCAAAATCTATTTTCAGTTGAAGAGAAAGATCGAGACGATTGCCCGCAAGACGTGGGAGGTGCTCGATATCAAGGATCTTTGCCGAATAGACATGAGGACAGATGAGAAGGATAATATATACGTTTTGGACGTGAATAGTCCTCCCGGCTTGATTCCACCCGAAGTCTCGGTAACTTCGTATTTTCCGCTTGCGGCGCGGGCAGCCCGTATCGATTATCCCACTTTGTTGAAAACTATTATCGAGTCGGGGATGAAAAGATACCAAGTCAAATAATTTTTAAAGATTAAATACGAATTTTTAAACGAACATTTAAATTTTAAATATTAAAAATTGTTTACGACTTAAAAATTAATATTTAATAATTTGATATTTAGTATCATAAGAATATGTTCGATCTCATCATTATTGGTACAGGGCCGGCAGGATTGACGGCGTCGATTTATGCAACGTGTTTTAAATTAAGCCATGTGGTTATCGGAAAAGTGGTGGGAGGCCAAATGATTCTTGCTCCTGACATATTAAACTATCCGGGATTTGAACAAATAAGCGGAAGAGAGCTAACCGATCGGATGGTAAATCAAACCAAAAAAAGAGGCGGTGAAATTTTACTCGAATCGGTAAAACTTGTCGGAAAAACCGATAATGGATTTAGAGTTGTTACAGAAACGGAAAAGATATATGAAGCGAAAACACTTATTCTCGCAACCGGAGTCGAGCGAAGAAAACTAAATATTCCCGGGGAGAATGAGTATATAGGAAAAGGTATAGAATATTGTGCAAGCTGCGGAAAGTTTGATTATGCCGAAAAGACTGCAGCTGTTATTGGTGGGGCTAATGCAGCGGCCCAAACCGCAGTTCAAGTAGGTCACTCAGCTTCCAAAGTCTATGTCGTCTATCGAGGGACAGAGCTTAGATGTGATCCGATATGGCTTGAACAAATAAAAGCCAGCCAGCATATAGAAGTTGTCTATGGAGCACAGGTTAAAGAGATAAAAGGTGATGGTCAGAAGGTCACCGGTCTACAGATCGAAATAAAAAATCCTCAGACGCAAGCCGTGGAATCAAAAGAACTGATGGTTGACAAAGTATTCATCGAAATAGGGGGAGTTCCCGGAACAGCACTTCTCATTCCTCTCGGAGTGACAATGGATGAGGGTGGTTTTATTTCGGTAGATGAGAAGCTTTCGACCAATATATCCGGTATTTATGTCGCAGGTGACATAATCGGACACAAATATTCGATTGAACAGATTACTTCTGCAGTTGGATCGGGAGCAAGGGCAGCTTCTTCTGTTTTTTCTTATCTTAAGCAGCAAAAAGCTCCTACACTCTGGGGAACGAGTCAGATCAAGAGAGGTTAAATATAGGACTAGATCAAGTGGACTCGAGAGGATTTGAACCTCTAACATCTTCGATGTAAACGAAGCGCTCTACCGTTGAGCTACGAGTCCATTTTGGTCCAATAATTTTTCAATATCCTCCTTAGAAAGTTTCTCCCCCACTGAGTTTTTAAAAACTTTTCTCTTGCTGTTACATCCTGCTGATTTAAAAAAGCCTCATAATAGATTAAAATAAATGGTCTTCTATGTTTAGTTACTTCTATTTTTCCTTTTGTGTGTTCTTCAAATCTTTGTTTTAAATTACTGTTATAACCCGTATATAGTTTATTGTCTCGGAGGCTCCTTAAAACATATATATAATACATATTTGCAACGCTCTTTACCCGAACAAATTTCTGTTGATACAGCAAGAAATTTGCACGGCTGAACCAACTGAGCTAAGCGGTCAGGTTGGTGGGCAATGGAGGGATCGAACCTCCGACCTCGTTCTTATCAGGAACGCGCTCTACCACTGAGCCAATTGCCCAAGTGTTACCTGCCTGTCGGCAGGCAGGTACCGATAAACTAGCAGTCCATAAATATATAGTGAGAATTATATCATGAAGGTTATTGCTTATGGTAAAATAGTGAAGATGAAAACAAAATTAGTCAATCCAAAGCGGATAGTAGATTTTATGATCTTAGCTGGAAAACTTAAGTGGCTAAAAAGAACCGGTTGGATTAATGCAAAGATGCCTGACCCTGAGACGGTTGCAGAACATACCTTTCGAGTAACAATACTTTCCCGTATCCTTGCTCCTTTATTAGGTTTGGATGTGGAGAAGCTCACTATTATGGCAATCTTTCATGATTTTGCTGAGGGAATATTCGGCGATCCTATCCTTGAGAGTGGTAGGAGAAAAGTGCGTGAATACAGCTGGAAAGATGAATCCAAATTTATGGAAAAAGTTTTTAAGGATCTCAATATGCCCAATCTTTATCTGGAGTGGAAAGAGAATATTCTTGAGAATGGCCCTCAACAAACGATATATTCAGATTCACTATACCAGATAGGAAAACTCGCAAATGCATGGCAAGCTTTCGAGTATGAACTTCGAGGAGTTCCCAAAGAAAAAACAAATGAATTCTGGGAAAATTCTTTGGAACATATCAAAATACCCGTTCTGAGGAAAATATTAAACAGTCTGATACAATTGAGAGGTAGCGGAAAGATTTGAAATTGACATAACCATTCTTCGTTCCTATATAATCGAAATATGCTTTACTTCTCTGAGCTGCGGAATAAAAAAGTCTATACTGAAGATCTGATCTTTTTGGGCAAATTAAAAGACCTGACTTTTCTCGCATCCGATACTCCCAAAATAACAAAACTAATAGTCAGAAATGAATCGGGTGAAGATCTATTCATTCCCGTCACCTACACCAATAGAATTGATCGTTCGAGTATCATCGTCAAAAAAAATTATCTCCAGGAAGAGATGGTGGCAAATGAACTTTTCATACTTAAAAACTTGCTCGATAAACAAATTATTGACCTTAGAGGAAATAAAGTCGTGAGAGTGAACGATGTTGCTCTTCAGGAGCAACCTTTTTTATATGTGGCTGGAGTAGATATAGGGTTATTAGGAATTTTGAGACAGCTTGGATTGGAAATCTATATGAGTAGGCTTCTTCTCTCTATAGGAATTCGGCTTACCTCACAATTTCTCTCGTGGGCTGATATACAGCCCATAGAACTTGCCTATGGGAGAGTCTTGCTCAAAAAAGAAGAAAAAAAACTGGAAAAAATAAAACCTGAGGATCTCGCCACTTATCTTGAGCGGACAAATATATTAAATATCAGGAAATTTCTTAAAATTCTTGATGATCGGACGGCAGCCGAAGTGGTAAACTTTCTCAATGTCAATTTTCAGACTTCGCTTTTTCGTCAGTCCCGCCCCGAGCGCGCAGCAAAAATAATATCACTCATGGATCCTGATGAAGCCGTGGACGCGTTATCGACCCTTTCGTCAAAAAAACGTGAGCAACTTCTCTTGTTGCTTGATAGCGAGAAGAGGAAGGAAATGCAATATTTATTGCGTCTAGCAAAGACACCGATTGGAAGCATAATAACTACGGAATATATATCGGTAGATTCAGATAGGTCAGTCAAGGAAGTTTTGTCGGAAATAAGGAAAAAAACGGACGAATTCTCTTTTCTTCCTTATGTTTATGTGACAAACAAGGAGCAACAGCTTATAGGGGCATTTGATCTCCATGAGTTGATTCTCGAAGATAATGAAACACCCATCTACAAATTTATGGTGCCAAACCTTGTAGTGGCACATCTTACCTCATCAAAAGAAATTATACTGAAAAAAATGATTAAGTACCGCCTTTCGGCTATTCCGGTGATAGATAACGATAGACATATTCAAGGCATAGTTACTCTTGATGATGCAATCCAATTAGTGTTGCCCAAACTATCATGAGATTTTTGTGGTCGAAATATAAACTAAGAATTTTACTTTTTTTGGGTGTTTTTGGTCCGGCAACGATCACCGCCATCTCCGATAACGATGCCGCTGGAGTTGCTACCTATTCACTAGCTGGTGCACAATTCGGATACTCCATTTTGATTATCCTTATTCCGATCACTCTCCTTCTGGCCGTCACGCAGGAGATGGGCGTAAGGATCGCCGTTGTTACCGGGAAAGGACTGGGCGATTTAATACGGGAAAGATATGGGGCGGTTATATCGATACTCATTTTTTCAATACTTTTAATAGCAAATCTTGGTACCGTTATTGCAAACTTCTCTGCTCTGAAAGCAACAGCCACGATGTTTCATATTCCTCCCCTATTTTTAATCCTGGGAGTAGTTTTTTTTTCCTTTCTATTTATCACCAAAGGGAGCTACAAAACAAATCAACGTCTCTTTCTTTTTGGAATAATTTTCTATTTCGCATACCTTTTTTCAGCTTTTAATTCGCAGCCCGATTGGGGAAAGGCAACCCTTAATCTTTTTGTGCCCCTGGATGTGAAATTGTCAAAAGAGTTCATCTTTGCAGCAATAGCGGTCTTAGGTACAACTATTACTCCCTGGGGACAATTTTTTGTCCAAAGTTTTATCATAGATAAACATCTTCAGCCGGATAAACTAAAATTTTCCCAGTTAGAAACTTATTTCGGAGCTTTTCTTACTGATTTTTTTACTTTTTTTATGATAGTTGCAACAGCGGCAACATTGTATACCCACGGTGTAGCCTTAACTTCAGGTGAGCAAGCCGCATTGGCGATAAAACCTTTCGCCGGTGAATTGGCCAGTTTACTTTTTGGATTGGGACTTTTTAATGCAGCCATAATGGGAATTGTCATCATATCTTTGACTACCGCATATGCTTTCTCAGAATTTTTCGGAATAACCGGAAGTATCGATGCACCATTCGAGCGGGGAAAAATGTTTTACGGCCTGTTCCTTTTTCAACTTCTCGCGGCTTCAGCAATAGTACTTTTGCCCTCCGTATCATTATTTGCTGTCGTATTTTACACGCAATCTTTGAACGCACTACTCCTGCCTATGATATTTTTCTTTTTATTAAAATTTACCAATAACAAAGACTTAATGGGAATACATACTAACCCAAAATTTTATAATTATTTTGCAATTGCGGCTTCTGTTATAATTATATTTGCTTCAAGTTTTGTCGTCGTAAGCACCCTCTTATCACATTAAAATGAAAAAACTTATCATCATCGCGGATTGGGCGGAAGATACGTTGGCACGACAAGAAGTGAGATCTGCGGTTGAGGGGTATCTGAAAAATCACAATGGCGGTAACATTAGCTTTATCTACTCTACTCCTTCCTCTATCCATACCGCTTTCTTAGTCAAGCAGATCGTGGAAATCGAAGAACGCTTCGGCAAACCTCTAGAGACCGTCATCTTTCAGAATACAGATCCCCGATTACATTCGGACCATGCGTTAAAAAAAGCAGAGGGAGCAAAGCCATTAATTCTCCGGCTAAAATCTGGTTTATATATTACCGGTCCCAATGCGAGCTACAATTTCTCTCTTGTGAAAAATCGTATTGAGGAAGTATTTGAATACGCAGGGCTTACTATTCAAGGACAATTTCACTCAAGAGATCTCTACGCGCGGATTGCTGCACATCTTATGGACGAGCAGGAGGATGAGATGGATTTAGAGGAGGTGTCATCGACTTTAATTCCTGAACTTTCCGGTCTCTATATAGGCCATATCGATAATTTTGGGAATATAAAAACTCTGATTAAGCATTCCTATCTAAAAGGGAAGTATGAATACGGTGAACAGATCGATATTACTATAAATGGAATACATAAGAAAGTAAGATATGTAGAGAGTCTTTTCGGAAGTGAACCAGGCGAGTTGGTGATCTATCCCGGATCAGCAGGAAGCAACGACGATCGCTACTTGGAAATATCTATCTGGCGTCATTTCACGGAGGATAAGCCAACCACCGGACTGCACGAATTTAATTTTCCCAAGCCGGGAAATCCAGTAGATATAAAATAGCGGTGACTAAAATGAGAGAAGTTGATAATAAATGGTTTTTTTCGGAACTGCCTTTTTTTGTAAAAATGTTTACGTTTTACATAAAGGGCGACTTAATTGTACTTTTTCCTCTTTTGCTCATTATAATTCTTCTTGGAATCTTGAGTTTGAAATTTATGCTCCTTATGGTAGGTACATATATTGTGGTAAGAAATTTGGGGGAGATGATCTACTGGATTTTTCACCAGTTCAGTTCACGCAGCTATCGACCCAATGATTTCGGCTTTAAAAGACTTGACAATCACGCCATTTATATTCTTATGCAGACGCTGGCTATAGCCGGAGTAATGCTTGGCTCGGCTATCGTTTTTGCGATACTTCTTTTCTTCAAATAAGAGCTTTTTTAGTCTATAAAACGGGTTAGGAAATTTATTTAAAGTGGCACGTAAACTCTAAACGAGTTCAAGTGAGCCACTAATTTTTTTACGTAAAAAAATTAGAAAGGAGGTGATCCAACAGCTTCTTCCAAAACTGTTACCTTGTTACGACTTAACCCCCATCGCCGAAAGAATCCTCTCCCGATTAACTCGGGATTCAAATTTTTCCGACTTTGTTGGCTTGACGGGCGGTGTGTGCAAGAGGCAAGAACGTATTCACCGCGGCGTAGCTGATCCGCGATTACTACCAATTCCGCGTTCATGAGGTCGGGTTGCAGACCTCAATCCCCACTGAGAGTAGATTTCAGGGATTCGCTCAATCTTACGATCTGGCAAAGCCCATTGTTTTTACTCATTGTAACATGTGTGTAGCCCAAGGTATAAGGACCATGCTGACTTGACATCTGCCCCTCCTTCCTTCCCAGCTAAGCTGGGTCCGTCCCCCGTGACATTTCTAACACGGAGCAGGGGTTGCGCTCGTTGTCCCACTTAAGGGCACTCCTCACGGAACGAGCTGACGACAGCCATGCAGTACCTGTGCTACCATCCTTACGGATTTCTCACTA
>MFZI01000070.1:0-14161 GCA_001789355.1 Candidatus Roizmanbacteria bacterium RIFCSPHIGHO2_01_FULL_39_8
TATTCTTATAAATGGTTCTTTTGCATATTCTTCCCGATATGCTTTCCAAATCTCTTTTTCAGAAATATTTTTGTTTGGTATTGTATGAATTGTCACGAGAAGTCCCCTTACCATATCTAAAGCTGTTGCAGAAATTGCAACATTCAATTTATTTTTTCCAAGAGTTAATTCCTGCAGGATCTCAGCGGTATGGCGATGACCGGTCGGCATATAGGAACGAACTGTTCCAGACCTCTCTGGATGATGACTCGCGAGAGAGGGCTTTAGTCCTCCTTGCGAACTACTCATTTTTGCATCGATAATGATTTTTCCATCGATGAGATTGTGTTTTACGAGAGGGTAGAGCGCAAGTAGAGAAACTGTCGCCTCACATCCTGCGCAGGCTACAAAGTTTGTTTTTTTTATTTTTTCCCGATGAAGCTCTGCGATTCCGTAGACGAATCTGTTTATAAACTCAAAAGCTGCATGTTTTTGTTTATACCATTGCTCAAATACTTCTCTACTGTTTAATCTAAAATCAGCCCCCAAATCAATTATTTTTTTGGATTTTTTTACCAACTCTTTCATCCTCTTCATCGATTCACCATTAGGTAGGGCAACAAACAAAAGATCACAAGATTCAAGATCTCCGGGCTCAATAAAAACGAGATCAGTTTGTTTTCGTAAATTCGGATGAACAAGTGCCACTGGTTGACCTGAAAATTGTCGGGACGTTACTTGTTTAATTGACACATTCGGATGGCCAAGAAGAATTCGCAATAACTCTCCTCCTGCGTATCCGGAACCACCTAATATAGAAACGGAGATCATAGTTTTTTTAATGTTTGAATGCAGTAATCAACGATGGCTCCAGAGATACTTACCCCGGTTGGAGCTTCGGAGTTTTTAAATTCCATAGTGTGATTGATTTCATTAATTTTCAGACCTTCCTCCGTCTCAAATATATCCATAGCGAGTATTCCTCCCCCTACTGCATCTGACGCTTGCCGAGAAATTTTGGATAAATCTTTTGTTATGGGGCAATTTGAGGCCTTTCCACCTCTTGCGGTATTGGTAATCCAGTGGGGAGAATCTCTGTATATTGCACAGATAGCTTTGCCATCGACTACGAATGAGCGGATATCTCTTCCTGGTTTCTCGACATACCTTTGGATATAAAAAGCTTTTTGTTGGGGAGAGCCTAAGACATCTTTATGTTCGATGACTGTTTCCAAAGCGTCAATATCATTGACCTTGGATAGAAGTCTTCCCCACGACCCAAGTGAAGGTTTAAAAATTACCGGGAACCCACCCATATCGCGTATGGCTTTTAATGCCTGCTCCAGAGAAAAAACCATAACAAATTCAACCGTAGGGACTTTGTGTTTTAAGAGGGTGAGCGATGTGAGAAATTTGTCTTCACAGATTGCCGCTACAGTGCCAGAGTTAATTACAGGGATTCCTATAGCTTCATAGAAGCGAGTAGCGTGCGTTCCCTTCACTGTGGAAATACATCGCTCAAGCACCAGATCGAAATCAGCTTCATAGCGGTAGGGATCCAGTACTTCTGTTCGAACATCAATAATTTTCATGTCTACATCTTTCCTTCGAGCGGCCTCAAGTATAAGTTTTTCATCACCCCGAATAGTAGAATGAAGAAGTGCGATTGATTTCATATTATTGACCCCAATCTTCCTCCACGGCAGGTGCCTCGGCGAGTTGAACCTGATCGGACTTAATGCTTTTTATCACCAATCTGGATTTGCACTCGTTACAACTTACAATTTCAGACAACTCAATTCCGCTAAGTGTAAACTGCCCGTCACAGATAGGACATTGAGCTTTGTATGTTTGCATAGATTATTTAGTTAATTTATTAATTAGAAGACCATTTTAAGTTTCTCAAAAGGTAAAATCAAATTTTTAACGAATATTTACAAATTTAGTACAATATGTTAAAATATTAACAATATGATCACTATTTCACAGGCCTTGCGGGAAAAAGTAGAAAAATCACCGATATTGAGCGAAACAATGACGCAAGGTGTCTTAAACTACTCGGCATTGGCGCGAAGATTGCGAAAAGAGCTACAAGCCGAGCTCTATAAGCCAGTGTCTGAGGGAGCCATCGTCATGGCATTAAAACGATTAGCACAGCAGATCAGTTCCAAAGTTCATCTTACAAAAGTTTTCAAAAAAACACCGGACATGCTGATCCGTTCTAATCTCATGGAAATTACCATCCTTAATGCCAACATCACCGAGGAAAAATTCCAGACTATATTTAAGAGGTTCCGTGAACAAAATAAATATTTCGTCACTTTTACCCAAGGCGTATTTGAGACAACAATCATAGCAAGCAATGAATTATCCCCCGAGCTGAATAGGCTCATTAAAGGAGAAGAAATTGTATCGAAGTTTGAAAACTTATCAGCAATAACCATCCGTCTACCAAAGGAAGCTATTCCAACTCCTGGAGTCTTTTATTCCATCCTGAAGTTTCTCACCTGGGAAGGCATTAATGTTATAGAGGTCGTTTCGACCTTTCTTGAATTTACTATTATATTGGAGGATAGAGAAGTAGATAGAGCTTTTTCCGTTTTAAAAAGAGATTTGAGTTAGACCGCTTGTTTGGCGGATCATTTAATTTCGAGGATTTTATACTTCGTTTTCCCTGCGGGTACTTCCACTTCGACCACTTCGTTTATTTTCCTGTTCAGCAGAGCTTTACCGATTGGAGATATTGAGGAAAGTTTTTTATTCAATGGATCTGCTTCGAATTCCCCTACAATCTGCAGTTCCTCTTTTTCTCCATTCACCTCGACACGAATGGTGCTTCCTAAGCTGACTATATGGCCATTCGAGTGATTATCGACAACTTCTACATTTTTTAATAATTCTTCAATCTCTTGGATCCTTCCTTCAACAAAAGCTAATTCTTCTTTGGCAGCAGAATACTCGCTATTTTCAGACAGATCGCCCATTGATCGAGCTGTCTGGAGACGCGTAACCGCTTTAGGCTTGCGAATCTTTAGTAGCTCCTCGTATTCCTTCTGCATATTTTCCAAGCCGTGTCTTGTGAGTTGGACTTTTTTCATAGTTAAAAAAATAACCCCTCTTTCTGTACATTCCTTGTACTGTTAGGGGATTGATGCTAAAATACTACTAAATAAAAAGAGTAAAGTCAAATCTGGAAAGTAAAGAATACATACTCATTGTGTATGCCGCCATCGTCTAACGGTTCTGGACATCACCTTCTCAAGGTGAAGATTAGGGGTTCGAATCCCCTTGGCGGCACATTCAAAAAAGTAGAAAGAATTTAACCACCTGAAGCTTTGTTGACTTCTCCTTCCATCGCGCTGTAATTTTGCGCACCGCCGTAAATTGTAGTATTAATGATAAAATGAGGAGTACCTTGATAGCCGATAGATAGAGCATCTTGACTATCGCGGGCAATATTATCCTTGTATTTTTCGCTTTCTAAACACGATTGGAGATTACTGCTGTCAGTTACGTCGGCCAAGAACTCTACCAAGGCGGGAATATTTGCTTTATTATTCTGGACTTGATCGTTTATAAGAGTATAACCCGCGTTTGACATCAATTTATCATGCACCTCCCAATAACTTCCTTTTTCGAAAGCACAATATAATGCCTGTGTGGCGAGTTCGCCGTTCCCGTGTCCGTTTGCATAAATCTGTACATAGGAGGCTTTCCCTTCATCTACAAGTTTACGCATCTCGGTAACCGGTGGTCTATAGGTTCCCCCATCGGTATCATATTGGAATGTGGGACCCATTTGTTTTGCGAGTTCTGGGTTTTGTCCGCCTGCTACATGGCAATAAGGGCAACTTGGATCACTCACTTCCACGAATAAAACTTTACTGTTTGCATCGCCAAAATGCATATACTCGTCACCAAAGAATTTTTTTATCCGATCTAAAGAAATTGGGACGGGAGTAGGTTGTTGAACCTGCTGTTGCTGAATGTCTGTAGTTTGCTGATTTGCCACTTTCGCACCATTTCCTTCATATGATCTTACTTTAGCCAAGAGGTAACCGGCCAAAAAAGACATCACAACCAAAATAATAATAAGTAGCTGTGATGGTTGGGACGGTGTAGAATAGTAGCGGGGAGCAGATGTATATTGTTCTTCTTTTGGACCAAATTCCGTGTCTTCTTTAACTTTTTGTGGTCTTACATTTTTTGGCATAACTAAAACTATAGCTAAAAAAAAATGTAAAGTCAATCACAAATTTCCAACTATTTTGCGTAGATTCGGTAGAGAGTACTCCCGATCTTTTCATACTTTAAAATATGTACCAGACCGATTTCTTTCGTATTTTTAACGTGGGGGCCGCCACAAAACTCTTTTGAATAAGCAGTTTGAGGGCTACTTATTGAACCACCAACAAAATAGACCTTTACTTTTTCGGGGTATTTTTCCTTGAAGAAGGCACGCGCCCCTATTTTGTAAGCCTCAGTTTTGGGAACGATCTTATACCAGACGTCCAACGCCTCCGCAATTTTTTTATTAATAATAGCTTCAACTTTTTTTAGTTCACTACCACTCATCTTTTTTGGCGCTGAGAAATCAAATCTGAGTCTATCCGAAGTTATATTGGATCCCTCTTGCCTTACTTGATTACCCAAGACGTCAAACAATGCTTGGTGGAGAAGATGAGTGGCTGTGTGATATCGAATTGTTTTTTCACTGTTATCGGCTAGTCCACCTTTGAATTTTTTATCGGCGCCTTCTTTAGATACGGCTTGATGTTTGGAAAAAGTGTGTTTGTAAAGAGTATGAAATTTATTTATGTCAAGATTTATTTTCCTCTGTCTTACATCTTCGATGAACATCTCTACTGGGTATCCCATTGATTGATATAAGTCGAAGGCTAGCTGTGCATATTTTTCTTCAAGTTTATTGCCGGAAAAAGGGCGGGAAAGAAATTTCTCTACCTCATGTTGGGCGTTATTTAATGTATTTCTAAATTTTATTTCTTCTGTTTCAAAAAGAGACTGTATGATTTTTTGTTTAGAGGGAAGATCTTTATAGACTTTTTTGAATATTTCAACAACAATAGGTACCAAGTTGACAGTAATTTCTTTGTCGAAACCCAGATTTTTCCCAAAGCGAACCATACGGCGGAGCAATCTTCGCAAAAAATATCCCTGGTCTTTGTTTGAAGGGATGACCCCGTCAGCAGCCAACATAACTGCGGACCTAATGTGGTCTGAAAGGATACGCATACTTCTTGTATCGTCGAACTTTTTTCCATATTTTTTACCCGTAAGAGTTTCGACTTTTTGAATTATGGGAAAAAGAACGTCAATTTTGAAAACGTCCGGATTTTCGTTTGCTGCAGCCAAAATTCTTTCAAGTCCTCCTCCGAAATCAACATTCTTGTTTGGAAGTTCAGAAAATGATCCATCTTTTTCCTTTTTATACTGCATAAAAACATTGTTGCATATCTCTAAAAACCTTCCACAGTCACAGTTAGGATGACATTTGGGTCCAAACTTCGAATTATGGGGCACTTGGGTGAATTCATAAAATACCTCGCTTGTTATTCCTCCGGGTTCGCCAACAGGCATATTATCCGGTATTCCCGCCCTCGACCACCAATTTTTATCCGGGCCGTAATAAAATATTTTGCTTTGAGGAGTTCCCAAGCTTTTCCAAATCGAGATAGACTCGGTATCACGAGGAATGAATTTTGTACCGGCAAATACGGAAATGAATAGATTACTCTTTGATAACCCTATCTCTTTTGTCAAGAAATCCCAACACCAGACAATCTGTTCTTTTTTAAAATAATCCCCCAAAGACCAATTTCCCATCATTTCAAAAAAAGTCGTATGACGATTATCTCCTACTTCGTCAATATCTTGTGTCCGAATACCTCTCTGGATATTGTAAAGTCTTTTGCCTAAAGGATGAGTCTCTCCTAAAAGATATGGAACAAGCTGTTGCATCCCGGATCCGGTAAAGAGAGTAGTCGGGTCTTCTTTAGGAACAAGAGGTATGGGAGGAATCTCTTTATGGCTTTTTGTTTTCCAAAATTGAGCAAACTTATCGCGGAGCTTTGTATGGGTGAGCATCATAGTGTAAAATTATATCAAATATGATCATAAAAACGTCGGACATCAACTCAATCGAGCCTTTCTTACCACATATTCCAAAACCAAGCCCTGATTCTCACAAGGGACAAAATGGCAGGCTTCTTGTAATAGGTGGTTCTCATCTTTTTCATTCTGCTTCTCTTTGGGCAGCAGAAATATCTTCCCATTTTGTAGACATGGTTCACTACTCGTCTGTTGAAGAAAATAATGAAATCTTTTTATCGCTCAAAAAACAATTCAGAAATGGTATGGTCATCCATAAAAAAGACCTCCTTTCGTATGTAGATGAAGACGATACGATCTTATTAGGACCGGGGATGGTCCGAAAGAAAGATCAAATATCAAAGATCAAATATCAAAGATTTGAAGACATTTTGGACATCAAGGATGAAGGAGAATATACTTACCATTTAACTAAATATTTGCTAGAACATTTTCCGCAGAAAAAATTTGTCATCGATGCGGGGGCGCTTCAGATGATGGAGGCAGATTGGTTGAAAAAACTTCAGACGATGCCCATAATCACACCGCACCAGAAAGAATTTAAGTCATTGTTTAGGGTAGACATACAATCGTTAAGTTCGGATAAAAAGGGAGAGACAATCAAAAAATATGCGCACGAGTATAAATGTTTAATTCTCTTAAAAGCGATAGCTGATTTTATATCTGATGGAGACAAAACTATAGTGGTGCAAGGGGGAAACGCTGGATTAACTAAAGGTGGAACGGGAGACATCCTTGCAGGTCTTGCTGCTTCTTTATATACCAAATCAAATCCCCTCGAGTCGGCTGTCTTAGCCTCCTTCATACTCAAAAAAACTGCGGATAACTTGTTCCGGTCAAAAGCTTACTGGTATAATATTAGTGATATAATAAATAGCGTCCCTGAAACTATTAAAGAATTGATAAGGTAGGTAGTCAAAATTCAACAAGATGAAAAAAGAGACAGTCATCGCGGTTTTTTTTGGTATTTTATTTGGAGCAGTAGTAGCCTTATTTCTTATCGCTAAGAATAAAGAATTTCAATTTAATACGACAAAAACCATCGCACCAAGCGGCATTCTCAATCAAAAGGCAAAATCAAATCCCCTGGTTACCGATATTTTGGAGATATCTGAACCCCAAAACAATAGTATCTTCAGCACAAACAGTGTACAGATAAAAGGATCGGCAGAAAAAAATTCATTAATAGTGATTTTGTCTCCGATAAAAGAAATGATTTTTAGTAATGAACAAAAAGATTTTTCTGTTAATTTTCCTTTAGCTTTAGGTGAAAACGTCATCAATATAACTGTCCACTCAAGGAACAATAGAGTGAGACCCCAAGAAAAAGAATTACGTATTTATTATCTCGAAGCAGAACTATGAAAAAAATTATAATAATTCTGTTTTTCTTACTGATTTTTTCTGGCAGCGTCTATGCGCAGACGTTGACTCCATCCCCTGCGCAATCTCTTATTACTCCAACAAAATCTCAAGAACAGATAGACACCGAAACACTCAAGGAAAAAGTAGCATCAAAAGTTGCGGAATTGCGAGAAAAAAACAACAAGGCGGTAAGCGGATACATCAGTGAAAAGTCTGATTCTCAAGTGAAGATTAAAAGAGCAGGAAATGAAGAATATTTAGTTCGTATCGACAAGGATTTGACGAAGTTCTACCAGATAGCTGGCACACAGAAGAAGGAAGTGAATTATGCTACATTTAAAAAAGACTCCTACATACTTGTGGAAGGTGTTATCAATGAGAAAGAAGTTGATGCCAATGCACTGTATTTGGATGAAGAATTTTTTGTCGCATCTGGTATGGTAACTGAGGTGAATAGCGATGAATTTTATATTCGAGTCGCCGGGAATGATAAAGAGAACTATACTTTAGATGTAGAAACATTTACAAAAGAGGATATGGTTAATATCAAGACTCTAGCGCTGGAAAAAATTGGATTCTCTAAAATCAAGGAAGGCGACACGATTCATTTTATCGCCAAGCAAGGTCTAGAAAAAGAGCCCAATCGTTTTCCTGCTCAAAGAATTCTAATCATTCCTCAAGAGTATTTCATAAAATAGAGAATAGGAATTCTATTTACCAATTACTCATTACTTTACTGTGTTTAATTTCTTTAAAAAATTCTTCGACTACAACGAGAAGGTAATTAATACACTAAAGAAAAAAGTCGAAGAGATTAGTTTGCTCGAAGATAAAGCGAGGAAACTCACTGATTTCCAATTTAAGAAAGAAACGGAGAAGCTCAAAGATTCGGTTCAATCGGGGAAGACAACACTCGATGACGTCTTACCTTGGTCTTATGCTCTTGTCCGTGAAGCGGCAAGGCGGACCTTAGGGCAGAGACATTTTGATGTCCAACTGATGGCGGGTATTGCTCTGCATGAGGGAAAGATCGCAGAACAAAAAACAGGTGAGGGTAAAACACTTTCAGCAATCTCTGCCCTCTATCTAAATGCTCTTACTGGAAAAGGATCACATCTTGTGACCGTAAACGATTATTTGGCAAGGAGAGACGCGGGATGGATGGGTACTATTTTTCATTTTCTAGGACTCACTACTTCTGCTATTATTTCCGATAAATCTTACCTGTACGATCCTGCTTTTACTGAAAAGGATGCGAATGATTGGCGACTTCAACATTTAAGGCCAATCTCAAGAAAAGAAGCATACCTTGCCGACGTAACATACGGCATTAATAGCGAGTTTGGGTTCGATTACCTGCGTGATAATATGGCGAATTCGGTTTCCGAATTGGTGCAGAGAGAGTTTAATTTCGCAGTTATCGACGAAGCAGACTCGATACTTATCGATGAAGCCCGAACGCCGCACATAATTTCAGCTCCTTATGAGGAAGATACCTCAAAATATTATCGCTACGCAAAAATAGTGAAACAGCTCGATTCGAAAACAGACTATGTGATAGATGAAAAACTTCGCACTTCCAATTTAACCGAAGCGGGTATAAAAAAAATTGAATCAATTCTTGGCGTTACCAATGTATACGAAAAAGACTTTGAGTCCTTGTTTCATATAGAAGCTGCGCTCAAAGCAGAAACGCTTTTTAGATTGGATAAGGATTACATAGTAAAAGACGGAGAGGTTATTATTGTCGACGAGTTTACTGGAAGATTGTTATATGGCCGAAGATTTTCCGAAGGACTCCATCAGGCAATTGAGGCAAAAGAAAATGTGACGATTCAGAGGGAATCAAAGACACTCGCCACCGTTTCACTACAGAATTATTTCAGAATGTATAAAAAGTTGGCGGGAATGACAGGAACAGCAGCGACAGAGGCTGAAGAATTCCACAAGATCTATAAGACTGATGTGTTAGTGGTTCCTACCCATATGCCCATGGTACGAAAGGATAGTCCAGACATGATTTATAAGACCGAGCGAGCAAAGTTTAATGCAGTGGTCGAGACAATTGCCGAAAGCTATAAAATAGGGAGGCCTGTATTGGTAGGTACTACTTCGATTGAGAAAAATGAATATTTGTCGAGCCTTCTCAAAAGAAAAGGTATCCCGCATGAATTATTGAACGCAAAAAACCATGAACGAGAGGCTATGATTATTTCCAATGCCGGGAAGAAAGGATCTATTACGGTTGCAACTAATATGGCCGGCAGAGGAGTAGATATCATTCTTGGTGGAGAAACACCAAGTAAATCTCAAAGCGAGTACAAAAATAGGCAAAGAGAGTGGCAGAAGAGTCATGATGAGGTTGTGGAATTGGGTGGGTTATATGTCATGGGAACCGAGAGGCATGAATCGCGAAGGATTGATAATCAGTTACGAGGAAGATCAGGCCGTCAGGGAGATCCAGGGGAGACGCGCTTTTTTGTCGCTCTTGAGGACGATCTCATGCGAATTTTTGGGGGAGAACAAATTTCGAAACTCATGACGTTTTTTAATTTCCCTGAAGATCAACCGCTTACCCACTCGATGGTTTCGAAAGCAATAGAGCAGGCACAGGTGAAGGTTGAAGGATTTAACTTTGATATAAGAAAACATCTGGTTGATTATGATGATGTACTCAATAAGCAAAGAGATATTATTTATACTTTGCGAAAAAAAATACTCGCGCTGTCTGAGAAAGATGAAAAACAGTTCAGAGAGACGGTTGACGAAGTATTCCAAGAGGAAATAGAAGTCCTTGTCAATGCGGTGCTCGGAACGGAAGAAATTATTTCTAAAGACAGCTTGGTTAACCTGCACAAGGAATTAAACTTAATTTTCCCTATTGAGCTGGAGGACATTCAGAAATACGCAAGAGAAAGGGATACCGGTAAACTAGTCTCCTTCTTGCTTGAGAAAATAAAGAAAACCTATGATCAAAAAGAAAAAAAAATCGGGAAACAATTATGGAAGGAAATAGCGCGGATGATATTCCTTAACACAATTGATAAATATTGGACGGAGCATTTGACCGCAATTGAAGATTTACGCGAAGGCATTAACCTACGCGGATATGCACAGATGGATCCGCTCGTCGAATACAAAAATGAAGCGTATTCTATGTTCGAGCGATTGGTGGGTGATATAAATTTTGAGGTGACAAGAAGATTATTTAAAATCGAGGTACAGACGGGGACGCATACGCATCTTATTCAGCCGGAGCAACCTAAACAGCCGAAAATTTATAAATCTGCCTCCAGAGTCGACCCATTTTCGCAAGCTCAAAAAAAACAGGAGACAGTACCAACGCAGTTGCCGTCTCCGGTTGGTCTCCCTCAGGGTTCGTCTACTCCAACGGTGGTTGAGCAACCTGCTTCGACCAGCCATTCGGGTTTCCGCATTATTCCACCTGGCCAGAAAACAGAACATAAACTTGGTCGTAATGATCCCTGTTGGTGTGGGAGTGGAAAAAAATATAAACGTTGTCATTATCCTAATTAATCAAGCACAATTTGTGCTTTAGATCACGGCGATTTCTTTGGACAAAAAGTACAATAGAAGTACATGAATGTTTATTTCACTGCTTCGATCGTAGGAAGAGATCGAAATCTCCAGAACTACCGGAAGATTATTGACATTTTAACTACTAAGGGTTTCAAAGTGATGTCTGACCATATCATGAACACCTCTCCGGAAAAAATCAGAATGGAAACTAAGGAAGAGAGGTTGAAGTTTCATTCGCAGCTTGAAAAAAACATTAGGTCGGCTGATTTTATGGTAATAGAGTCGACGTTTCCAAGTATCAGCGTTGGATACGAGATTTCGATCGGTCTTCACTTCAGGAAGCCTGTACTCATTTTGTATTCAAACGGCGATCCTCCGTCGCTTCTTGCCCATCATGCAGATGAAAAACTGATATGCGAAAAATATACGCCGGATACCGTCAAAGAGATAATAGATGACTTCGTGAATTACATCGAGGGAAAACAGGACACACGATTCACTTTTTTTATTACTCCGGAAATTGCTCACTTTCTTGAAAAAAAATCACAGAGAGAAAAGCTCCCAAAGTCAGTTTACCTGCGGAAGCTTATAGAAAAAGAAATGAAAAATAAATAATGGCGAATGCACAGCGGTGATGTATAGGAAAAGAGCCTAAACACAACTAAACTAAGTGTGTTCATGCATGAGACATTTATCCCTATTCCTGAAGCTATGATTGAATCTACTTTGGAAACAAATATTCCAGCCAAAAAAATAGAAACTGCCAGAGAATTTACCAAGCAAGTTCCTTTTCCACAGGTAGTTTTAGCTGGATTGAAGGATATAGGCTTTCAAACTCTTGATGAAGCGATAAGGCATATCCCACCGCGTTACTTGTTGTCATGGCTTTCGTGGAGGTACTCATTGATAGTTGCCAATCCTTCCTTGCCTATTGACAGAGAGACGAGGCAGGAGAGTCCTTTGGAAAAAAAATTCGACGGAACATATGATATTAATAGCGCGAAGGCAAGTTTAAAACTTCCTCCAACAGGATTTGAAGGCTATTTTGTAGGAAAGGATGAAGACAATATACACGAGGTAGCTGCGGTCTTATTAGGTTTGCACGGTGATTCATCCTATGGAGGCGAAACACTGGCAGATACGGTATTACCCGGAAGCTTGACAGTTCGCAATGAGTTACTCAAAAAAATTAAAGAACAGGACAAAGCAAAAATTATAGACCAGATGGTTAAACTAAAAATCCCTACGAAACTAGATTCTTCGGGCGTCGCGACTTATATCGGTATTCTTGGAGATCTTTCATTGAGAAATATAGCTTTGCAGCACAGATTTGATGATCCAACCAGGGTAAACCGTTTTTTTAAGTTATTAACTTCGAATGAGGTCAATTCAGTTCAAGATATTTCGGCATTGATTGAATTAGATTCAGTCTTTGGATCGATGATTGGCCGATTGAGATCACTTCTAAATGGAAATAAGAAAGGAGAGGCTTGGCAAAAGCAAACACATGACGTTGTAGAAAGATACATTGGTGCGTTAGCCTATGAGATGGCAGAGTCAAAAATCAGGGAAAGATTTAATCTGCCTCCATCCATGACTACCCAAAATCAATTTGGTGGCGATCATCCGAGTTGGGCGAATTTGCCAAGAGAATTAAACATTTCTCTTGATGGAAAAAACCCTGTCATATTGAATGTACAACGAGGGTACGCATTTGCAAGCTTAGTTGGCAAAATGGGAAATCCTCTTGTTCGAAGCGCGATGCCCGGGATGAGAAGGATCGCTCAAATCGTCATATAACGTCTCACTTTACCGTTACACTTTTGGCGAGGTTGCGGGGTTTATCAGGGTCAGTTCCCCTTCCGATTCCCAGATAATACCCCAAGAGTTGTCCTACAATCACATTCGGGAAAAAAGTCAACTTGCCGATATCGGGAGTTTTTACATGAATATCAAATTCGTGACTCTCAAAGGGTGCTACCCCAATTATTTTTCCTCCGCGAGCCTTCAGTTCTGCCGCGCTTGAAAGTACCTCATTTCTTACTTCGTCATTCATAGCAAGTACAAAGCATGGAGTACCCTTTTGTATGAGTGCTATCACCCCATGTTTCAGTTCACCTGAAGCAAATCCCTCCGAATGGATATAGCTGCTTTCCTTAATCTTCAGCGCGAACTCAAGACAGCCGGGATAGTTCAGGTATTTACCGATAAGATACATATCTTCATGGTCCATGAGGGATTTTGCGAGTTCTCTGACACGAGTAAGAAGATTTTGCGTCAGCCATGTTTCAAGCATTTTTCCCAAATGATCTAACTTGGTAATCGCTTTTTCCGGAACACCTTTAATATAATAAGCAAGTAAATATAATGTTGCAGTCTGTGCGGTGAAGGCTTTCGTCGAAAGGACAGCAATCTCAGGACCGGCACCGACCGGAAGTGTACAATCTGCCATCCGCTCAAGCGTTGAGCCACGTGCATTCACAACGGCAACAATATAAGCCCCCTGCTTTTTAGCCGCTCTTGCGGCTATCAGGGTATCTGCGGTTTCCCCACTTTGTGAAACAGCGATAAAGACAGTCTTTTCATTACAGAATCGGGCAAAAGGAAGAAACTCATATGCTCCATATACTTCGGACTCTATTCCCAAATCGGAAAAAAAATATTTAGCTGCAAGTGTGCAGTAGGAGGCAGTTCCGCAGGCCGACATAATTATTTTGCAGCCTTCGTTTATTTTCGCGGCTATTTTTTGGAATTCCTGTTTATTGATTTGGCCGGTCTTCGGAAGGGTATTTTTTTGCTCGACAATTTCCTTAAGGAGGAAGTGGGGAAATCCTCCTTTTTCCGCGTCTTCCATCTTCCAGTCCAATGTTTGAATGTCAAGACTTTTTTCCCTTTCTGATTTGAGATCAAAGAGTGCCACCTTTTTTTTGTTCATAACCACCGCCTCGCCATCATTGAGAAAATGCACTTTGTTAGTTGATTTCAAGAAAGCGGGAACATCCGATCCTAAAAAATATTCTTTTGCACCTATTCCGACTACAAGCGGAGACCCGTTTCTACAGGCGATGATTGACTCTGTTTTGCTATCGAGAACGACTATGGCATTAGATCCAACAAGCGACTTGAATGTTTCAAAAACTGCGTTTAC
>MFZI01000070.1:14178-24149 GCA_001789355.1 Candidatus Roizmanbacteria bacterium RIFCSPHIGHO2_01_FULL_39_8
GCTATGACCTTTGCTGATTAAATCACTTTTGATTTCTTGATAATTTTCGACGATGCCATTATGTATTACCGCAACTTGCTTTTTACAGTCGAGATGAGGATGGGCATTTTTATCGGTTACACCCCCGTGAGTAGCCCATCGGGTGTGCCCAATGGCAATATCTCCGTTTGGAAGATGAGTTACCGCTTGTCCAATTTTCCCCACGTGCTTTTCGACTGTTATCTTTTTTCCTCTATTTTCTCCAGATGGAATGAGAGCTATTCCCCAAGAATCATAACCTCTATACTCCAATTTTTTTAAACCTGAAAGGGTCGTTTGAGCGGCTTGGTTAGTTTTGTCGTTTACAATTGCAAATATTCCACACATAGAAATAGATTTTTAGTTAGTTAGCTTTTAGTTAGTTAGAAAATACGAACAAACTAATCTAAGAAACAAACCAACAATTGATAAAGCAGCTCGTTGAAGAAATTCGGGAGATGTTATCGGATGTCCTTTAAGCCTAGAATTACTCCTAGGGTTTGAGACATCCAGCCAAACTGGGCTTGAGGGTTTCCGCTGATTCTCCCTGTACCGAATGGTACAAAGGTCCGACTTCCCACTTCGCTCCTATGGAACCGGAGCTTCGAGGGACACCTCTCCTCGTTTCCCACCTTTCTCAAAAGATGGGGCTAGCGCTCGAATGTAATTTCTCCTCTTTTCTTTAAAGAGCTAATGATAGTTTAGCAAACCTAAATAGTATTATCAATTTTTTCTGGATTTTTTGTTAGTTCTCGAAAAGATGTATAGTCCTACACCTCCCGTAACAAGCGTCCAACCCAATAAAGGAAGACCACGGGGTAACCCTTTCACCAACACCAGATTGACCGCTCTTCGCACCTTGTTGTGTTCCTGGACGGTGATGAGAGAATTGAGCGTTTGGTCTTTTAATGGTTCGACAATGTGTTTGTTGTATTCAAAGCCGAAAAGCAAAATGATAAAGCCAAATAGAAGTAAAATGCCCCAGCGGGACGGTCTCATAAAAAGAAGCAGGGCTGATAAAGCGATTCCAATTCCATAAAAGATTGCAGCAAAGTTGTGCATGAATATAAAGAGGACCGTGTAGAAGATATTTTGTTTTAAGTCTGCTGGCATTGTTGTAAATATTTCAGATTCTGACATGAATTTCCCCTTCGTATACCTCAGGGCAAGCCTCCCCATGTTGGTGAAGGCTGTTTATCCTGAGCGAAGTCGAAGGATCGGGAGACCCTTCCATCTTTGCCACCTGAAATTTTATTATCTAATTCTAACAAATAGAGAGCTTCGAAGTTTGATAAAATAAAAGAATGCTAGGAAATTGGGTAGATTTGGCACTCATTTTTTTTGTGGCTTACTTTGTACTGACACAAAACGGTTTTATTTTTACCATGCTCGAGGCGATTTCTTTTTTTGTTTCCCTTGTTATATCCTATAAGTTTTATACGATAATTGGTGGATTTCTGATTTCATATTTTACTTTGCCAAGAGGAATAGCCAATGCTGGGGGTTTTTTTCTGGTCTGGTTTTTTTCTGAAATGATTCTGTCAGTGTTGATTCACTATGTCGTGAGAAAATTCTTTTTCCGTTATCAGCATCATCCGCTCAACACCATATTCGGGGTTGTAGCAGCCGGATTCCAAGCGTTCGCCATCTTCCTTTTTTTGGTAGCTTTTATTTTCGCATTTCCGGTACGGGGGCAATTTAAACAAGCCATCCTCAATTCAAGAACAGGTCCATATTTTGTCGATTTATCTCGCTCGGTTGAAAAGCAGCTCAAGAGTGTTTTCGGAGAAGCGGTAAATGAAACTCTCAATTTCCTGACGGTCAAACCACAATCCAACGAATCGGTTGATTTAGGCTTCCAAACGGAGGAAAATCAACTGTCACTTGATCCTCAATCAGAATCAGTGATGTTCGAAAAAATAAACGAAGAGCGAAAGAAAAGAGGTATTCATAAGTTGGAATTCGCTCAAAATCTAAGCGATGTTGCGAGAGATTATGCAAAAGAGATGTTTACTCATGGGTTTTTTGCTCACGTTTCGGCAGTTGACCGATCAACTCCTGCTGATCGTGTCGAACGGGCAGGGATAGATTATTTAGTGATAGGCGAAAACCTGGCATTTGCACCCGATGTCTATGTTGCCCATGAGGGTTTGATGAATTCGGAAGGCCACCGGAAAAATATTCTATCTGAAGATTATGGCAAAGTAGGAATTGGAGTCGTAGATGGAGGAGTATATGGGAAGATGTTCGTCCAGGAGTTTACAAATGAATAACTCAAACCTTCAGAAAAGCCCCATTTGATTTTTGTCTTCTTTCTCGGGCTCCTTTTTTTCGGCCGGTTTATTTTCCGCGAAGATCCGCTTTATGAGAGATTTTATTTCAAGTTTGGTCAGATATTCTTTCAAGGCTTCATGAAATCCTTTAAATCCAGATGTGTGTAAATCGAAATCAAGCGGGACACTGACATCGATCTGGGCAAGTTTTTTCGAAAGGAAAACGCTCTTTTTTTCACTCTCAAGGATTATTCTCATTTTAATATTATCTACTTTTTCCAGCTGAGTAAATAGTTTTTCGACCGTTCTAAATTTTCTGATTAACTGTGCAGCTGTTTTTGGTCCAATGCCCTTTGCCCCGGGATAGTTATCGGAGGGGTCGCCGGTTAAAGCTTTTAAGTCAGGAATTTCAGACGGCGTAACTGACATCTTATTTTTAACGCCTTTTTCGTCATACATAGTGAGGTTTGAGAGCCCCAGTTGTGGAGCTATAACAAAAATATTTCTATCGACAAGCTGAAGAATGTCCCGATCGCCAGTAAGGATAAGGACTTTCATATTTTCTTTCCCTGCTTGTTTTGCTAAGGTGCCTATAACATCATCCGCCTCAAAACCATCTTTTTCCAACTGTTTTATTCCGCTTGCTTCGAGTGCTTCTTTCAAGAGAGGGATTTGTGAAATGAAATCATCATGTATTTTTGGTCTTTGCGCTTGGTATTGTTTAAAAATTTTATTTCTGAAGGTAGGTTTAGGTGTATCGAAACAAACAACCACATGAGTAGGTTTAAATTCTGAAACCGCCCTAAAAAGCATAGAGAAAAATCCATAGATTACGTGAGTTGGTATACCTTTTTTTGTTTTGAAGGGAGGAAGTGCGTGGTATGCCCGATGCATGATGGCATTGCCATCAATAAGTAGCAAAGTTTTCATCTTGGTTTGGTCTTGGTCCCACAATCCTTAAAAATTCGTCTTCATCAAGACTTTCTGTTTTCATGAGAGCGTCAGCTACTTTATCAAGGATGTCTCTTTTTTCGCTCACAATTTTAACAGCTGAAGTATATTTCTCGGTAATTATTCTTCTAATTTCCTGATCGATCTTTGCCAACATCTCCTGGGAAACGTTATTCTGTTCATAGTAGGATTTGCCCCATTCGGTGATATCCATTGTAGGTCCGAAGTTAATAGGTCCGAGATCACTCATTCCATATTCTACGACCATCGCCTTTGCAACCTGGGTTGCTTGGTCAAAATCATTTGCGGCGCCGGTAGTGATTTCCTTAAAGACGGTCTCTTCTGCGGCTCTTCCTCCCATCATCACCGTAATTCTTTCCAAGAGATTCGTTTTTGTTTCATGGAGCTTGTCTTTCACAGGAGGAATAAGGGTGTATCCAAGAGCCATTCCGCGTGAAACAATCGAAATCCTGTGGACTGGATCAGCGTGCGGCATAAAATGAGAGACAATGGCGTGTCCGGCTTCATGATATGCGGTCAGTCTTTTATCGAGGTCAGACTGAAGTCGTTTTTTTTCTGGACCCAATTTCACCTTTGTGGCAGCTTCTTCGATGTCATCCACCGTAATTTTATCTCTTTCATGCCGCGCCGCATAAATAGCAGCTTCGTTGAGCATGTTTTCGAGATCTGCACCTGAAAATCCGACAGTTCTTTTTGCTACTTTATCCCAATCGACATCACTCGTAAAAGGCTTCCCTTTTGCATGTATCTTGATAATTGCTTTTCTTCCTTCCAAATCTGGATAATCCACGATAATTCTACGATCGAAGCGGCCTGGTCGAAGGAGCGCAGAATCCAAAAGATCACCTCGGTTGGTTGCCGCTATTACGACAACTTGCTCATTGGGATTGAATCCATCCATCTCGACCAAGATCTGATTCAGCGTTTGTTCGCGCTCATCATGTGATGGCATCACTCCAACAGCCCGAGCTCTTCCTATCGCGTCAATTTCGTCAATAAAAATAATAGAGGGGGCATTTTTTTTGGCTGTCGCGAAAAGATCCCTAACTCTGGCTGCTCCGATCCCGACGAGCATTTCCATAAACTCCGATCCGGCAATCGAGAAGAAGGGAACGCTGGCTTCTCCTGCCACGGCCTTGGCAAGAAGAGTTTTACCGCATCCTGCAGGTCCAACTAAAATTACTCCTTTTGGAGTACGAGCTCCTAGTTTTTTATATTTCTCAGGATGCTTCAAAAAATCAACCACTTCCTCGAGCTCTTTTTTTGCTTCATCCACTCCTGCGACATCCTTAAATGTGGTTTTTGGCAGATCTTTGTTGAAACGTTTTGCTCGCGACTGACCAAAGGAAAAAACCGATTCTTGTGCTCCTTTTGCTTGCCTAAATAAGAATATAAAAAAGGCAACCATCAATATGGTCGGAATGATGTTGGCTAACAGATTGACAAAACCCGCAGAGCCCTGAGTATCCTTGATTGTGATATTTACCGAAGATGGATCGATGTTCGAGTCTTTTAATATTTGATACAATCCATCGCTTTCTTCCTTATATGCAATAGCGAGGTTATCGTTACTATAGTATCCAATAATCTTATTATCGATTACCTCAAGTTTTTTGATTTTTTTGTTTTTGATGTCCTTGATAATGGTAGAAAGAGGTTTCTCAGGAAGTGCCCTGTTTACTTCTTTGGATAAAGAGGAAAATGCGTAGTAGATAAAAATGCCAACGAATAATATCACAAAAATGGTTTTTAAATCAAAGTTGAATCTGAATTCTCTGATTTTTTTCATTCCATTATTCCTGCCTGTCGGCGCGGCCGGATTTTTTTTTGAGTTTTTTGAGCTCGCCATAAGTGCGTATCATTCTAGCAGATTTTCGTGACATTTGCTACAATTAGTGTCCGATGTAACCCCCCCACTCATATGAAGATAATATCGCTCCAGTCAGAAAATCCGTCAGAAGTTTTAAATGAATCATTAGAAATATTGCAGAAAGGTGGACTTGTTATATTTCCCTCAGATACGGTCTACGGGCTATTAGTTGACGCAACAAACGAGCTCGCCGTTAAAAAACTTATTCAATTTAAGAATCGTCCATGGGGGAAGCCAATCTCTGTTTTTGTCAGCGGCTTTGATATGTTAAATAAGCAAGTAATCACAGACCACAGGCAAACTCAAATTCTGGAAGAATTATTACCAGGGCCTTTCACCGTAATTTTGGAGTCTCATCATTTGGTTTCTTTACTTCTCGAATCTGAAAAAGGAACTCTCGGGGTCAGAATTCCTCTCTATCCTCTTATCGAAAAACTAGTAAACCAATTCGGGAAACCAATTACTGCTACTTCAGCAAATCTTTCAGGAAGGTCTTCCCATTACTCGGTGCAGACGTTGTTGAAAGAGCTTCCAGAATCGAAAAAAAAACTGATTGATTTGATTGTCGATGCAGGAAAACTACCCAGAAATAAACCTTCTACAATCGTTGATTTAACTGCTGATAAACTGAAAATCATCCGTCAAGGTGACGTTTTGTTTTTAGACAAAAAAACGTATTTTTCTCATTCGCCCGAGCAAACGAAGAAAATCGCCCGATTCATCTTGCAAAAAATAGTTGGTAATAAGAAATTAGAGAAACCCCTTATATTCATTATTAAGGGCGAGTTGGGAGTAGGAAAAACGATTTTTGTTAAGGGTATGGGGGAATTTTTGGGTATACCGGATATCATTTCGCCAACATTTGTAGTTTATTATGAATATGCATCGATTCATCGATTCATCGATACATTCGTGCATGTGGATTTATACAACGTCCAGGATCCGGAAGAATTTAAACATTTAAGACTGGAAAAATACTTGGAAAAAGGGAACGCCGTTTGTTTTGAATGGGGAGAAAAGGCTGGAGAAATCATGAATAAACTAAAAGATAAAGGAAGAATAATTTATGTTGAGATGAAATATGTCAATGAGAAAGAACGGGAAATAAAAATTCGTTATTAGTTGTTTGTTATTCGTTATTCAGATGAAAATTCTTGCGATTGATACTTCGGCTGATGAAACTGCAGTTGCGGTGACAGAAGGAAGAAAGGTTTTATCAAATGCTCTTTTTTCACAAATCTCAACACATACAAAGTGGGGAGGGATTTATCCTGCCTTGGCAAAAAGAGCTCATGAGGAGCGGATTGATTGGGTCGTTAGTGAAGCATTGCGTAAACTCGAAACTCGAAACTCGAAACTCGAAACAAATTCAAAATCTCAAATCAAAAAGAAAAAAAACAATTTAGCAATAGAGCAATTTAACAATGAAGCAATGAATCATATCGATTATATAGCTGTTACCCAAGGACCAGGACTTGCTGTGGCTTTGGAAGTAGGGATACGAAAAGCAAAAGAGCTAGCACAAAAATATAACAAAAAACTTATCTCGGTGAATCACCTGGAAGGGCATATTTATTCGAGCTTTGTCCAAAATAGCAAAGGAAATCCTAAAAGAGAATATAAATTTCCCTATCTGACCCTTGTCATTTCGGGAGGGCATACAGAAATAGTTTTATGGAAAGATCATCTCAAATATGAAATTTTGGGTGAAACACTCGATGATGCAGCAGGTGAAGCTTTGGACAAGGCAGCCAAAATGCTGGGATTAGGCTATCCAGGCGGCCCGGTGATCGAACGGCTCGCCAAGGAGGTGGAGAATAAAGATTTTTACCAGTTTCCAAGACCGATGTTAAAGTCAAAGACATTGGAGTTTTCTTTTTCAGGTTTAAAAACAGCTTTTTATTACTACCTTCTGAAAACTGACTCGGTTTTCCCGCTTCGCTCCTCAACAGAGTCAGTTAGTGAGGGGCGTCAAACTGACCCGGTTGAACCAGAACGACATAAAAAAACCGGGTCAGTTGAAATACATCTTCGAGAGCTTGCAAGTTCTTTCCAGATAGCCGTATTTGAAACGCTCATAAAAAAAACAGAAATGGCAATTATACAAACAAAAGTTAATAGATTGGTCGTTGGAGGTGGAGTTATTGCCAATCTTCATTTGAGAAAATTATTCAAGGAACTAGTCGTAGGATATAAAGGCGATATTTATTTTCCTCCTTATAAGTATTTAACAGGAGACAATGCAGCTATGATTGGAGTCGCCGGGTCCTACAAGGCGCAAGAAAGTAAATTTGTGACAGATCCTTTAAAACTAGATCGAATCCCAAGACTCAGACTTTCATAAGAAGGCAAATTTAAGTATAATGTATCATCTTTATTGTGATCTATGTTACAACTCAAAAAAGTATCGGTAAAGGTTGGAAAAAAGGAAATCCTCAAGGATTTTAATTTCGAGTTTGAAAAAGGCAAAGTGTATGCGGTGATGGGTCCCAACGGATCAGGTAAATCAACATTGGCATATGCGATCGCAGGACATCCAGCTTATAAGTTGGATGTTGGAAGTTTAAAATTAGATGGTAAGGAAATACGAGATAAAAAGCCCGAAGAACGGGCAAAGATGGGAATATTTCTTTCGTTTCAAAACCCCTTGTCTTTGTCTGGTGTCACCGTTTTTCAGTTATTAAGGATAGCATTAGGTAAGAAAAAGGATCCTCTCGAACTGAAGAATGAGGTCGAGACAACAGCAAGGAGACTCAAGATAAATCCGGAATTAATATCAAGATCTCTCAATGATGGTGCATCCGGAGGTGAAAAGAAAAAGCTCGAGATGCTTCAAGCAGCTATTCTTGATCCAAAATTAGTGATTTTTGATGAGATCGATACGGGAGTCGATGTCGACGCGCTCAAGACTATAGCTGAGTTCATGGATGGGAATAAAAAAGGTAAAACATTTATTGTGATAACCCATTACAACAGGATTCTCCATTATATTAAACCTGATAAAGTGCTGGTACTCATGGAGGGGAAGTTGGTGAAGGTTGGAGGCGCGAAATTGGCAGAGGAGATCGAAAAAAAAGGGTACGAAAAAGTTATGAGTTAAAAGTTAGGAGTTAGCCGGGAAAAATTCGCGTTTTTCCATATAACGCTTAACCCATAACACCTAACATTATTATGCAACAATCAAATCTGGATTTTGAATACAAATTCGGCTTTTCGATGCCACAGAAATATACCTTCAAGTCCAAAAAAGGATTAGACGAGGGTGTGGTCAAGATGATTTCACAGATGAAGAAAGAGCCAGTATGGATGACAGAGTTTAGATTAAAAGCTTACGGAATTTTCAAGAAAAAACCAATGCCGGATTGGGGTGCTGATCTTTCCAAGATTAACTTCGATAGTATGTACTATTATATAAAACCGACAGATAAGCAGGTTAATTCGTGGGAAGATTTGCCTGCAGAAATCAAAAACACCTATGATCGTATAGGAGTACCCGAGGCGGAGAAAAAATTCCTCGCCGGAGTATCTGCACAGTACGAATCCGAAGTGGTCTACGAAAGTATTAACAAAGAACTTAATAAACAAGGAGTACTCTTCTGCGATATGGATACGGGACTCAAGAAATACCCTCACCTCGTCAAAAAATATTTTGGGACGCTTATTCCCCCGCATGACAACAAATTCGCAGCCTTAAATTCGGCAACTTGGTCAGGAGGATCGTTTGTTTATATCCCCAAGGGAGTGAAAGTGAAGATGCCTCTCCAGGCTTATTTTAGAATCAATGCAGAGCGATTCGGTCAATTTGAGAGGACTTTAATTATTGCTGAAGAGGGCGCTTATGTTCACTATATTGAAGGATGTACGGCTCCAATATATACGACACAATCACTCCACTCTGCAGTAGTTGAGATATTTGTTCATAAGAACGCGCGGGTAAGATATACAACTGTTCAAAATTGGAGCAATAATGTATACAACCTCGTAACGAAGCGTGCACGGGCCGATGAAAACGCCATAATGGAATGGGTAGACTGCAATATAGGAAGCAAAGTAACCATGAAATATCCCAGCGTCTATCTCTATGGGGAAGGGGCAAGAGGTGAAGTATTGTCAATCGCGTATGCGGGTAAAAATCAACACCAAGATGCAGGAGCGAAGATGCTCCATTTTGCCCCCAGAACATCTTCGCGAATCATCTCAAAGTCGATTTCTAAAGCAGGAGGACGAACTTCCTATAGAGGTTTAGTTCAGATCATGCCCGGTGCCAAAAAATCTTCGGTCTATGTTTCTTGCGATGCACTCATTTTGGACGAAAAATCACGATCCGATACATATCCTTATATGAAAATAAAACAGAATGACGTTTCAATCCAACACGAAGCAACCGTTGAGAAACTAGGTGAGGAAAAATTATTCTACCTTACATCCAAGGGCATCTCAAAGTCAGACGCGGAAGGACTCTTGGTAAATGGATTCATTGACCCAGTGGTGAAGGAAATACCCCTAGAGTATTCGATTGAATTAAACAGGTTAATTAATTTGGAAATGAGCGGAAGCGTTGGGTAAGAAAATCTGCTATGGCTACGTTTATCAATCTCAACAAAACTAAAAATCACACCGTTACTTTAAATAAAAGCGGAAAATATGCCGCCTTCCTGCATAATCTTTCAGGGAAGTTTATTTTCGAGCTCAAGGAGAAAAACATTTATTTAGATATATACGGACTTTTTGTAGGAAAGAAAACAGATAAATTCGAAGTAGAAACAATACAGCATCATATTGGGCCGGAATGCACTTCAAATTTGTTGATAAAAGGGGTTTTTTATGATGAGTCAAAA
>MFZI01000070.1:24186-37646 GCA_001789355.1 Candidatus Roizmanbacteria bacterium RIFCSPHIGHO2_01_FULL_39_8
CACAAAAATCGCACGCATATCAGAAAAATCAAAATCTGATGATGTCTGATAAATGTTTTCTCGATTCGAGACCTTTTCTCGAAATTCTGGCAAACGACGTTTTTTGTACCCACGGATCAACTACCGGCAGATTGAATGAAGACCAATTGCATTATTTACAGACAAGAGCCATTGCAAAAAAGACCGCTGAACAATTGTTAATCGATGGATTTATCAATGAAATACTTGGTAAAATAGCAGCATATGAATCTAAAGAACATACGAAAAGACTTTCCGATTTTTCGTCATCATAATGCCTTGGTTTATCTTGACTCGACCGCCACCTCATTGAAACCGCAATCGGTAATTGAAAAAGAAGTCGAATACTATGAGCAGTATTCTGCAAATGTCTTCAGAGGAATCTATAAAATCTCAGAACGCGCGACTTCTGAATACAAAAAAACGCGTGAAATTGTCGCTCAATTCATCAATGCAAATAAACCTGAAGAGATTGTCTTTACTCGAAGTACCACAGAATCGCTCAATCTCCTTGCTTATTCGCTTGGGAGAAAAATAGTAAATGAAGGGGACGAAATTGTAAGCACCATCATGGAACACCACTCGAATTTCGTGCCGTGGCAGCAACTTGCTATAGAGAATGGTTCGACATTTAAAGTAATCAATGTGAATAACGATGGATATTTAGACTTGGATAATCTCAAATCTCAAATGCCTGCCTCGCCGGCAGGCAGGTCAAATATCAAATCTGCAGCTAAAAACTCAAACCTTGAAAAATTAAAACAAGTTATCACCCGGAAAACCAAAATTCTCGCGTTGACGTATGTGTCGAATGTGCTGGGTACCATAAATCCAATGAAGGAGATTGCTGCCGCGGCTAAAAAAATCAATCCAAATATCATGGTTATTGTTGACGCGGCCCAAGCCCTCCCGCATATGAAAGTTGATGTCCGGGACTTGGGAGTTGATTTTGTTGCTTTTTCATCTCATAAGATGTTAGGGCCTACAGGTGTAGGAGTACTATGGGGAAAATATAATTTACTTCAAGAAATGTTCCCCTTTAACTATGGTGGGGAAATGATTCAGGAAGTATATGTAGATAGGACTGTTTTCAAAGAACCACCTCTGAAGTTTGAGGCCGGGACCCCTCATATAGCAGGTGTGATTGCTCTTAAGGAGGCAATTCATTATTTAAGATCAATAGGGCTTGATGTAGTAAGGAGACATGAGATGGAAATTACACAGTATGCAATAAACTTGTTGCTAAGCGAGTTCAAGGGACAGTTACGAATCTTAGGCCCGCGTGACGTTGATCATAGAGGAGGAATCGTTACTTTTACCTTCGCAAATTATCACCCGCACGATGTTGCACAGATTTTGGACGAGGATAATATTTGTATCAGAGTTGGACACCATTGTGCGATGCCGCTGCACGAAAGTTTGCGGATTAATGCTACGGTTCGTGCAAGTTTTTATATCTACAATACAAAGGATGACGTGGAAAAATTGGTTGAAGGTTTGAAGAAAGTACAAAAAATACTTCGCTAAATTTTTAATATGTCAATCTATCAAGAGATTATTCTGGAACATTATAAAAATCCGCGTAATTTCGGAACACTGAAGAGTCCCTCTAAAAAAACAAGTGTTTCAAATCCTTCATGTGGCGACAAAATCGGGATGGACGTAGTTTTTACCGGCAAAAAGTTAATGGAAATCAAATTCAGCGGTCAAGGTTGTGCTATTTCTCGAGCGGCCGCCTCACTTCTTACTGAGTATTGCAAAGGGAAAACAAATGAAGAATTGCAAAAGCTCGACAAAGAATTTATGATTAAGTTATTGGGAATAGAACTTGGCCCAAACAGAATCAAGTGTGCACTATTGCCTTTAGAAGCATTACACAAACTTTTATAATTTACCACTAACAATCAATTTCGATAAGTTTCGTAATTTCTATTTATTTCACAGAGAAACTAGTAGAAACTGATAGAAATTTGCGGAAACTAATTAGACACAACAGTCATGGATAACGTAAACCTTAAAGATCCACAAAATCCGTCAGGCCCGGTAAAAATCAGGAATTTGAAGATGCATGTTGACAGAGATCTCTGTATCGGGGCAGCTACATGTGTTGCCATTGCTCCGCAAACATTTGTTCTTGATTCTGAAGCGAAGGCAATAATTTTAGCTACGGCGGATAATGATCCAGACAACGTTATAATTGATGCAGCGAAAGGTTGTCCTGTAGCTGCGATCATAATTGAGGATGAAACAGGAAAGAAGATCTTCCCAGCGTGAGAGTCTTAAGGTCTATATAGTCGATAAAGTCCATAAAGAGAATTTAAGAGATTGTCCGTGTTGTGAATTGGAGACAATTAAAGGAATGCCGGGTGGGAGAGATTCAATTTGTAGAAACTGTGGATATAAAGATCCATGTTGTTACGACTAATCATGTAACACAAAACACGCAACATATAACATTTGAAAAACTTTCTCTTGTTACATGTTACATGTTTCATGCTAAATGAAATACACTTGGAAAATTGGCGGTGAGGCGGGATTTGGGATTTTGACGTCAGGACTCCTATTCTCTAAAATCGCGAACCGCCATGGATACTACACATTTGATTATTTAGAGTACCCGTCTCTTATTCGTGGTGGTCATAATGCTTTAGAGGTTGTAGTCTCTGACGAAGATGTAAAAGCATTAAAAAAAGACATAGATTTTTTGGTGTGTCTCAATGAAGATACGTATAAATTTCATAAACACAGACTTACATCTCAGAGTTATGTTCTCTACGACCCGGATGAGTTCACTATTCCCGAAGGAAATATTATAAAAATAGCCGTCCCTTTCAAAAAAATTCTTTCTGATTTAAAAGGTCAACTAGTCATGAAAAATACGATAGCGATGGGAGCGTCGCTTTCCATTTTAGGGTCAGATCTTGTGATGCTGAATGATATTTTGGAAAAATTATTTGCCAAAAAAGGCCAAGAGGTGGTTGGCTTCAATAAACAATTTGCACTGCTCGGATACGACCATGTAAAAAATAACTTTTCTCAACAGATAAGACCCCATTTGGAGCACCGTGATTCAGAAGAAAAAGTAGTTATGACGGGAAATGATGTATTTGCACTCGGAGCCATTATAGGGGATTGCAGGGTTTATTCAGCTTATCCGATGACGCCCTCTTCCACCGTATTGACTACGTTAGCCGCGTGGCAGGAGAGAACCGGAATGGTCGTGAGGCACGCCGAAGACGAAATTTCAGTCATAAATACGGCGCTTGGTGCTTCGTTTGCCGGCGTTCGGGCTGCGGTTGGAACTTCAGGCGGAGGATTTGCTCTTATGGTAGAGTCAGTTTCATTTGCAGGGATTGCAGAGATACCTATCGTTATTTTTCTCGCTCAACGAGCAGGTCCAGCGACCGGTATGCCAACCTGGACGGAGCAAGGAGATCTCCTCTTTGCGGTACATGCCGGTCACGGGGAATTTCCCAAAATGGTTTTTGCACCGGGAGACATCGAGGAAATGCTTGAATTGACGACAAAAGCTTTCAATATTTCAGAAATATATCAGACCCCCGTTATCATTCTGTCAGACATGTTCTTGTCCGAATCTCATAAGTCAGTTTTGAGAACATATATTGATCAATTAGTTGCAAACTATAAAATAGACAAGGGAAAGATAATCAGTCCAGCGAAGCCGAGCGTTCCGACAGCGACACCCGCCGCTCCAGCTATCCAGCAAAGTTTAGGACAGACTCCAGGTACGATCAGTCCATCGCAAGATACCAAGCAACCTCCCGTAGAGAGTTCTACTCAACCTTCACGCAATCAAGTTCCCCCGACGTTAACAGCTGTTCCACCAACCGGGGCAGATTTACAACAAGCAGCTCAAGAAAAATATTTGCGCTACAAGTTGACTGGTGATGGAATAAGTCCACGATTGATTCCTGGGGCAAAAGGGCACTTCTATCAAGTCAATTCGTACGAACATCTTGAAGATGGACATACAACAGAAGATGCGACCGCCAGGAAACAACAGGTCGAAAAAAGAAATAAAAAGTGGGATACCTATCTCGCCGAAGATTTTGAAGCTCCGAAAGTATTTGGGGATATGAATAAAGCTGAGATTGTTTTTGTTTCGTGGGGTTCGACAAAAGGACCAATTCTTGAGGCTCAAAAACTCCTTGCTCTCCAGGGAGAAAGGACTGCTTATCTCCACTTTACCCATGTATATCCGATGAAAAAAGAGCAAATCGTTCCACTTTTTCCGAACGGAAAGAAGTATGTGCTCATTGAAAATAATTCTCATGCTCAATTCGCCAAGCTTTTATTAATGGAAACGGGAATAGAAATTAAAGAGAAACTTCTCAAGTATGACGGGAGACCCTTTTGGCCAGAAGAAATCATGGAACACGTAACACGCAACATGTAACACTGGAACGAAGTATAAATTAAGCTTTTTCTGATGTTATATGTTACATGTTCAATGTTTAATGCATTATGGCAACGATACAAGATTTTAGCGGTTACAACCCAACTTGGTGTCCAGGTTGTGGAGATTGGGGAATAGGCATCTCGATAAAATCAGCTTTAGTCCAACTTGGACTTGACCCTTCTTCATTGATGGTTGTATTTGGCATAGGCTGTTCCGGAAACATGAATGATTTCTTGAATGCGTACGCAATTCATTCATTGCACGGAAGAGCTCTTCCAAACGCGATAGGTGCAAAAATTTCAAACCACAAAATGCCCGTTGTTGCTATTGTCGGTGACGGAGACTGTTACGGTGAGGGTGGGAATCATTTTATCCATGCATGTCGGGGTAATCATGATATAACCGTCATTGTTCATGATAACGGAGTGTATGGGTTAACAACCGGCCAAGTTGCTCCGACAGCCCAAAAAGGATTCAAATCCAAATCAACACCATCAGGAATTATAGAAGTACCGGTAAATCCATTGACGCTTGCCATCTCACAGGGAGCGACCTTTGTGGCACAGACATTTGCCGGTAATGCTAACCACGTGATAGAAATGATCAAAGAAGGGATCAATCATAAGGGATTTTCCCTGGTAAACGTCTTACAGCCATGTGTGACTTTCAACAAAATAAACACCTACCAGTACTACATGCAACACACGTATAAATTGCCGGCTGATTATCAAAAAGACAATTTGGATGAAGCAATGAAGCAGGGATTGGAGATGTCAAAAGAAAAATTCCCGCTTGGGATTGTTTACCAGTCTCATCGTCCCACCTTTACCGATCAATTAAATCAAGTAGGCGAATCCACACTTTTAGAGAGACCTCGCTTTACCCAAATTGAAACTTTGTTGAAAGAATTTGAATAAATACTGTTGAGATAGGAATATAAGAATTCCGGTTGACAGTTAGCAAACATTATGCTACACTGCTAATGCCACTTCGCTATCAAAAAAACTTGATAGCTTCGAGGCATTTATTTTGAAAATCAGTGTAAGTAATACTTCCGAAGCTCTTTGTCAACTATTAATTTACAAGAGCGAAGGAGTATAATTATGTCCATACTATCAAATCCTTTAGAGCAGTCACTTTATCCAGTTGTCGCAGTACGCGACGCAATTGTTTTCCCGGGCACAGAAAACGTACTCGTTTTTGGCAGGCCCAAAAGTTTAGATGGTATCAAGGAAGGGGTCAAAAGAGGAAACAAGGTCATTCTCGTGATGCAGAAAAATTCGGCTATTGATGATCCCAAAAAAAACGACCTGTATCAAATTGGAATACTTGCTACCATTGAAAAAACAGTCGCAGGAGAAAAAGGTGAAATGAACGCCTTGGTAAAAGGAAGAGAGAAAATAAAGATTGTTGAGTATACAAAAGAAACTCCTTATTTAGAAGCGAAGGTGGAAAAACTTCAAGATAAAGTAGTCCATGACGAGGAAGTCCAAGCGATGGTAAAACATCTAGCTTCCCAGATCAAACGAGCAATAAATCTGGGAAAAACAGTAGACTTCGTTTTTTTGATGAATATCTTAAATATTACCAATCCTCAAGACTTCTCCTATCAAATAGCGGTAGTACTTGATATTAAAACGGAAGAGCGTCAAGATCTGCTTGAGGAGACCGATCTTAAGGCAAGACTCAAGCAGGAAGTAGAGTATATAAACAGAGAGATAAAAATACTGGAAATAGAGAAAAATATTTCTTCAAAAACGCAGCAAAAATTCGAACAGGGGATGCGAGAGACTTTTTTACGTGAGAAGATGAAAACAATAGAGGAGGAGTTGGGTGGAAAAGGAGAAGATAGAGACATTGGTGAGTATAGAGATAAGATCAAGAAAGCCCGCATGCCCAAAAGCGTTGAAGAGAAAGCGATAAAAGAACTTAAACGACTTTCCCAAATGTCCCAATTTAATCCAGAAGCTTCATATATAAGAACATATCTTGATTGGTTAGTTGAAATTCCATGGTCTGTTGCATCTCCAAATGAAATCGATATCAAACAGGCGGAAAAAGTTTTGAACGAGGATCACTTTGGACTGAAAAAAATAAAAGAAAGAATCTTGGAGTATCTCGCTGTTATTGAATTAAGAAAGAGAAATGAGCAGAAGGAAGCGAATAAGAAGGAGCATCCACCTACCATTCTTTGTTTTGTCGGACCTCCAGGTGTAGGAAAGACTTCATTGGGCAAGTCAATTGCGCGATCACTGGGTAGGAAATTCGTCAAGATTTCATTAGGCGGAATTCGGGATGAAGCAGAAATCCGTGGTCACAGGAGGACCTATGTCGGAGCAATGCCAGGTCGTATGATCCAGGGAGTAAAACAAGCGGGGACGAAAAATCCTGTTTTTATGCTTGATGAAATCGATAAAATTGGAAGAGACTATCGAGGTGATCCATCCGCAGCGCTCCTCGAAGCTTTGGATCCTGAACAAAACCACTCCTTCTCAGATCACTATCTTGAAGTGAATTTTGATTTGTCAGATGTTTTCTTTATTACAACGGCAAATATTTTAGACACAATTCCTGATGCACTATTGGATCGATTAGAGGTTATTCATTTTCCAGGTTATACAGAGGATGAAAAATTCAATATTGCCAAAGACCACTTGATTAAAAAGCAACTTGGGGCGCACAGCATGAACGAAAAGGACGCAAAGATAACTGATAATGCACTGCGGGTCATGATTAGAAGATATACCAGGGAAGCAGGAGTACGTGAATTAGAAAGACAGATTGCTGCTATTTTCAGGAAAGTGGGACGGGAGATTATCGAGAAGAAAACGAATTCTAAAGTAGTTGGCGTAAACGACGTTGCAAAATACCTTGGTCCCTATAAGTATTCCTCACAGATGATCGAAGAAAAAGACACAGTCGGGATTTCTACAGGACTAGCATGGACTCAAGCGGGGGGAGATATCCTCTTTATCGAAGTTGCAATCATGCCAGGTAAAGGTGGGCTTACCCTGACGGGCCATCTAGGAGAAGTAATGAAGGAGTCATGTCAGGCTGCGCTCTCTTACATTCGTGCGCGCTGGGATTTGTTTGGTCTCTCTAAAGATTTTTTTCACAAAATTGACATCCACGTTCACGTCCCTGAAGGTGCAGTGCCAAAAGACGGACCGTCCGCCGGAATCGCCATCACGACTGCAATGATTTCCGCGCTCACTAAAATCCCTGTCCGACGCGATGTCGCGATGACGGGAGAGGTGACTCTTCGGGGCAGATCGCTTGAAATCGGTGGTGTTAAAGAAAAAGTAATTGCAGCTCATCGAGCCAATATCAAGACAGTAATCATGCCAAAAGATAATAAGAAAGACTTAGAAGATATCCCTCAATATGTATTGAAAGATCTACACTTCGAATTCGTTAACCACATGGATGAAGTATTGAAAGTAGCTCTCGCCATGCCTAAGAATCATCAAGGATTTCCTATTCTTCCCAAAAAAGAATTCGCTCAGCTACAAAAGAGTGAAGAAAAAAAGCCAAACTAGGCCTTCTTTAAGTGAAGATAAAAGTTGCGAAGTGAGTATGCGGCATTTGAAAGATAGTATAAAAAAGTGTTTATCACTAGGTCATAACTCCCTATAAATTCTGTAAATGTTGTCCCATAGCCTTCTTTGAAGCGAGTAAAACCGGTCCATGAGTTGTTTTGATTGTAGTTCGGAGGAAGCGATCCCCACATATCAAATGTTTCGGCACCCAGTTTTTTACCCAATAGAATTGCCTCCCACATGAGTAGATTAGAAGCCATCAAGTTTCTATATTCGAGCGATGTCCCTCCATAGGGATAGTAAAGCGTCTTTTTGAAAAAAAATAATTCATAAGCAGCTAAGGGAGTATTTTTATAAAAGGCAATAAGAATGTGTGCAATATTTTTTTTCAGATTTTCCCATACTAATTTATGATAAGTTACTGTATGTCCAAAGTATTTTTGTCTTTTACAGGTTTCGAAATAGAGCTTTGAAAATATGTCAAATCCCTCGGCATTCGACATTTCTTTAATGAAAACGCCTTTTTTTTGGGCAAGCCGGATGTTATAGCGAGTTTTGTTGCGCATATGTTTTAATAATTCTTCCTCTGATTTTCTTAAATCCAAAATCTGTGTCCACTTAGGAAAGAGAGGATGAGGGGATTCTTTAAGTTTGTAGTTTATAGTTTGCAGTTTATAGTTATTCGCAAAAACATAGGGCTCGATTTTGATATATATAACATTATTTTTTTTACCATAATCGTGGAGAAAAGCTAAGACTTCTTTTGACGGGAAGCTTGAGCGGGGAAGATATCCAATTTTATAATTTGTTTTGGGAATTTTGTGAAACGTGAGTTGAAAGACATCTTTTTCCGCATCAATCCGGAGCACTTCTATCTCCATTTTCTTTCTTGCTTCACCCCACTGCCACGACTGAAGAGGATGAATGGCTTTTTTATTAAATCCCTCGATATCGAAATGATCAATTAATATTTTTATATTCATCATGGTTAATCGTCATTCTGGCTTGTCCAGAATCGATTCTGGAGTCGTTTCACTCCGCAGAATGACTGTTTCTGAGAACTTGTAATGTTTGGTCGGCGCATTTCTGCCATGAAAATAATTTTGTCCGTTCCTTACCTTTTTGGATTAAGTCTTTACGCAATTCTTGGTTATTTTTTAGGATGACGAGTTTTTCAAGTAGCTCCTGCGGATCTTTTGGGTCAAAATAGAGGCAGGCATTGCCTCCAATTTCGGGAAGGCTGGAAGCAAAGGAGCTGATCACGGGACACCCGTGACTCATAGATTCCAAAAGAGGAATTCCGAATCCCTCATAGAGCGAAGGCATGACAAAACAAAAGGCTTTTTTGTACAACATCGATACCTGATCATCTTTCAGATAGCCGGTGAAAATGACATCCTTTTTGAGCCCAAGATCTTCAACGCGTTTGAAAATATGTTCGTATAACCAACCTTTTTTTCCCACCAAGACAAGTTTGAATCCGGGAGTACCCTTTCTAAATAGGGTAAACGATTCCAAAAGTACGTCTACATTTTTTCGGGGCTGAAGCGTACCAACAAAGAGAATGTATTTTTGTTGTGTCAATTTGAATCTATTGAGGGATTTCTCGCTTCGCTCGGAATGACGAGGAGGGCCACCATTATAAACGACATCAATCTTTTCATCAGGAGTATGGTAGAACTTGACGATATCTTTTTTCGTTGTATTAGATACGGCTATGACTGTGCGAGCCTTTTTAATTGAGTATTCTGTCCAATTTTTGAGCTGATACAGATCTTTTTTTAGGAATTCATCGGGATAATAAAAATAAGAAAGATCATGTATGGTGACGACGACCGGTATTGGGCAAAAACGCGGGACGTAGTGAGCGGGTGAAAAGAAAACTTGAATATTTTGTCCAAAAGCTTTTCGTTTATATAGCTCGAGGGGAAGAAAAGTTTGGGACCACAAAAAGTTGCCACTGATTATACTGTAGGTAAAATGAGCATTCGGACGAGGTAAGTCATTTGAAGGTTTTGACTTTAAGAATACGATAAACTGCAAGTCTCTATCGGCTTTCTTTTGAAAGTGTTCGAGTAGTTTTAATGTATAGAATGAAACTCCTACTTTTTCAACTACATTAGCTTCGTTGCCATCGATACCTATAATCATACTAGTAGTAATTAGTAATTAGATATTAGTAATTAGGAAAGCCGAATTACCAATTACAAATCACGAATTACTCTTAAGTGCTTTAATCATTCTTTCAAAGTAACTCTCCCACATAAATAGTTTACTTCTTTCCAATCCTTTTTGAGCGAGCTGTTTTCGCAAGTCTTCATCTGAGCTGAGTTTTTTCATGACTTGAGCGATCTCTTCAACCTTGAAAGGATCAAATAACAGCCCCGCATCTTGAGTAATCTCTGCGAGCGATGAGGTATTTGATACTGCTACGGGTACAGCAAGCTTCATTGCCTCTATAACAGGATACCCAAACCCCTCCCAAATTGAGGGTAAAATAAAAAATAAGCAGGCTTTAAAAAGAGCAAAAAGTTCACCGTCTTCCACAAATCCCAAATGGTGAATTTTATTTTTTGAACTTGTATCGATTAATCCTTCAACTTCGCTCAGGACAAGTCGATTATTCGATGCATCCATGTTGCTCCACCCTGTGGGACCAACGATGACCAATTCAATTTGCTCGTTATTAATATTGTTGAAGGCCTTGACAAGTCGGCCAAGATTTTTACGAGGCTCTTTTTTCCCTACGGTTAAAATGAAAGGTTTTTTTATTCCATATTTCCTTAAAATTTCTTCGGTTCTGTCTGGATTCGGAATGTCAACTTCAACACCGGGATAATTTACCTTTATTTTATTCTTATCGATACCAAGAAATTTTTCTAGATCCTGTTTTGTAGATTCAGAGTCCGCAAGTATGATCTTGGACTCCTTTTTCACCCACTCTAATCTTTTTTTCTGCGTCGAGACGATTTTAGAATGAGCAGTTTCAGGATAACGAAGATAGACAAGATCGTGGACGATAGCAGCTTTTTTTACGGAAAGTGGAAATTCTATCCAGTCAGAGGTGACAAACCAGTCGAGCAAAGCTAGATGTTTGATGTTAGACGTTAGAATTTTAGATAATTCGTGGAGATCGTTAAAAAGAAATGAAGCAAAAGTAGGAGGTAATTTCCACTTAATCAACATATGGCCTTTCGACTTAATTTTTTTTTCCAATTGAGGATCCAGGTTTTTTCGCAAAGAGTAAAATAAAAAAGTCCACTGGTTATTTGTATCGTTATCTAAAATAGCGTTTAGTAAACCATTGGTAAAGCGGGCAACCCCCGTACCCTGATGTACAATTTGTGAAATATCAATTCCTAATTTCATAGTTCCTTGATTTTTGCGTATGCAATCTCTAACTTATGCGAAATCTTTTTCCAGTTGTAAATTTCATTGACCAACTTATAAGCATTTGTTCTTAGTTTTTCGTAAAGCGCTGGATTTGTAAGAAGAAGATTTATTTTTTCTACGAATTCATCTTCATTTTTTGCCAACAGAACGTGGTACCCATCCTTTACGAGAAGTCCAGCCACGCCTGTTTTAGTGGAAATAACGGGTAGTCCTGTTGCCATCGCAGCGAGAATCTTCAGCCTTGTTCCCCCTGGCCCGAATATAGGAGCGATAAAAACGGTAGATTCGCCATAAATTTTTTTTACCAGGTCTACATCGTCTGTATCAATATCAATAATTTGAATAGTATTGTTTTCTTTTAGTTTCAATTTATCTTTAGCCTTTTGTCCAGCGATGACAACCTCTATAGGTGAGACTTTTTCGCTCAGTTTAGGGAGTATTTTGTAGTAGAGAAATGAGGCGGCCTCCGTATTTTGCAGCCAGGCAAAATTTCCTAAAAATAGTATCTTTGGGTTAAGAAAATCCTTCTTCGTAAGATGATAGGCGATGAGTTCATCACCTGCGCCATTGGGGATGACGACTGGTTTGATTTGAGGTTCCAATTTGCTGATCATTTTTTTATCCGTTTCGGAAACGGTCCCTACGAGGTAAGCCTGTCTCCAATAGTATCGTTCCCAATATTTCAGCTTTAAAATATCAAAGAAGAAAAAATATTTGATGTAAGAGGGGAGTGAATCAATGTAATGTTGATAGACTTTATATTCAATTGTTTGTTCCAGAAGAAAAATAGGTACCTTCGTCTTTGGAATATGCGGCATTATGTAGAACGTCTCGGCGTGTATCACGTCAAAATATTCCTTTTTTAAAAGCCCCTCAACTGTATTTTTTGCCTCCTGAGAAAAATTTCTGACGATTAAAAATGGAGTTAGGGAAAAGATTGATTTGAGAATATTATTTAACTGCCAGGGTTTTTCTGCCCGTTTGCATAAGTATATTTTCTTACAATATGATTCCAACTGTTTTGCGTATTTTTTTTCTGTCTCATTTTTGTAAAGGGCTATCAGAGTTATCTCATTTGATTTGCTTAAATATTTGAGTAGGTTGAGAGTTCGAATTTGGCCCCCCGAGGCAGGCGGGTAAGGAAGATAGGGAGTAAGCATCAAAATCTTCATAGTTTAAACATGGTGAATTTATCGTTTTCAAAAATGCTTTTGAAGTTTTCTTGTTTTAGTTGAACTATATAGTCCTTATTAAAGATGATCATATATGCATACCCAAGCTGACCCAAGGTTTTTGGATCTTTGTAGAGAGCTGGAGCCCCCTTTCTATTAGCCAAATAAAGGAGAGTGGTGTCTCCTGTCGTATCAGTAACAATTTTGTCGCTATTGAGAGATAAGGAGTTAATGATTTTGGCAATTTGGGTAATATCTGAGGGATAATTGTAATAATCTTTTACTCGAAAGTAAGAAAAATAAAATGAGAGTACAAAAAGACCTCCTGTGATAGCGAATGTTAGCAAAGGAAAAACAAGATACTTCTTCAAAGAATAAAGAAAACCAGCACCGAGTCCGACAAATATCGCTAATGTAGGGAGTATGAGAATTTGGTAATACTCATGCTGGACATTCCCCCCTTCAAAAATAAAAAGGTAGGCAAGGGTAGAAAGGAGTAAGAAGTGAAAAAAATAGTTATTATTTTTTTTGAAGATTCCCAAGATAAAAAAGACTGTTAGATAGCCGCCTAGGATAATATTGTTGATCCGCTCAAAAAAAATCCAACGGAAAAAAGCAGGGCGTAATAGTATATTTTTCAAACCCTCAGAAGTATTGACGCTTGTGAAAAGCCAGTCACTGGCTGGAATCCCCTCAGGGAACTGACTGATATATATTCTCCAAAGGATAAAAGGAGTCAACACAATAATTACATATAGATAAGCTAACGGATTAGTAAGAACAGCCTTTTTCTGATTTTTAAGAAATAGATATGCTATTACCAGGGTGTAAAAAATCGCTGTGGGTTTTACCAGGATCGAAAGAGCAAAAAATAGTGAAGAAATGAGTAAAAATAAAGTTGGGAGCTTATCCTTTTCC
>MFZI01000070.1:37657-38929 GCA_001789355.1 Candidatus Roizmanbacteria bacterium RIFCSPHIGHO2_01_FULL_39_8
AACAAAAAAGGGAAATGTCGCATAGACAGCGCTTGAGATGATTGCGATCAATCTGTTGGTCTCTTTGAGGGTAAGATAGTACACGACCGAGATAATAATAAGAGAAAAAAAGAGTGAAGTAAGTCTTCCATATATTTCAATAGGAATAGTCGGAAGTAAAGAATAAAGCACTGCTGGTACTAAATTATAAAGCGGAAATTCTACCATTCGATACCCGTAGGGATTATCTTTTCCTGTTTCTCTTCCCGATAGGTCGTCATAGCGGGGGAGCATGAGATTAATCCCATCTTTTGCAAAGTTACGAGAAACTGCAGCTGTGTCCGCCTGTCTCCATGAATGTAGATCAGCAAGGGGAGTGTTGATTTTGTATAGTCTGAATGAAAGAGCCACCAAGAGAATTGCCGAAAGTATAAAGAAATCAATTTTTTCAAAATGCTTTTTTTTCATAGATTGGTTTTTTATCGTATCAGGCGTTGCGAGAAGGTTTAAGAGTCAGATATCCTACAATAATCGCGGTGATAGACCAAAATGTATAGGCTACTTTGGATGCTTCAAATACATCGAAGTAGGATGCATAGATGAGAAGTCCGAATAATCCAGTCAGATATCCTAAAAATATATATTCTTCATTCTTTCCATATTTTTTCCTATTGAGAAAAATAAATTTGCTGAATGAGAAAAGGATATATAAAAAGATAAGAGTCCCCACCAATCCAAACTCTCCTAACCAGCGTAGATAGTCATTGTCAGTTGCTTCTGTGATTGTTGAGGGTCCCTTGCCAAAGATAGGATACGACAAAAATGCATTGATAGCCCGCGGCCACTCAACTTGGATACGCGTTGCCATGGAAATATCAGAAACAACCGTATTGATAGGCTTTAATCCGGCAGATATGGTTGACGCCATGTCTGCTGCCTGTTTGTCTGTCAGGGTTTTTCCCGATTTTCTGGCCTCGTCTTGAAGATCGGCAATAATTTTATCAGTCAACAACTTATTTGTCTGGGCACTTCTCGTTGTTTGATCTACGGGTTTGTCCAGTTCCATAAACAATGTCCCCGCAGGCAACTCTTTCACTGATATTTTTTGAGGTATGACGACTGCACCTGTTTGTTCATTCACATAGATTTGTTTTATGCGAAGCGTCTGAGCAAACCTTGAAGATAGATTGTCAGATAAAAGACTCAGGACAAGCGAAATTATGACGATCACAATCATCAACTTGAACTTTCGCACATACGCTAAAAAGGCAACTATCGCTATAGGGTAAGCGA
>MFZI01000071.1 GCA_001789355.1 Candidatus Roizmanbacteria bacterium RIFCSPHIGHO2_01_FULL_39_8
AGCTGCTTTCTCAAAGGCAATTGCCATTGGTTTAACCTTGCTGGCTGGAGTAGCTATGTTGAGTATAACAGTTCGGTCAGCCTCAGCCGGAGGTAGACCTTTGGCAGCCGAGCTTAGTGGAATTAACGAAGTTCCGGGTTCTGGTGATCCGGATGGAAACGGTACTGCTCGATTATGGTTAAATCAAGGCCAAGCAGAAGTTTGTTATCGACTTGAAGTGGCAGATGTGATTCTCCCCGCCACCGGGGCGCATATCCACGCCGCACCAGTTGGTGTGGCCGGCCCAATAGTAGTTCCCTTAACTCCTCCTAATGCTAGTGGCGTATCCAGTGGTTGCGTTAATGCAGACAAGGAACTTGTCAAAGCCATTCGTCAACATTCGGAAAACTACTATGTCAATGTCCATACCAGTGACTTTCCTGCTGGTGCAGTTCGTGGGCAGTTGAGTAAATAAAATCAACTATCGTATCCAAGGCCGGGCTTGATAAACCAAGCCCGGTTTTTTTGTTGTTAATAATCATCGTACGATTACTACGTGACTTTATTCTTAAAAATGAGACGACCATTTGACTCGTAATATCACCTTTTTTTGTTTATCTCCATAATCTCTAAGTGAACCCCGTTTAAAATTCGATTTCCAACTCCTTGCTTTATCAGTCTTTTTTTGTTTCAATTAAAATAAGTAACAAACTTTAAATATTCGTATCATTCGGATGTTTATTCGGATCATTCGTACCCGCTTCGCCGGTGCCTCAGCGAGGCGAGTCGCTTTCAAGCACGTTCGGTAGCAATCCTAATCTACGAATTTCATCCGAATTATCCTAATAATTTTTCGAATTCCGATACGATAAATTAAAGCTTCATATGAAAATAAAAGACTTGATAATCTTTTGTCTTATTATCCTGCTGTCAATCTTTGCCTTTAATCCTGTTTCTGCCGAAGATAAAAATGCACCGGGTGGAATAATTCCGAAACTTCAAAAAACCGCCGATGATCCAGAGCTTTTTAACAACTTTATCTATCCAATGTGGGGGCCGGTTTGTCAACGCTACACATATACGGTCTCTTACCGTGATAAAGAGGGGAAACCGCCTCAGTATATGCGTATTATTTTTAATGGAAAACCTATCGATATGGAAAAGGCTAATCCAGGTGATAATAACTACAAAGAAGGAGTTCGTTATGTTTATAAATTTGTTCCGGATAAAATTGGTTCCAACTTTTATTATTTCGAAGCTTCAAACGGTCTTGGTAAAGCCCGGGCTTCAATCATTGATTCACCCGATAATGGCCCCGTTCTTTTTGAAGGAGATTTCTTACATAATGAAATCGCAGTTATCGATAGTAAGACCGGAGAGAAAATCCTCTCTTATCCAACAAAAGAAGAATGGGTGGGTGGGGTGTTCTTATCTGATGACGGAAAATATCTTGCGGCTAAAACTTCAAGACATATTTATCTATTTGGCCTTGATAATCCTAAAGAGCCTAAATGGGTTTATAAACATGATACTGGAAGTGAAATTGGCGGGGACTTAAAAGGGGGGGTGGCTGTTTCTGGAGATGGTTCAAAAATTATTGCTTCAATTGCCAATAGCATTCTACTTTTTAACAGTTCAAGCAATAAACCTGTCTGGCGTTATAACATGGCTGGTAATGCTTATAATGTAGCGATTTCTAAAGATGGTAAATATATGGCGGGCGCTACAGGAGGTACAGAGTCAGACGTAAACACCAATCTCTTGATTCTTTGGAACGAAAAAAGTGAAAAACCTTTATGGCAATACCATTCTTCAGGGAATTTCCATGATGTTTCACTATCTAACGACGGAAAGTATATTGCTGGTTCAACCGGGTGCCCGGATAGAAGATATTATCTTTTTTCTCGCGACTCAAATAATCCTTTAATAAAAAGTGAGATGTTAACTTACGACTCACCTGTCCATCGAGCCAAGATATCATCTGATGGTTCTTTTTCAGCTGTCGGAAGCGAGTCGGGTGATGGTGCTGTTTTTCTTTTTTCTAAAGACTCTAAAGAACCAGTCTGGAAATTTCCTACAAGCAATAATAGCTCGGTTCGGGCATTAAATTTCACTCCTGACGGTAATTATATCGGTGCTTCAACCTTTGGGGGTCAGGCTTACATCTTTGATAGCAAATCAAATCAGCCAGTGGGAATATGGACTTTTAATGCTGCGCTTGGAGGGATAGATATTTCCGATGATGGGAGTTTTATTGTGGTAGGCGGGACCGATAATAAAATCCATATTCTCTCAAAAGATAAAAACATCAACTTTGAAGTTCCTTTTGAAGAATACGTTGAGGAGATAGATATCTCTGCCAACGGAAAGTATGTAGCAGTGGGAACCGGCGGGTCGGTTTATTTTTTTGAGACAATCACTAAAGACGCTAAAGCTGTGACTTGTACAACCATAACCGAACCAAAACCAATCGAGGAAATGATGAGGGGAGGTGCTGGTGTTGGTGAACAAATTAAATCTTCTAATTGTGGAGACAGTAAATGCGCAGGTCCGGAAACAATTGATAACTGCAGGGTTGATTGCGATCCAAATTTTAAGGGCGCCATGCCGACTTTTAAAGACAATCAAATAAAACTCCCCGGCATGCTATTCGGTTTTGGATTTATCGGATCATTGTTTTCACTTGTAATTTTCACTGCCTTAAGAAAGCTTAAGTTTCTGGAAAAACAAAAAAAGGCTCTTATGCAATTTAATACCACAAAGCTTTCATCTTTGAAACTGACCGGCAAACAGGTGACCATCTTTCTCTTGACATCAGCCACCCTATTTTTACTGCTGACAATCATCGCGGCTTTCGTCAACAAAAACCCTGATGCAGTAAAACTAAAACCAGGCGATCAAGCACAACCCGCACCAGGAAAAATAATTATGGATGAAAATCAAAAGCCGGAATTAAATGGAGGCCAACAACCAACCGGCTGTGGTAATGGCGTTTGCGAAGGCCTTGTCGGAGAAACCCAATCAACTTGTCCCAGCGACTGTCCAGATGAAGATGTTAGTAATAGCAACTCTCAAGAGCAGACAAAAACCTTAGGAGATGATCAGGGTCAGCCCGGTGTTTGCGGTAACTCTTTGTGTGAGCCAGCCCTTGGCGAAACCAAAGAAAATTGTTCCCAAGATTGCTCCGGAGGAAATTAATTGTTTCTTCAATCAATTATTATGCGTCCTTAAGGCCACATGGTAGCAATTTCCCCATAGAGTGGTTGCACTTTTGTAAGAGTTTCAATATAAAAATTTCTATCATTTTGCTCGGTTGCTACTGGACGTGGTCCTAAAGATTCTCTTTGAGAATCAAGAATTTTGGCTATTTCAAGATATTGATTGGCAAGGTCAATGTTTCCCCTTTTGGTAAAATATCGATACAGGGTAATCGAAGAGGGAATGTCTATCGCGTAGGTGAAATCAACTAAATTTCCTCCCTTTTTGAGATAATCAATAACCAACTTCATGTTTTGAGCAGCCTCCTGAGCATTTGCCTTGTTTACTATATATATGTTATCTACAGGTTCCCGTGGCTTTGTCTTTTCAAACCAGAAAAACTGATAGTCTACTTCCCACTTTTCAAAAAGTTCTTTATAGGTAATAAAAGTAGGTTCAAAAGGGACCGGGTAAGTCAGAAAACTTCTTCCCTCTATATCTGTTTGGGAAGGGTCGCTTTTTACAATCCAAAGTCCATCCTTGTTATAACCCACTATCGTAGAGAAGTCTCCATCATAAACAATAGTCGGGATGATGCGTGCAGAAATCATTTTCTTCATTAAATCAAGCTCTTCTTGGGGAGTTTTAAAATAGATTAAGTTACCATGTTCAATATCAGGAAAAACGCTTTGCGGTAAATCAATATGACTAGTTGAACCTCGAAAAGCTGTATATCCAAGTTGGGTAAAAGCGTGGATCTGGTTTGTGCCTGGTCCCCATCTTTCATTATTATTCCTTCCAGCCATCACCAGAGTCGGTCTGGCGTAAAAAACAAAGGTGTCAAAATCAATATCAGGTTCCAAGTATTTTATTAATCCAGAAGCAGATTCAAGCCAACAAAAACCTCCCAGACCTGGGATTCTGTAGCCTTGAATTGGATATTTGATTTCAGCCAGAGGTTCTTTAGGTAGCGCTCCGTTCGTTATTTCAACTAAACGCGTTTGGTCCTTTTTATATTCAGATTCATCTGGGAGAAACCGAGGGCCGAAAGTTATTATCAAAACTAAAAAAATAACTATCCCCGGGATCAGTAAAAATTTTGCCGGCAGGCCTTTTTTCATAGACTATTTAGTTTTCCTATAAACATCAAAAATTGAGAACAAATAGACAAAAATCAAAGCGCCCAGGACAAGATAGTAATTGGGACTGCGGGTACTTATTAAATAAGCGCCTTTTAAAAAAAACGCATACCATAAAATTCCTGTTCCAGCGATAAACACCAGCGCGTCTATGTATTTACCAATATACAAATGGCCAAGGCCGGGGAACAATAAAGCAAGTAGGGCAGCGACTTTTTTATTTTTCATTTTCTATCTAGGGAGTCAGGCTCCCTCTAATTTAGTATAAACAGAATGAAAATGGTTTTTCAAGGTGTATAATATAACCTTGAGATATTGAGCTTTAAATAATGATTAACGGGGGTAGTCGTTTCAAGAACTGACATTCCTCTGAGGCTTTCCCCACTTCCAGTTAGCCCAAAACAATAAGGCAATCACCGTCATCGGACCTGAAATGAGCAGTAAAACACCTAATTCTTCAATCGGATTTCGTAATAAAAAACGCAGGAAAAATATTGCTGCTCCTAAAAATGTCATAAAACCAAGCCAATCCCTTCTCCATGCCAATACGAGCACCCCAGTCATTAATATGGATGGTATGGTGTGGATCAGGAAACCGCCCAGCATTTCCCAGAAGTTGCCGCCTTCTGAAAATACATCCAAAGAAAACAT
>MFZI01000072.1:0-8577 GCA_001789355.1 Candidatus Roizmanbacteria bacterium RIFCSPHIGHO2_01_FULL_39_8
TAAACCAACAGAGTCTTACTTAAGTCTTTGGATAAAATTCCTTTTTTGCGATGATTTTTCCTTCTTCAATTATAAGATAATGAGCTTTTCCATTTTGAATATATCCTGAATTGACAAATTTGTGTTTAAGATCAATTTCCGGATAATGAGAATGACCACAGAGCAAGATATCATCTCTTTTTAATCTTTTTTCCATCTTACTTTTAATAATTACATTCATCCTTTTATGAAGAAATTGAAGGAAGGAGATGTTCTTTAAGGCGAAGCCCGCAATTCGAGTAGTGATCCGATTCAAGAAATGTGGCATAAGAGGACTTTCGTCAAGAAGCGGCGAGATTCTGTTTCCATGCTCAAAAATAAAGTTTTTTCCATTTATTCTTAGTATGAATGTTTCGCTTTGAGTGTCTGAAAATAGCCTCATTCTTTTATCCATAAATGATTTTCTGTCGTGATTCCCAAATAGATATACGGTTTTTTTCGATTTTAAGAGGGGAAAAAGTCTTTTCCAGTCGGATGCGATAAATGTATCAAACGTAGTACGATAGCCGTCCCAAAAATCTCCGTTAATAATCACTCTATCCGCTTTTAAGATAATTTTCTTAAGAAGCTCAAATTTGTTGGGCTCGAATGTGTGAGTAAGGTGAGTATCTGAAAAGACTAATATTTTCATATCTTAGTAGATTCTGTCACTCGTGAACATTTTTCTCCCTCCTTCGCTAACGCTTCGGAGGGCAAGCTGCTTTAGCTTCCTTGCCCAACAAAGTCTGAAAGACGAAGTAGGGTCGAGAATGTTTTTCACTCGCGACACCTACTTTAACTCTTTTTGCTTTTCTTATTTATTGATCATTCCCTGGACAATATTATTGGGAACTTCTTCGTAGTGAGAAGGTTCCATATAGAAGAATCCGCGTCCTTCAGTAAGAGATCGAAGTACTGTTGCATATCCCGACATATCAGCTAAGGGGACATAGGCTTTGATTACTACGGCTCTGCTTCTTTTTTCGGTCCCCAAAATCTTTCCTCTTTTGGCTGAAACGTCGCCGATCACCACTCCCATGAAATTTTCTGGTACGGTAACCTCGAGTTTCATGATCGGTTCCAGAAGTGCGATACCCGATCTTTTCGCTCCGTCTTGCAAAGCCATGGAACCAGCTATTTTAAACGCAATATCCGACGAATCGACATCATGATAGCTTCCGTCGTACAAAGTTACCTGCAGATCGGTCATCGGATATCCAAGCAAGACTCCCTTATCAAGAGCTTCTTTTACTCCTTTTTCTACCGAAGGTACAAACTCCGAAGGAATAGTTCCCCCCTTTATTTTATTGATAAATTTAAATCCTTCTCCCCGTGAAAGGGGATCCACTTTTATAAGACAGTGTCCGTATTGACCATGTCCACCTGTTTGTTTGATGTATTTACCCTCTGCTTCGACCGATTTTTTAACAGTTTCTTTGTAAGCGACTTGTGGTTTTCCTACGTTTACTTGCATGCCCATCTCCCGCCTCATTCTATCTACTAATATTTCAAGATGAAGCTCTCCCATACCGGACATTATTGTTTGGCCAGTCTCATGATTGACTTTGACTTTGAATGTTGGGTCTTCTTCTGCCAGTCTTTGTAGTGTAAAAGCCAGTTTTTCCTGGTCGGCTTTGGTTTTTGGTTCTATTGCAAGTGAGATAACCGGCTCGGGGAATGTTATTTTTTCCAAAAGAATTGGGTCATTAGGATCGGCTAAAGTATCTCCAGTTCGTGTATCCTTAGGACCAACCAAGGTGACTATTTCTCCCGCATAAGCCTTATCTATTTCTTCTCTCTGATTGGCGTGCATGAGAAGAATTCGGCTTACCCGTTCTTGTTTGTTTCTATTGATATTGTAGACATATGTTCCCGATTCCAAGACGCCTGAATAAATACGGGTATAGGTTAGTTTTCCCACATGTGGATCAAGCTGTATTTTAAAGGAAAGAGCTGAAAACTTTTCTTCATTCGAAATGCTTCTTTTTTTAACTTTCCCGGTTCTTGGATCAATTCCAGTAATTTCCTTGATATCGATGGGAGAGGGAAGATAATCGACAATAGCATCCAAAATTGGTTGAACGGCTTTATTGCGAAGTGAAGTGCCGCAATAAACAGGAATGAGTTTATAGGAAATAACAGCTTTACGTAAGGCCTTTTTAAGGTCTTCAACAGCGATTTTTTCTCCATTTAGATATTTATTCAAAAGAGCGTCATCTGTTTCGGCGATATGTTCAATCAACTTCGCCTGGGCCTCAAGAACTTTTTCTTTTATATCAGCAGGAATCTCGTCGCTCACTTCATATTCAATTCCTTGTGGATCTTTCCCCCAGACAATGGATTTTAGAGTAAGAAGGTCTATCACACCCTTAAAATCTTGTTCCTTACCTAGTGGATAGACCATGACCGCAGGTTTTGCTCCGAGCCTGTCTTCTATTTCTTTTACTGTTGCTTCAAAGTCAGCTCCAAGCTTATCCATCTTGTTTATAAAGCAAAGACGGGGAACTTTATATTTGTCGGCTTGTCTCCAAACAGTTTCCGACTGGCTTTGCACGCCTTCTTCAGCGTCGAAAATAACAACACCGCCGTCAAGGACACGCAGAGATCGTTCAACCTCAGCAGTGAAATCAACGTGTCCCGGAGTGTCAATGATGTTTATTCGTATTCCTTTCCAAAATGTAGTAGTAGCCGCCGAAACAATCGTAATACCTCTTTCTCGCTCTTGCGGCATCCAATCCATTTGGGTAGTCCCCTCATCGATGTCGCCGATTTTATATGATCTTCCGGTATAAAAAAGGATCCGTTCGGTAGTAGTTGTCTTACCGGAATCGATGTGTGCGATGATACCGACGTTTCTTACCTTATCGATGGGGACAATTCTATTTTTAGTGATGATCGATTGTTGAGCCATACAATAAAAAAAATTCCAATTCCCAATACCCAATTATTCTAGAGATTAGGAATTAGAAATTAAAAGTTCGAAGTTACCACTTCAAATGCGCGAAGGCCTTATTCGCTTCAGCGAGTTTTTCGGTTTGTTGACGCTTAATAACAGCTTGTCCTTGGTTTTTTGAAGCATCAACTAACTCTGCAAGCAATTTTTTTTCAAACGTATGATATTCTTTGTTCGATCTGCCTCTTGCCGCATTGATGATCCAATTTAAGGCAAGAAAGAGACGTCTCTCTTTCCTTACTTCTGTTGGAACAAGGTAAGATGCGCCCCCGAGTCTTCGTGGTTTTACCTCGAAATTTGGAGCAACATGGTTTATCGCAAGATTCAAAATTTTTAAAGGATCCTCTTTTTGTTTTTTTAGCTCTTCAAATAGGTCATAGACGATATTTTCAGCAACAGTTTTTTTCCCATGACTCATGACGTAGTTTATGAGTTTTGCTACCTCAAGGCTAGAATAGAGGGGATCAGATTTTGAAACTTTTTTCTTATAAGAACGTCTTGGCATACTAAATAAAATTTTTTTTATGAGGACTTAACCTGTTCGATTTTTGCTCCGTATTTAGACCGCGAAGTTTTTCTATTGACTACGCCGGCTGTATCAAATTTGCCTCTTACTATATGATACTTGACACCTGGAAGATCTTTTACTCTCCCACCTCTGACGAGAACTATCGAATGTTCGGCAAGATTGTGACCAATTCCTTGGATGTAAGCGGTGACTTCCATCTTATTAGAAAGTCTTACTCTTGCAACTTTTCGTAGAGCAGAATTAGGTTTTTTTGGAGTCATTGTTCTCACTACAGTACACACTCCACGCTTCATAGGAGTATTAGTGGCAACGTATTTCCTTTTTAAAGAATTAAAGTTAGTCTTAAGAGCTGCTGCTCTGGATTTCCTTATCCTTCTTTGCCTCTTTTTCTTGATTAATTGATTGATTGTGGGCATATTTTTGTAAAAACTTTCCGTAATATTTTTCTATCAGTGCTTGGGTAACTGGTATTAATCTGCCAATTATAACATTTTCCTTCAAACCTAACAAGTAATCGATTTGGCCTTTGATAGCAGCAGAACTTAATACATTTGTGGTCTGTTCGAATGAAGCGGCAGATAACCAAGAATCAGTATAGATCGCGGCACGAGTTATCCCAAGTATTGAAACCTTTCCGACTGAGGGTTTTCCTCCTTGAGCTAATATCTTTTTATTTTCTTCTTCGAAGCGAATTCTGGAAACAACCTCGTCTTTGATGAAAGAAGTATCTCCTTCATCCTCGATGATGACTTTATCGCTCATTTTTCTTATAATAACCTCAAAATGTTTATCGTGAATATTAATCCCTTGTGATTCATATACTTTTTGCACCTCATCCAAGAGGTAGAATTGAGCAGACCGTAATCCTTTGATGGTGAGGATGTCGTTTACGTCTAGATATCCTTCGGAAAAAGCAGCTCCAGTTGTGATGAGTTCACCATCTTTTATCTTTAATTTTTGTGACATCGGAATAACAAACTCCTGTTCCTGAACTGGAGTTTTGTTGAGTGAAGACACCTTGACCGTATATAATTCTTTTTCCGTGTCTTCCTGAACAGATACTTTTCCATCCATCTCGCTAATTGGGGAAACTACTTTTGGAGTTCTTGTCTCAAAGAGTTCCTCTACGCGAGGTAAACCTTGTGTAACGTCAGAAATGACAATACCACCAAAATGTCTGACCCTCATCGTGAGTTGGGTCCCAGGTTCGCCTATGGACTGAGCAGCGATAACTCCTACAGGAACACCAATTTCAACTAATCTGTTGTTCGACAGATCAACCCCGTAACATTTTTGGCACACTCCATATTTCGATTTGCAGTAGAGAGCTGATCTTACCATGACTTTTTTGATATTGGCTTTTTGAATGAGGGTAATTTTGTCTTCATCAACGAGTTCATTCGTCTTTAAGACAACCTCTTTTGTTTCGGTCAAAATGTCTTTGGCAAGAAAACGTCCCTTAATCCTGTCTTTAAATTTTTCTCCTCTTGCATCAGATACGCTAACCGTTAGACCTTCGGTTGCTTTGCAGTCTTCTTCACGTACGATCATATCGTGAGCAACGTCAACCAGTCTTCTTGTCAGGTATCCTGCATCGGCGGTTTTTAAGGCAGAATCAGTGAGACCCTTTCTTGCACCCCTTGCTGATATTACATATTCAAAAATAGAAAGTCCTTCCCGGTAATTCGACTTGGTGGGAACCTCAATAATTTTTCCCAGAGGGTCGACAACAAGACCCTTAATAGCTGATAGCTGTTTCAATTGTTCTCGTGATGCACGAGGACCCTCCGACTTGATGGCTATTTTTACTGGATTTTCTTCGTCCAGAGCAGCCCAAGTCATATCCGCGAGTTTTTCTGTTGTTTCTATCCAGAGCTTATTGGTATAGCGTTTTTTCTCTTCGATCGTTAAGAGGCCCTGTCGATAGTTTTTTTCAACTTTTTCAACCTCTTTTTCAACCTCTTTTAGAATTTTTTCTTTTTCATCTATTATTAAACAATCAAAGACAGAAAATGAAAGTCCTCCTGCAATTGTTGCACCCCAGAAGCCCATCTCTTTAAGTTTGTCGATAAGTTGACCCATCTCTTCATTATTGAGGATTTTCATGGCTTTCATTACTACCTGTTTCAAAGCAGAAGCTTTCATTGCTTGGTTTATAAACCTAAGCTCTTTTGGTAAGAGTTGGTTGAATAATATGCGACCTATAGAAGTTTTAACATGTTGACCGTCGATCTTTATAAAAACCGGTTCTCTTAATAATACCTTTTCAAACTGATATGCGATAGCCGCTTCTTGGTCGTTGGCAAAATATTTCAGATCTTCATCTTTTTTTTGTTCCAAATCCGCTGCAAAAGAAGTGATGTAATAGCATCCAAGCGCCATTTCCTTATTAGGAAGAACAATAGGAGTTCCGTCGGCTGGTTTTAATAAATTATGATAAGGTAACATTCTCGATTTTACTTCATCAATCGCATTCTTTGAAAGAGGCAAAAATACTCCCATTGCATCTCCGTCGAAATCGGCATTGTATCCTGAACATACCGTGGGATGCAACTTAATAGAGTATGAATCAGTGAGAACGGGATAAAAGCCTAAGATCGATAATTTGTGCAATGTGGGAGCCCGGTTAAGAAGAACAGGATGATCTTTTGATATCTCTTCCAGAATATCGTAAACGACTGGTTCTTTTTTCTCTAAAAAGTTTTTCGCGCTTTTTATATTTGGCGCAAGACCTCTTACGATAATTTCATGAAGTAAAAAGGGTTTAAAAAGTTCAAGAGCCATCTCTCTTGGTAGTCCGCACTGGTGCAGCTTCAATTCCGGACCTACGATAATCGTCGACCTTCCTGAATAATCTACACGTTTACCTAAAAGATTTTGTCTGAATCTTCCTTGTTTTCCTCGTAAAATATCGGATAAAGATTTTTGAATTTTTGAGGCAGCTCCTTGAGTTCTTGATCGACCGCGAGATTTCTGTAGGTCTATCAATGAATCGACAGCCTCCTGTAACATCCGCTTTTCATTTCTAAGAATGATTTCAGGGGCTCCAAGGTCGATGAGTTGTTTCAAGCGATTGTTCCGATTAATTACCCGTCTGTAGAAATCATTCAGATCTGAGGTGGCAAATTTTCCTCCGGGAAGTTGGACAACTGGCCTCAGATCAGGTGGAATAACGGGAAGCACAGTGAGGACCATCCATTTGGGCGAAATTTTTGCTTTGACAAACGATTCAAGGAGTCTCACTTTTTTAAGAAGTTTATTTCTTCTTTCGCCCTTTACTTCATTAAGTTCTTTTAGCGCCTCAGTGTAATTCTTGTTCACATCAAGAGAGGTAAGCATTTCGTAGACAACTTCGGAACCCATACCAACATCAAGGAATATATCGGCCTCTTTTTCTCTCAAATAGAGATAGTCATCTTCTTCAAGAGTATCAAGAGAGTTAAGAGATCTAATTGTTTTTGTAAGCCTGTCAAAGAAAGATTTTTTCTGATTTTTCTCTTCATTAAATTTATCCGAAAGAACTTTGATTTGCTCCCGCATCTTAAAATCGACTTCTTGTTCTGCAATTTCCCGCTGTTCCTTGACCGGGATTTTTTTGACGAGTGCTTCTTTCTGTTTTTCAAAATCGTTTTCGACTTTTTCTTTTTCAACCTGATATTTCTTTTCAAGAAGTTCCAATTCGCCTTTTTCGTTGTTTTCTATGATTTTTACTGACTGTTTTTGTTTTTCTTTGTCAACATTTTTAACCAAGTAGAGAGCATAGTAGATGATACGTTCCAGAGATTGAGGAGGAATATCAAGTATAGTACTTAACACGGAGGAAGGACCTTTAAAGTACCAGATATGTGCAATCGGGGAAGCAAGCTTAATATGACCCATGCGTTCTCTTCTTACCGCCGATGTGGTTACTTCGACTCCGCATCTATCACAGACAATTCCCTTATAACGAATTCTTTTGTACTTTCCACAGTAACATTCGTAGTCTTTAGTTGGACCAAAGATACGTTCATCAAAAAGGCCGTCTTTTTCTGCCCTAAACGTTCTGTAGTTTATCGTTTCCGGTTTGGTCACTTCACCATGAGACCAGGTGAGAATAGCTTCTGGTGATGCCAAACTTATACGAAGACCTGAAAAATCTAAAATACTTTGATTATTATCCATTTTTTTATTTAATATAATCAATCTCCAATCCTAACGCATTCAATTCTTTCATCAATACGTGAAACGATTCAGGTACATTTGATTGAGGTATGTCTATTTTTTTAATAATTGACTCAAAAGCTTTTGTTCTTCCTCTCACGTCGTCGCTTTTGATTGTCAACATTTCTTGCAATGTATAGGGAACCCGGTGTGTTTCTAGAGCCCATACTTCCATTTCTCCGAATCTTTGGCCGCCCATCTGTGATTTTCCACCCAAAGGTTGTTGAGTGACAAGTGAATATGGACCAACTGATCTTGCATGGAACTTATCTTCTACCATGTGGATCAACTTCATAATATATCCAACTCCTACAAACACTTTTTTATCATATGGTTTACCGCTCTGGGCATCATAAAGGGTAACTTTTCCATCAAGAGGAAGCCCTAATGACTGCAGTTGCGAAGTGATGAATTCTTCTTTTATCTTTTCAAATACGGGAATAGCAATCTTCGTTTGTTTATGTTTTGCGATAAGACCCAGTAAAGTTTCAAATAATTGTCCTAAATTCATACGGGAAAGGATAGAAAGAGGTGAGAGAATAACATCTACAGCAGTACCATCGTCTAAATATGGCATATCCCATTCAGGGAGTATTTTTGAAATAACACCTTTATTTCCGTGTCGGCCAGCGAGTTTATCACCGACTGAAATTTTCCGCATCTGTGAGACAGTAACAATAATTCTTTTTAGCACACTGGGTTCTAATTCGTTCGGGTCTTTTTTGGAATCAATTACTTCAATATGAACGACCGTTCCTCTTTTTCCGTACGGAACTCGAAGTGAAGTATCTTTAACGTCTTTAGCTTTCTCACCAAAAATAGCCCGAAGTAATCTTTCTTCTGCGGTCAACTCTTTTTCTCCTTTGGGGGCGACTTT
>MFZI01000072.1:8602-18023 GCA_001789355.1 Candidatus Roizmanbacteria bacterium RIFCSPHIGHO2_01_FULL_39_8
ACTTCTGTACCAAGCAAGACGAGACCATCTTTGTCTAAGTTTTGCAGCACTTCTTCCCGAACGTTGGGAATATCACGAGTAAGCTCCTCTGGTCCAAGTTTCGTGTCAACCAGATCGGCGATAAATTCTTCAGAGGTAAGTGAAGTTAAAAGATCATTCTTGATTAATCGTTCTGAAATTACAAAACCGTCTTCATAGCCTAAGCCATTTAAGGAAGTGTAGGCAACAACAAGATTTTGCCCAAGAGCAAGTTCGCCGTCTTGTGTTGAAGGTCCATCTATAAGAACCTGTCCTCTTTTGATTTTTTGTCCTGTTTCTACCTTTGGTTTCTGATCAAAAACAGCATCTTTGTTTGTTTTGATAAATCTGTCAAGATTGTAGCTGTACAATTTACCACTTTTACCTTTCAGATTAATTTTATTCGCATCAACGTATTCAATAGTTCCATCTTCCTGAGCAAATACTGTTCGCTCAAGCGCAGAACTTATCTTTTTTTCCATTGAGGTGCCAACAATTGGTGCTTCTGGCCTAACAAGAGGTACAGCTTGACACTGCATGTGAGTACCCATAAGTGCCCGGCTCGCATCGTCATTTTGTAAAAAAGGGATAAGAGCAGCTGATGCTCCAACCACTTGACGCGGGGAAAGGTCAATAAAATCCAGTTTTTCAACTGGTGTATCTACGATCTCTCCTTTAAATCTAGAGACAACGTGTGAATCAGTGAGATAATTATTTTTGTCTATGCTTACTGCATTAGACGTGATATAAAAATTCTCTTCATCGTCAGCTTGTAGATAGTCAATTTGATCGGTTAACTTGATTGCAATTGTATTACCTCGTTTTTCTTTTAAAAGCCTGCGATAAGGAGCTTCAAGAAATCCGTATTTATTTACTCTTGAATAAAGAGCCATATAGGTGACCACTCCAATATTGGGTCCTTCGGGTGATCTAATCGGGCATATCCGGCCATATTGTGATGAAGATATATCTCTAATCGAGAAAGAGGCTCTTTCTTTTTCTATTCCTCCCGGACCTCCGACAGTGATCCTTCGTAGATTGTCTAATTCGGAGAGTGGGTTCGTTTGGTCGACAATCGTCGAGAGTTGACTGGTTCGATAGAATGAATTGATCGCGACGATGAGGGGTTTTGAATTTACTACTTGTGAGGGAGCAACATTAGTATCGCTTGTGACTAAACTCATCCTTTCTTTAATTTCTCGCTCCACTCGGACCATGCCTACCCGTATTCCATACATGCTTACTAGTTCTCCTACTGTTCGAAGTCTGCGATTTCCTAGATGATCTATATCATCAAAATTCCCTTTACTTCTTGTAAGATTAATAAGGTATTTAATCGTTTCTAAAACATCTTTTTGGGTCAATAGGTGATTTTCTTTATTGATGTCTAACGAAAGGTTGAGTTTTTTGTTGAGTTTATATCTTCCTACATCGGCAAGAGAGTATCTTCTGTGATTAAAGAACAGATTTTGAAGTGTTTCAAAAGCGTTTTCTAAAATGAGAGGTTCTCCCGGTCGAACTTTTCGATATATTTCCAAAACTGCGCTTTCCTTGTCTTTCGTGTGGTCCTTTTTTAGTGTGGGAGTTATATATTTGTCAACAAGATCTTTATCAAGACCGTTAAAGTGAGAAAGAATTTGGGTGTTATTTTCGCCGTCGAAAGCTCTTAAAAACGCAGTAGCGAGGAATTTTCGTTTCTTATTTACTTTCATCTCGATAAGATTGTTTTTATTTATAGTGATATCGAGCCACGCTCCAATATAGGGACGGACTTCAGCGTTGTAGAGAGTCAAACCCGTTGTTTTATCTATCTCTGCGGTAAAGTAAGCACCGGGAGAACGCACAATTTGATTGATGATCGCCCGTTCAATACCATTCACTACAAATGTTCCTCTACTTGTCATTTTAGGCAGGTTAAAGAAGTAAACTTCCTGCGATTTTTCTGCCCCTGTTTTTTTATTAAGAAGTCTTAGTTTGACATAAACTGGAGTATCATACGTCAATTTTTTCTTTTTGCAAAGTTCAAGATTATAGCGAGGTTCCCCAAAATAAACGTCTTCAAAAAAAAGTGTAAATTTTTTTCCGGTATAATCTTCTATCGGAAAAAATTCATTGAGTATTTCTTTTAGATCTATATTGATAAATCTATTCCAGGACTTTTTTTGAACTTCGATAAGATCAAATTTTTCGAGCTCCTTGTCTTCATTTCCTAGAAGAATTTTTTTTGAGAACGAAGTATTAGATGGGTTATTCTTAGACATCAGGACAGAAAGCTAATATTTTTATAACAATAAAAAAACCCTTCACAAAAAGGGGATCCAAAAAAAAGATATTAAAATATACACGATGCAATGTTAAAAGTCAAGCGTAATTTACTCTGAAGAAGGGATGAGCGTTTTCATCTTGTCAAGGAGATTGCCCATATGTGGTTTTTTTGAAGTTTCACCGTGATTTTTAACTTGTTCAGTCTTATGGATGAGCGTTCCCTCTATTTCTTCAGCCATCTTTACTACATCTTCTTCCAGGTTTTCACTTACCTCGAGTATTTTTTTTAACATCTCTCTTCCTTTTTTAGTACCTAAAAAGAAACTGACAAGAAGCGTGAGTGAAGCTCCAAGACCAAATCCTATCCACAAGTTTGAAATTTTGTGGTTATTTTGACTTGGAGCCCTTTTTTGTATGAATGACATCAATGATCTTAAATAAAGTTTTAACTCCCGAAAAAAATCCCATAAATTCCGTAAAATTGCTTTCCAGTGAAGAACCAATCTTCTCAAAATTATCAATAATACTATTTACACGAGTAAGTGTTTTTCTTAGTTCTTTGAGAACGAAAAAAAGCTGAATCCCTACTACAATAAGTAAGACAGTAGTAACGGTGAGTACGACCGTCAGAAGAAGTTGAGTTGTATCCATTTATATATTGTGAAAGATAACAGGAGAAAAGTCAACTAAAGATTAAAGTTCAGAGTTTTTAACTTTTTCTGCAACAAGATTATTTGCTCTCAAAAGTTCATCGTATGAAGTCCCTGCATCAATCCACCAGTCAATTATTTCACATGAGAGAGAGCCTTCTTTTAAGTAGAAATTATTTAGATCAGTAACTTCGAGTTCTCCACGTGCAGAAGGTTTTAATTTACGGATAAAATCAAAAACTCTGTGGTCATACAGATATATTCCAGTCTGGGCGATATCAGATTTTGGAGTTTTTGGTTTTTCCTCAATAGATAAAACTTTGCCATCTTTACTTCGCTCGATTACTCCATATTGTCCTGATTCAGTAGGCATTCTTACCCCAAAAACAAGAGCTCCTTTTTTTAGCTGGCTGAATTTTTCAACTGCAGATTTTAGTTTGTTTGCATTAAAAATATTGTCTCCTAAAATGACCAATAGAGTATCTTCTTTGGCAAATTCCTCAGCCAAGGCAATCGCATTCGCTATGCCGCCCTTAGGATTTTGTTGTACGGCATAATATAACCGGAGTCCAAAATCTTCTCCACCTTTAAGAAGAGTTGTGAAGTCACCTGCATGGTCGGGAGAGCTTGAAACTAAAACTTCTTTAATTCCAGCCTTCATCATCGACTCAATGGAATAGTAGATCATCGGCTTATTGTAGACAGGGAGAAGATGTTTATTAGTCACCAAAGTTAAGGGTCTCAACCTCGTTGCTAATCCCCCTGCAAGGATCATTCCCTTCATAATAGAAAAATATTTCTAATTTCTAGTTTCTAGCGAAAATTAATTTGGCAAAATTAATAACTTGAGAAGGAATATAATAGTAAAACCGATCAGAATATATTCTATCACAGTCTTTAAATGAAGCCTTCCTGCATGAGCATGGTGGTAAATTCCCCAGACGATATAGCTTCCGACAAAAACAAGTGTAGTCAAAAATTGAGTCCAACGGTCTCCCTTAAATACACTCAAAGTAGAAAGAAAGAGCATGGCTCCCAATATGAGAATAAGGTAATCAAACGAGTGAGCTTTAATTTCGTTTCGAATATGGGAGAGCAAATGGTTCATATGTTTACAATATCGATCCTTTCGTCAGAATAAATACTCCGACCAAAATAGAACTAATAAAGATGATGTGGGCAAAATTTTTACCAGTTATTCTAATAATGCCAAGTCTCAGAGCAAAATAAAGATCAAGTATAAGTGAGACTAAGAAAAAGGAAAGAAAAAAAATATTAATGTCTAGAGAAATTCCGGCAAGATTTGCAGAGGAAAGTTTTTTACCGAGAATATTGGATTGTGAGTTATGCTCGAGAGCCACTGTTTGGGTTTTGGGGATAACATTGTCGGTTCTCGGGTTTTTAATAGCGCTTGTTGATTCGAGGGGTTTACCAAACATTTGAACAACAAGAGTTGTTTCTTCTCCATTTAAGATTCCATTGACAACCGCGAACCCAACTTGGGAGTAATCTCTACGAACAATATTTTCTTTATGGGTAGGGGAGTTCATCCATGCGTCGATGACTCCTTGACTAAACAAAAAGTTTTTAGCCAAGTTTTCACCTGCAAATTCATAGTTATAGCCTGCTCCTAAGATAAAATCCCAGGGAGTTTTCCCCTCAGGGCTATAATGAGACCAATAATTTTTCGCAAACATGTCTGCTGCCTTTTTTTGAGCTGCCAGTTCGAGCTGCTGATTATAGTTGAGGCGTTGTGCATCGTTTTTAATTCTTACTTCATTTGTCAATTCAAGTAATTTTTCTTTCGTTATGTCTGTTGCATATCCTAACACTTGGCCAGAATGATTTGAGATGAGCTTAATTCCAAAGCCTAATACGAGAAAAAAGATAAGATAATACGTAAGGAATTTAGCATGAAGCACTCTCGCGCGAAAGTTGTTTGTTTCTTTAGGGGTAAAAAGATGTCCTAAGAAATGTCGTATTGATTTCATACATTACAGTAATTTTTTTACCCAATTAATATTGTGTTTTATATATACATATATAAGTATAATTCCTGCGGTATCGATAAGTATATCCCTTATTGTTCCTTCACGACTTGCTATGAACGTTTGGTGAAGTTCATCAGATCCTGCATAAGCCACAGCGACTACAAGAGCGAGAATATATCTTGTTTCCAGGCTGAATTCTTTATTTTTGAGTGAATAAAATGCCCGGAAAAGAAGCAAATAAAGAAATCCATACTCGATCATATGCAGTCCTTTAAAAATGACAAAATCAATTGTGAAAGTACCGGTAATTGTTACACTCTGTCGTGATGAAAGAAAAAAGATGAAAGACATCCAAAAGAGAGGAGGCAGCCAGTATTTTAAAAAACGTAAAATCATAGGTATATAAAAATAATACACTATTGTACTTTTAGATGTTTTTCTTCACCTTTAGAACAATCGAGGAGATGGCAAGAAGACTATATAGTAAAGAGGCGAGAGAAAGCGAAGAGGAAGTAACGCGGTAAAGTTGATTATTTCTGTCTGTCTTATTTATCGTTACTCCCAAAATATTATTATTATTTGGCGACTTTTCCAATAAGTTATTTTCCGGCTGCGAAAATAAACCAAGAAAAGATGATGGAGTCAGTGTAAGGGTAAGATGCGGTGGGGAAGATATGATTATCTTGGTTGGAGTGGGAGATGGTTTACTAGTTGGTTCCTTTGTTTCTGTGGCAATCGTAATAGCACATTTTTTGTTTGATGATCCCTTTGTCGGTTCTTGGATACAGATATCCTTTGCAGACAAGCTTTTTCTTCCCAGTGTTTTTCCTTTTTCTGCCGATTCATACTGAAGGTTGTCTTTTTCTTTTCCGTCGAAGTCAAGCAGGCGAATGGAGTCTTCGTCATTATTAAAGATAGAGCTCGTGATTTCGACAACTCCATAGTTTTTAGGATTAATCACCAGAGAGAATTTTTTTGGAGAACTTCCTCCGTCTGGAATATCGTCAATAAACCAATCAGTCAGATATACGACAGAATCATTATCATTGTACAGTTCAATCCATTCGTGATCATTTGTTTCCGGATTCACCATGACTTCTGAAATATAAATACCCGAATATGACTGAGGAGTCGGGGTGAGAATAGGAATGGGGCTTGGAGTTGTAGTGATATTTGTTTGGGTCATAGTGGGGGTGGGTTCGGGAATAGTTGTCTCGGTGGGATCGGGTTCATTACTATCTGTTATCGTTGGAGTGGGGTTTTCGGTAGGAGTAACAATTTGGATATCGATAGCTCCGTTATTTGCTTCTTGTGAATTATAGTTGCCCGAACCCGTGTATCTTCGCACTCTTACCTTATATTGACCAACTCCATCAAATTGTATAATGGTTGGATTTCCTATTTTTCCCCTTACTGATCCATTCCAGTCTATTCCTGACTGTATAGTGATAGGTAAATATTTAGTTCCGTCTGGTCCGCTATACCACTCTGACCCAGTAAAAGTCTCACCAAAGTAATTGGTTGTTCCTGATTTGTATAGATCTATTTTGAGATAGTTTGTCCCCGATGCTGCGCCCGATATGACTATGTTGATTGTAAATTCATCAGAGGGAGTTATCAGAGACGGAACATTAGAAATGGTTAGAGTGACTGCATTTACATGGAGAGGAAAGATAAATAAGCTAATACAAATAATTAAGAAAGAAAGAATAAGCTTCTGCCACATATACATTGTTTAAGATCTCAAGAAACAAATGTCAATGGATTATAATCTACAAAGGAGTTAAGACGAATAGACGTGAAGATATAACGTCGTAATATTACTATCTTTATGAATAAGTTTTACATAGGGAAGTGTGCATCCGAGAGAATAGCTACCTCTGTAAAGTTCTCCGTCCGCAACCGCGACAACACTATTTGATGATCCAGATATATCAATTCCATTATGAGATGGGTACCATCTATATGTTTGTACAAACCAGGTAAGACCATATCCTTGATGAAATTCGATAGTAGGTGACAAAGGCCAGTCCCAATCTCCCGAAGGATTCCAAGTATCTCCACCAGAATCATTTATATAATCCACAGACTTTAATTTTTGGAAAGGATTTATTACAGAGTCACCCTCTTGCACAATAAAATGCAGATGAGTTCCAGAGGAATTACATGAACTTCCGGAAATTAACGATGCAATAGTATCGCCTTTTTTTACATCACGGATTTTAGTTTCCGTGCCTGCTCCAGCTACAATCCCCTGTATAGCCGCAAATTCTGCTTTAGCTTGTTCAAGAAGTCTTTGATAAATTCTTTCGTCATTTTGCGTATCCGCTAAAATTTTTTGTTTTGCTACTTTTTGGTTATCTAACTCATCTTTTTGGGCGTTCAACTGAAGCTCTAGTTTATCGAGTTCTATTTTCTTTTCTTCTCTTAGATTTTTTTGTTCCTCAAAATTTAGTTTTGTTTCCTGAACTTGGACTAGAAGTTTCTGGTTATTTTGTTGAGCAGTCTTCATATATTTCATTCTGCTTATCAAATCGTTTGCGCTTTGGCTGTTAAGGAGCATATCGAATACTGAGATCGATTTGTTTTTATATCCGGCGACAACTTTATTGAGAAGTAAGTTGGAGAGATAATCCAGAGCATTATCTAAGCCGCCGATTCTGGTTGTAATGATTTCTATTTCTTTTTGCGTCGATTCGATTTTTGTTTCTGTCTCCTGGATTTTTAGAGTGGTCAAATTAATCTGCGAATTCATGTATTGGATTTGAGAGGAAAGAGTGTTTATTTTATTTTGCGACTCGGTAGCCTGTTTTTCGCATTCTTTGCTGATTTCATCAAGCTTTGCTGCCTGACCTCTATTGTTCTGGATTGATTCAAGAGTGCATTCAATTGCAGAGACGCTATTTGATTTGAAATAAGGGTGAAAGAAGATTAAAAAAAAGGCAAAAAAAATGAATGCAATTTTTTTAGTCATATATTTAATTATAGCGAATGACAAAGATTCGACTTCGTCAAATTTTTAGGTATTTTTGGATGGCAAGGAGAGTGGAGAATATGGCTATCCCCAAGCCAAAGAGAAGAGGAACCAAGAATATGAGGGAGAGAAATGTCATATTGAGCGGCCAGACAGTAATCTGGGCAACATAGAGGGAAAGCGTTAAATCGGGAATTCCCTTGAGATAAGTGTTTAGAAATGAGGACAAATAGAAAAGGAGTCCTAATATAATAAGAAAAGATCCGAGTGAAGCGGTGAGACCGAAGAAAGTTGATTCAAGCAAAAAAGGCTTCTTGATGTAAAAGTTGGTAGCTCCGAGTAAGCGCATTAATTCAATCTCGTCTTTTTTTAATGCTATCTTAAACAAAGTTGTCGTCAAAAGAACAAGAATGGAGAGGAATATCAGAAAGATGAAAAATATGATGGTAGTTTTTCGTAAAAGATCGGTGAGGGTGAGCAGTTTATCTACGATATCTTTCTGAAAGTTGACCTCATCGACTCCGGACTGTTTTTTAAGATAATTGGCTATTTCGGGAAGATCGGTAGGATTTTTCGCAAAAATCTCAAGCGATGCGGGCAAGATATCAGAGGAAACCATCTCTAAAAGGAGCGGATTTTCCTTATTCAATTCCTTATAGATTTTATACGCATCATCTTTCGATACATATTTGATCGACTCAATTTTATTCGTGTTCATGAGATTATTACGAAGTTTGAAAATCTCATTTTCTTGTACACTCGTTTGAAAATATACTGTGACCTGGGGGCGGGTTTCTACATAGTGGAGAAGACCATAGAGAAAACTTAAAGCTATCAAAATTGCCGTTGACATAAAAAGGGTAAAGAATAAAATCATGAAAGCGGCAAGCGATTGATACGGAGTTCTACGAATCGAGGTAAAAATTTCTTTCATATATCATATTCTCCTTTCTCCAGATCTTTTATTATCTTGCCGTTTTTTAGTGAAATCACTCTTTTTTGGAAACTATTGACAACGTCGGTATTGTGAGTTGCGATGATGATTGTTTTTTTTCCCTCTAATTTCTTAAAAATCTTCATGATATCCCAGGTGGTTTGCGGGTCGAGATTGCCGGTTGGTTCGTCAGCAAGGATAATGTCGCGGTCTCCGACGATTGCACGAGCGATGGCTATTCTTTGCAATTCGCCGGCCGAGAGTTGGGAGGGAAAAACGTCTTCTTTTTTGGATAGCCCTACCAAATGCAAAGATTCCTTAACGGCATCACTTATGAGTGACTGGTTTATACCGAGTATTTGTAGACTAAGGGCTATATTTTCGAAAATATTTTTATCAAAGAGTACCTTGAAATCCTGAAAGATAATCCCTATTTTTCGTCTCAATGTAGAAATTTCCTTAAATTTTTTTGTCGAGATACGAATTTCGTCTACGGTAATATCGCCTTTGGTAGGAAGTAATTCCCTTAATAATAATTTGAGAATAGTTGTTTTTCCCGCCCCTGATTGTCCCACAAGAAAAACGAACT
>MFZI01000072.1:18115-19777 GCA_001789355.1 Candidatus Roizmanbacteria bacterium RIFCSPHIGHO2_01_FULL_39_8
TTGAAGTACTTCAACCAAGCCAACATCCATTAACCACCCGGCTTTTTCGGCTTGAAAAGTTTCTCCCCATACTCTCACTTTTTTTCCCACGTATTGGGACAGATCAACCGTAGAAGAGGTAAGATAGACATTCTGTGATTCGCCGCCTGGTCGTACTAGGTGGAAATTTCCTTCCCCATCGACTCCTCCTTCTTTTAGTGTTCCTTCAGCTTTATCTTTGAACGTTTTTTTATCGGCAATACCAGCTGTCTTTTGAGTAGTTATATTTTGTGAAGTAATTTGTGATTTAGCTAAAAAAGTACTGGCAAAAAAGCCAATAATGACTCCTACAAAAATCACCAACACCAAGACAATAAAAAAAGGCTGAGCAGATAATTTATTTTTATTTGAGTCTAGATCACGAATAACCGTGTCCGATTTTTTCTGATCATCCATAGTAAAAAGGATAGCAATAATTGCAAGGAAAAACAATATGGATAACCTATTGAGTCTTTATGTATGCCTCTATGAAAGTATCAAGATCTCCACCTAAGACAGAATCAGTTTGTGTTGACTCAAAATCGGTGCGGAGATCTTTTATGAGTTTATAGGGATGCAGGACGTATGATCGGATCTGTCTTCCCCAGGAAGCGATCTTTACTTTTTTAAATGTTTCGATTTCGCTTTGTTTTTTTTCTCCTTCGATCTTCCATAATTTGGCACGGAGTATTTTTAAGGCATTTTCACGATTTGCCCCTTGGTAGCGTTCTTCTTGGCATGATACGATTATGCCTGTCGGTCTGTGGGTGAGGCGAACAGCGGTTGCAACCTTATTTACGTTTTGTCCGCCTTTTCCTCCACTTCTGAAAAAGTTCCACTCCAAATCTTCTTCGTTGATGTGAATTTCTTTATCCTCGATCATGGGAAGGACTTCAACTAGCGCAAACGACGTTTGTCTCAATTTGTCCGCATTAAAAGGAGATTGGCGAACCAGTCGATGTACCCCCGCTTCGGCTTTAAGATAGCCGTAGGCGAAATTCCCATAGACGTTCAGCGTTGTGCTTTTTATTCCAGCTTCTTCGCCAGGTACACGCTCCAACTCTTCAAATTTCCAGCTTTTTTTTCCGAAGTAGCGCGTATACATGCGGAAAAGCATCTCGGACCAGTCCATAGCTTCGGTGCCTCCCTGTCCTGCGTGAATAGAGAATATCGCATCCCCTTTGTCATACTGTCCTGACAAAAAAAGAAAAATTTCATATTTTCGAATTAACTTTTCGGCTTCGCTTAGTTCATTTTCTTCAACCAGAAGTTGCATCATTTCAATATCTTCTATTTCCTTTTTGAAAGCGCCTATTTTTTTCATCACATCGGCTGCTTTTCGATGATCCTGCCAAAATGAAGCATCCAGTGTTTGTTTCTCGAGTTCTTGAAGCTGGATCTTTTTTTCGGGTAGATTCGCTTTTGCCAGAATACTTTCTAATTTTTTCTTTATCTCTTCCTTTTGCATGCTGATATTATACTGAAGTCTTATTTGAAGTCCTGACCGATGATGAGGATAATATCAGCGGTTTCATCCTCATTAAGGGCAGATTGTTTAAAAGAGGTAATATTTTCCTTTAAATCAGCCTTCAATACATCTGCGGCAGCGGTATGGCCTTTTTTGACCTGTAGCTCTGACTTTGT
>MFZI01000073.1:0-1247 GCA_001789355.1 Candidatus Roizmanbacteria bacterium RIFCSPHIGHO2_01_FULL_39_8
CCTATTATTTCTATCCCATATTTTTACACTTCCCTGTTTTTCTATTTTTGGAGTTGTCCAAAAAAAAAGAAACATAATAAAAAACAAAAATAGAGCGAAAACAAATCTCATGTACTATTCTATCAAGGAAGTTTTACTTAAGACGTTGCGGGAGGAGAACTTGAAGGAGGTATTTCTTTTTTGAGATATTTTTCGATCACTGCGACAACTTCTTCGATCGTTACTTTATTTTTGACGATAAAATCTTGGGCTCCGGATGACATCGCTGTCGCTTTTTCAGATTCCAGCGTAGTCATCATGATAACCGGTGTTTTCTTGAACTCTTCGCGGATGCGGATCTGCTGAAGAATATCAAACCCGTGCATCCCTCCCGGTAGCATAATATCCAAAAGAATCAAATCAGGTCGATATGAAAGAAGAAGTGCGAGGACCTCCTTGCCTGTCTCTGCCGTCACCACATCATACCCTCTTTGCCCTAACTGGGTCTGGTACATCGTACGAAGAAGTTTATCATCCTCAACAAGAAGAATCTTCGCCATAGTTAAAGTGTACTTTATTAAAATGGAGTTGCAAGGGGAAAATATCAAGGTGTATGATAAATAGTGTATGAATTATGGTTCCTATTTTCATTTCGAAAAAGAAAGTCTCATCTTACGGGACTATCTTGCAGCTGATCGCACCGCACTCTCAATAGACAGGACGATACTTTCGTATATTAGAACTGCTCTTACGACCTTCGTGGCAGGTATTTCGCTGATAAAATTTTTCGACTCTTTTTTTCTTCATCTTACCGGGTGGCTTTTGATAGGCGCGACATTTCTTGTTGTTAGCATAGGATTCAAAAGAGTTTGGGAAATGAAGAAATTCGTATCTCAATTGAAAGACGCTGATGAGAAAAAATTGAACGAAGAAGCTTCACAGGAAAAATTAGTATTAAATACACACTCTGCTCCTGCGACTCTACCTTCAGTTAAATAACTTCTGTGGACGAGGGGGGGAGTTGTTCAACTCGCAGTTAGCGAGAGTGATTGAGTTTTACTGCGAGTTAATCCCGCTTTGCGGGAAACCTCCAAAAAGTTTGAGTGCCTCGAGGAGGATTTGAACCTCCACGCCTGTGAAGGCACACGCTTCTGAAGCGTGTCTGTCTGCCAGTTCCAGCATCGAGGCTATTCGTATGCCCCGCCTAAACTTGCCTCAAGACTTAACTCTTCGCTATTCACTCGCCGTCTTGAGGAGCGTTTTTCGGC
>MFZI01000073.1:1258-6021 GCA_001789355.1 Candidatus Roizmanbacteria bacterium RIFCSPHIGHO2_01_FULL_39_8
CAGAAAGGGGGGCTAAGGGGATTAAAAGGATTATAATGACTACATGGTGCCGGTGTCGAGGCACATATTACTTCTTGGGGTGCTATTCTTTCTTCTTTCAGTGGGGATGAATTTCTATCTCTATTTTTTATTGACAGACAAAAATCAGGTCGTACGGGTTGTAGACGGGGATAGTTTTGATCTGAAAGATGGAAGAAGAATTCTGCTCTTGGGAATTGATGCACCAGAAAAAGGGAGATGCATGTTTGAGGTTGGACGTGAAAGGCTGGAAGAAATAGTTTTAGATAAAACAGTGCGTTTGGAAAATACCGTAATAGATGATTATGGGAGAATACTGGCGAATGTATTTGTAGGAACTACACTTGCCAACAAAGTAATGCTTATGGAAGGATTTGCTCGGTTTTTATATGTAAAAAGTCCGTATTATGTGAATTGAAAACTGCTTTCATAAAAGCTAAAACAACACACACTGGTGTCTTCTCCTCTACCTGTACCTCGCAGCCAGATCCCAATTGTGCGGTTAAAGGAAATATTCGCGACGGAGAAAAAATCTACCATCTGCCGACCTGTAAAAACTATAATCAGGTAGAGATCCAGCAGGCCTTCGGAGATGAGTGGTTTTGCAGCGAACAAGAAGCGCTTCAGGCCGGATTCCGGAAAGTGGAGAGATGTGAGTAATACTAATACCATCTTGCATCGGTCGGCATCGAGATGGTAAAGAGGTTGATGAGTGAGAATAAGCGGATCTAAAGGAGACGAAGGAATTTAGAGGGAAGATAATGGAATTTAGAAGATTGTTATAGTATGTATTTTAACGTTGGCGAGGAGGAACATACAGAGCGGCATTTCCGAGTGAAGCAAGTTGTCCAAATATCTTGCTCGCTGTTGGATTTTTTTCAAAAGCACCCGCCATTTTACCGAAAAGTCTTTTATATTCATCAAGTGCCTTCCCTCGTTCTTTATCAGTACCTATCACCCTTCCTTCTACATTTTTCCATTTAAAAAGTTTGTCTGCAAATCTCTGTAGATCAGCTTCCTCAATATATCCATGCTGAAGGGAATGGTCGTACAAAGCCCGTTCGGCTAACCACAATTGACTTGGGAAATTGAGACCAAATGGAGGCTCCATATCTATTCTTGTCTTGGCTTGAAGATAAGAGTGGTAGTCACTGTCTGGATTAGTATATATTTCTAGTACGCCAACAGCTTCAAACACAGCTGCTGCAACTTCTCTTTCAGGAATAGTCCTTAGTTGATCTAAACCTAACATAAGCTAAATTATATATTACTTTGGATTAATTGCAAGGGCTAAATAGTAAATAAAACTAAAAGAACCTTGTACAATGTAAACCGAACCGTTATACTGAATACTTAGTTGATGGTGCGATAAAACGTATTCTAAATTTTCACTTCCAGTAAGACCTAGCTTACTTACTTACTTACTTACACTATAGTAGATATAGAATAAAGATAGACTTTGGACTATACTAGCAGCATATATGTCTTCAGAAGGCAAAAAAATCACCCGCCTCTACCCAACAAATGGCGAAAAACCATTTTCTCCTCATGAGCTTAACTATAATGCTCGAGTGATGGCGCTGCGGGGACTTTATGATTATCATCTGGCCGGGTTTTCTCATCCTCATATACTTACTTCTTCCTCTGACCCCTTTTTAGCTATTCTTCCTTTTTTGCGCACCCTGGAACCTGATCCTCATATCGATGAGTACTCGCTGGCTAGATTTTTTGCGGGTCGTAAACCTGCAAAAGAAGATCTTCCCTTTATCTATACAGCCCAAGGATTAATGGATGCGATAAAGATTCATGATATCGATCAACATCTTGCTACATGTACCTATCGGACAGTCTCGGCTGTATCTCGCGGGTTAATTAATATAGGAAGCGAAAAATATGTTGTGGGAGCTGCAGGATATTCCGGGGGTCACGAATTTTTGTCCATGCCTCCTAATATTCAAAAACAGCTAATGGCCGAATCATTGTGTGAAGCGCTTATCGTAGGGGGATTTTCACTCGTCTCCCATCCGGAAGAAGAGCTATTTGATGCAATTCGACAGGAAGCAGATCATCTCATAGAAACAAGGGATAATGTGCAACCTTTTTCCAAAAGTCCAAACTGTGTCGATTTTTCAAGGCTTGCAATAACAGGTGCAAAGAATATCGCTCAAAAGTACGGAACACATATGGATTTCTCTCAAGGATTTGCCGCGTGCTTCATGCACAAACACAACCCTAAATATAGTGAGGCTTATCAAGGAGCCGGTCTTCCCTTACCTGCACAGTTTGGCCGGCTCCGCTGTATCTCTTCCTGTGCCGAAACCCAGGCAATGCTAAGAACAGAATATGCAGTAAATCTTCCCGTGTTATTAGGGGCAGATCAGGCCTACCTTATCGACATAAAAAGAGGTGAGACGGTTGTCCCCAACTTTCCTAATAAACAGACATCCGAATATATTTATCTCACGGATTCTCAGGGAAGTATCCAGTTGAGAAGAGCGATTATTGATCGGGATCTGACCTGGAATCCTCATGAGCAAAAACGTAAAAATTCGCTGCTATGGATTTACCCCCAACTTCTCAAAAGAGGAATTGATCCGGATCAATTTGCAGAACTTTCATTTATCGTAAAAGAAGATGCGGTAGTCGTATCCAGTATGGGCAAACGAAAGAAGCTCACAACTGCAAGAATCGAAGCTACCAAATTTCAACCGCTCGCAATTATTCCCCTTTCCGAAATCACAGAAATACCTATCCCCCGCCTTTCCGGACATGAACTCCAGACAAACGCTCCCCCTTGTATTTATTGCACGCACCAAATTCATCAAAGAAAGATAGAACACTTGCACATAGATAGAATCGACTGGGAAAAAATCAAAGCTGATGACGCTTTATCTCTGGAATATTTCATGAAACAATTTAAAGGTAGAGTTACTGTATCTTAAGGTCTTTTTACTACGTTTGTGAATCCTCGCTGTTGAATGATATCGGTTGGGCTCCCATACAATAATAGATTTCTCCAGGTTTTTATTGGTCCTTCTCCTAGACCGCTCACCTGTCCGACTTCCTGGACAATTTTGTTCAGTCTATTTCCCTGACTTAATCTCTCTAAAATATCTACATCCAGCGAGGAAAAATTGTTTTGATTGGTCAATAGTTGTCTTGCCGGTGAAATCGATTCTAAAAAAATAGCATTCAGCCATTCATTAGGAACGTTTGGAATTCTGTTGTAGTCATCTATTGACCCTACTCTTCCTAGTGTTTCGGCTATACCCCTTAGTCTCTGGTCATCTTCTGGCCTTTTTCCTAATCTAAACCATCCCTTTGATTCGGGAGATAATTTTTTATTTCCAACGGTACGTATCGCTTCCAGATATTGATCGGCTATCCTATCTTGCTGAATCATCGCATGCTGAGTTAATTCGAATCTCACTATTGTAGCTACCATGGCAAGATGTTGGGGATGAATTTTCATCTTGTCTGCAACCTTTTTCATTATTCCCTTATTATTTGTTGGACCGAATTCTCTTCTTGCAAGATCTATTTCAGTAAAGACTTGTGCTAAATATTGTGCTTTAGGATTTATACCACTATGGTCTCGAACTTCTTGTAGGAGATGGTGAGCAAGGAAAAACTCATTTGCTTCCTCAAAAGTATTAGTCGCCTTAGTTCTTCTTTTTGTCTGTTTTAACCCGCTTACCCATGCAGCCATTTCATTTTCACTTACTCCAGGTGTGTTAATAGCTTGCACCAACTCTCCATAAGTTCTGAACTTACCAGAAGTCAGAAGTCCAAATATGTATTGTCCAAGCTGATTGAGTGCATTAGGATCTATTCTCTCAAGCTGTTCGGGGGTTATTTCAATAGTTTTTGGCATAATTAATTATATCATAATAGAGCCATAAGAAGCTTAAAACGAGTCAGAGTATAAATTCGGAATTTAAGTCTTAAAAGATAAAGATTCACTAAACTCTCCTATCAGGAGGTGAGACTTGAACAGGAGGTGTGCCGCTATTTGCTTGTTGGCCGCGATGATGGTCAAGCCGGGAGGGTCTCCCAGAGGAAGGCTCTGCATTTGTTCTCTCATTGTTTGGATTCAGAGGAGGTGAGTTTTAATCTTTTTCTCAAAATCATCCGGGTGGAACCAGAGCTGGGTATTTGGTATAAAGAATTATGATCGAAGCAAACGCTCCACCTTCAGCAATTTCGAATATCCAACGTAGGCTTGAACAATACATTTCTCCTCCAAAAGCTGAAGGAAAACCAACTACCAGAAAAGCCGTGGAAAAAAAACCTATTAGTCCTGAGCAGAGAACGCGAGTTAAAAATCAACTCGAGGCCCAGCTAATAGACGTACAGAGTGGAAGAGCCCGACTCGAAGCAAATCTCTCGAGAGGAAACTGTATTCGATTAAACGATATGGCACGCGATTGGGACGGTGAAGAAAGAAGACTTACAAAAGCCATCCAAGAGCTATATGCGGGAAAACAGCAACGAGCTGTGAATCTTTTGGAAGAAGAGGCGATGAGCAAGTTCTATCAAATCAATCATGATCTTTCGGAGCAAAAATTGGAAAATTCACGTACTTACACTCAAACAGCTGCTCAACTGGATGCGGAATCAAAAAAAATTCCTGCTAAGTATAGACCGCCCTTGACTGATGCTGACAAAGATAAAAGTTGGAACCAGATTGTGTGGTCGGTAGTACAAAAAGAGCGCCCGGAGCTTTTTTCTTCACCGGTTATGCC
>MFZI01000074.1:0-1730 GCA_001789355.1 Candidatus Roizmanbacteria bacterium RIFCSPHIGHO2_01_FULL_39_8
CTAAGCAATTTGAGAGAAAAGATAAGATAATTCTCTTTATTAATGCGCTCATCTTCTCCTTCGCCATCTTTGCCTATGCGGCGTTTGACCGAGTACTCGTTGGCTTGGCCTACTCGATTTTCTTGGCTATAGTTTCTTTAGGATTTTTACTGACCGCGAAAAAAGATTTCTTTCGCCTTCCCTACACTATGTATGCGACTGTCTGCTATGTTTTAGCAACCATTGCTTCCCTAATAGTAAGATTTCGCTAGCTACGGATTGTACACCAGCTTCAACTTATACAGTATGAAGGATGATATATACTTTTATATCTAAACTATGCCTAGTTTAACCGAAGAAGAGCTCATCACGTCATACCGGCGCTATCTTGATCCTCTCTATTCCTTTTTCTCCTCTAAATTACTCAATAAAAGGATAGCTGAAGACTTAACCAGCGATGTCTTTACGATCTTCGTAAAACATATCCGAGAAAATAAGCCAATCGATAATATCCAAGCCTACCTTTTTGGTATCGCTAAAAATGTGTTCTTCATGCACTTGAGGAAAAAATATAAGGAACCGGTCATTTCTTACTCTGAGATTTATGATTTTTCTGCCTATGTCCTTGCCTCACACGAAGCGAAAAACAAGGATTTCATGGAGACCTTGAAGCAATATCTTCCCCAGCTCCCCGAAAAACAGAGAATTATCATTACGATGCGCCTCATCGATAAAAAATCCCTATCAGAAATTGCGAGGGAATTAGGGAAAGATATGAATTATGTCAAGACAACCCAAAAAAGAGCCATTCACACACTGCGAAAATTAATCGCATGTACACCATAGGCAACAATATAGATATGAGAGACGAATTCGAAGAATTATATTCCGACTTTTCCCAATCCCACTCTACATCTCAAGATTTCAAACAATCTTTACAGAATAAGTTAGTACATGAGTATAGAAAAAACGGAATCTTTACTCGATTTTTCTTGCCTCAACCAAAAGTTCTTTTTGCTGCCGCATTCGGTCTGATACTTATTTTTTTTCTCTTTTCATTCCAACAGTCGAAACACAATACGATAACAATCAAGCCTCCCGAACAAAAGATAAAACCAACTTTTCTTGCCAAGAAAGACGATTGGGTGTTCTCACAAAATAATAACGAGGAGTCGTCTTTATCTCAATCAAAAGCCAACATTTTCAATATGGCTCCACAGATGGGACTTCGCGTACCTGCTGCCGATGCAAACTTAGGATTCGCGACAGGAGGAGCTAAAGATATCAGTAACTTCAGGGAGAATATAAAAAATGGGTATCTCCCATTACCGACCGACATCACCCATGAAGGACTTTTCTATGATTACTACTTCGATACCGGAAAACTGGCTGATTGCTCCCAATTATTTTGTCCTTCTTATAGTTACGCGGTGAGCAAAGATCCTTTTTCTCAACAAAAAGAATACTATATGACGGTTGGTCTCAATTCCGGGTTAAAAGCGAATGAATTTCAGCGTAAAAATCTAAATCTGGTCGTGGTTCTTGACATTTCCGGATCGATGAGTGCACCATTTGATCAGTATTATTACGACGGGAAAAATAAACCGGCAAATTCTCATAATCTATTCGAATCCCAAAAATCTAAAATGCAGGTCGCTAATGAAGCAATCGTGGGAATCCTCGATCACCTCCAACCCGAAGACCGTCTCGGAATAGTGCTTTTTGATCAGGAGGCATATCTCGCCAAACCC
>MFZI01000074.1:1738-2075 GCA_001789355.1 Candidatus Roizmanbacteria bacterium RIFCSPHIGHO2_01_FULL_39_8
TATGGGAGAAACAGATGCCGAGGCTTTGAAAAAACATATTCTTTCAACTAGAGAACAAGGGAGTACCAATCACGGAGCAGGATATCGCCAAGGAACAGAACTGTTTCAAGATTTTTCTGATTTAAACAATCCTGACTATGAAAACAGAATTATTTTTGTGACAGATGCCATGCCAAATACCGGAACGACCGGTAGAGATTCGCTTCTTGCCATGGTGCAAGATCAAGCAGATAAAAAGATCTATACTACCTTCATCGGAGTCGGCATCGATTTTAACAGCGAACTCATTGAAGGAATAACAAAAGCGCGCGGAGCAAATTATTATTCTGTCCACTCG
>MFZI01000074.1:2116-15238 GCA_001789355.1 Candidatus Roizmanbacteria bacterium RIFCSPHIGHO2_01_FULL_39_8
CATGGTGACACCGCTGGTCTTTAATCTTTCGTTATCATTTCAATCAGACTCATGGGAAATCCAGAAAGTCTATGGATCACGAGAAGCAGATAGCGCAACCGGAACTCTGATGAAAGTCAACACGCTCTTTCCTTCTGCTTCCAACGAGCAAGGTGTCAAAGGAGGGATCGTTCTTCTCAAACTTAGAAAAATAGGAGGAAATAGCCCGGTACGCTTAAACGTCTCCTATCAAGGCAGAGACGGTAAACGAGAAGTGACAACAAAAACAGCCATTCTGCCCGATGGCGGGGAAGAGTATTATCAAAATTCAGGAATTCGTAAAGCCATTCTTTTGACAAGATACACAACTCTGATGAAGAATTTTATCTTGTCAAAAAGATCAACCATGCATCCTCTCCCCATGGATATCCAAATTTTCAGAAAAGAAGGATTGCCTGTATGGGAAGATCAAAGATATAGCCAGTGGGAGAGAGCATCCATGCCACTTTCTGTGACGCTTGAAGACAAAGAAATATTTATTCAATTCAAAAGCTATTTTCAGAAGGAAATGCAAAGTCTTGGAGATCGAAAGTTGGATCAAGAAATTTCAATACTTTCTCGTTTTATCGAATAAAATTCCTAGCGTTCCAAAGTAGTAATAAGAAAATACGTAAGAATAATGCCGACTAAAAATGGGATCGTCGTCATCCACTTTCTTTGTTTTTTGAAATCCTGGTGTAGATCCGGAATCAAATCAGTCAAAGCAATATAAATAAATACCCCTGCGCTAAACATCAAAAAACCTGGAATCAATTTCTCAAACTTGTTTAGATAATAGAAACTTGCCACTGCGCCAAGCAAGGCTGTAAGAGCTGAAATAAAATTATACAAAAGTGCCTTAGTTTTTTTCATTCCCGCATGGATCAATATGCTGAAATCGGCTATTTCATGGGGTATTTCATGTGCGGCAACTGCCAGAGTTGTGATGAAGCCTAATCCTGGACTACTGATAAAAGCCGCCGCAATTGCCAACCCGTCAAAAAAATTATGGAGTCCATCCCCCAAAAGCAATAAATAAGCAGATGGCTTTATACGAGTTTCATTGTGATGGTGATACCAAAGAATAAATCTTTCGACGAGGAAAAAAACAACCACAGCTAATAATCCATATATGTAAATATTTTCGTTTTGATTATTCTTTAAAGCTTCCGGAAATAGATCGATGAAGGCGGTAGAAAGCATGACGCCTGCAGCAAAGGCCATTGCATATAATTTAAAATTTTCTGGAATAATTTTTTTTCGTAGAAAAATTGCCCCACCGATAAGAGAGATTAGGCTTACCAAAGTAGTTGCCAATATGATTAAAAATAAGATGTTCATATTATTAGATACACTTTTGACATAGACCGAAAAGTTCGATCGAGTGATCTTTAATTATAAAGTTTGATTGTGATTGAAAATCTTCAATCAATCTTTCTTCCAACTCGGACGAAATATCTTCTATAGATTTACAGTTATTACATATAAAATGATGGTGGTGACTTTCTTCTCCATAAAGCTCGTACCTCTTTTTTCCATCGCCGAAATCGATCTCCCGGATTAGTCCTTCTTTTGCAAAAAATTGCACTCCTCTATAAACAGAAACTAAATCTATCTTTTGGCCTTTTTTTTCCATAGACTTGAAAATTTCCTCAGCTGTTTGAGGGTTGGATCTGATTTGTTTAAGCAGATTTTTCCGCTGTAGAGTAATTCGATAGCCTTTATCGTGAAGATCTTTAAGTGAATTCATAAAACAATTATTGCAAATAATTTGCAATAAGTCAAGAGGTATACTGTATAATTACTCTATGAAAAAGGTTTTTTTCCTTATCCTAGTGGTATTTTCACTTTTGACAAAAACGGCTTTCGCCCAAGAAAATAAAACGGAATATTATCAAGCAGAAGTAATTAAGGCAGAACTGTATAGATCTCCTCAAATCGGACAGATTCAAAAACTAACGGTAAAAATTACTCAAGGGAATTTAAAAAATAAGACATATAATATCCAGGTTCCTATAGTTTCCGGAGATATCAAAAATCGATTTGAGATAAAAGAACCCATTATTGTTTCCTATGAAAAATTGCCTGGCGGGCAAGAGAATGTATTAGTGGTTGACCGCGTGAGAACCAGTCCACTTTTAATCCTGTTCTTTTTATTTCTTGTCGTCGTTTTTCTCATCGGAAGATTAAAGGGATTCACTTCTTTCCTCGGAATGCTCTTTACTTTTTTAATCATCATCCAATTTATTGTCCCTCAGATACTCATCGGTAACGATCCTGTCATTGTTTCATTGCTCGCCGCCTTGTTTATCATTCCAGTTTCGTTTATCCTTTCTCATGGATTTAATAAGAAGACATTTGTAGCGATTGGTGGAACTTGTATATCACTTATTCTTACTGGAGTTCTTGCTTATATTTTTGTCAAAATGACGCGATTGACGGGCTATGCAGCTGAAGAAGCTGTCTATCTCCAAACTTTAAAGGGAAATGCATTTAATATAAAAGGTCTGTTGTTGGCCGGAATTCTGATTGGCTCCATGGGAATCCTAGACGACATCACGATTTCCCAAACTTCGATTGTCGAAGAACTTCATAAAACCGATAAAACATTGTCATTTAGAAAACTCTATCAAAAGGGAATGAATGTAGGACGGGATCATATTGCTTCTTTAGTGAATACTCTTGTTCTTGTCTATGCTGGCGCATCACTCCCCTTATTTTTATTATTTACTAACTCAAACATGAATTATTCAATGGCAATCAGTAATGAAGTCATCGCAACCGAAATCGTAAGAACCTTGGTGAGCAGCATCGGTATCATTGCCGCTGTTCCCATCACTACCCTATTAGCCAGCTACTTTGCTAAGAAAGTTTAGAAGTAAATTAACAACTTTGATCTTAACTTTTTCCTCTTGAGGAGTCTTCGTTGAAAGGAGAAAATGACCTCCTCCTTCGAGATGATAAAAAGATCCTTTCCCTTTTACTAAGGTTGCATATCTATCTTTCACTTCCTGTGGGACTATTGTATCAGCCGTCCCATATATGACTAATACGTTTCCTTTATATTGTTCTATTGCAGAAAACGCGGCAGAATTTTGCCAACTATTCGGAATTCGCAAAGCCTTTGTGAATTCTTCATTTAAAAATTTATCTTCCGATTCTTTTCCATAAGCTGCGGCGTACAATAAAACGATTGCCTTTATCTCCTGATTTTTTTCTGTCAACCGCGCTGCAATGTGTCCACCCATGCTTGTTCCAATCACGACGATCTTGTCTTTATTCACTTGATGATGATTTCTTAATACGTCTAGCGCTGCTTGTGCATCCTCGAGTCTTTTAACGAGTGTTCCCTCCTCGAACCTTCCTTCGCTCTTACCAACTCCGGTAAAATCAAAAGCGAGAGATGCATACCCTTTCTCTAATAGTAAATTTTGCAGATCTAAAAAGCGCTCTTTATTTGCAGCTCCCGCACCATGACAGATAAGAATAGCGGGAGTTTTTTTCTCCGTTTCAAAAGATACAAAATTTCCTGCGAGTATATGCGTACCAGATGAGAAACGGATCTTTTTGATCATTTCAGATTTCTTTCGAGAATCACCGTGTAGAAAAAATAACCAATGACAACAGCGGCAAAAATGAGGCTTACATGAAAACTGTACTCTATCCAAATCAACGAATCCAAGTTGTCTCCTACGTGCGCATGCAGCCTATCGTGTGGCCACCAAGACAGAAGCGACCAAGCGATAGAGAGATAGGTAAGTATCACCAAATCTTTGCTCTTTTTGGAGACTTTTTTGAGAAGCGGCCAGGCAAAAAGCAAAAAACAAATACCAGCAGCAAAACTCATTGCTTCAAAAAATGAAATTCCCATAAAGAAGAGTAGTTGTGTTGAGTTAGGCTGCATACCAGGCGCATTCGACCAAATCTTTTGGCCAAGTGGAATCGTAATGAGAGAGAAAAGAAAAATAAGAATGATTAGGATTTTATTAGGTTTCATATGAGTTTAGTCTAGTGACTATTCTCACAAAATTCAATATTATATTAGGAAAAAGGGTGAGGGACTTATGAAGTCTGTTATCGAAGAATTTATTCGATGAGGTCTTTTTCTTTCAAATCATTAAAAATCAGCCGGACAGCTGGAGCGGTTTCTTTTTGCTTAAAATATTCCGACTGGCTGAAAAAACGAATCTGTTCTATCTCTGATCCTGCCTTTATCCTGCCCAGGTGTTTTCCGAAATAGCAAATAATTTTTACCCTAACTCCTTTTTCCTTTCCATAGGCTTGCGCTTCAAACACGCCATAGAATTGTAACGAAGGACTCAACTCTATCTGTAACTCCTCCCTAATCTCTCGAACCAAAGCCCTTATATCATCTTCTTTCAGATCTCTTTTTCCCCCCGGCATATAATATGCTTTCTTATTTTTTGCCCTCACCAATAAAAGTTTCTTATCATTTATAAAAATATAAGCTACCGTTTCTATGATTTGGTTTTTTTTTATCATTCGTTTTACTATGAACTATTCTTAATAGTATTTTCTAATTACGCTTACTACAACGCCCCCTATCGAAAGACTTTGACTGGGAATGAGCGGCTTGTATTTTGGATTTGCCGCTTTCAGTAATAGTTGTCTTCCTTCTCTTTTGAAATATTTCAGCGTCCATTGGTTATCGATGTAGGCTGCGACGATATCACCATTTTTCGGCTCTCTTTTTTTATCGAGCACTACCAGGTCTCCCGGCTTGATCCCCTCTTCAATCATACTGTCTCCGGAGACCCGCAAAAGATAGGCAAAGCCGGGGTTTCCCACCAGATATTCGTCGAGCGAAACAGTTTCATTCTCGTATTGTTCCTCTGAACTGGGAGTGCCTGCTTTAATGCTTCCTAATAAGGGGAGCCCGAAGAACTGGGAAGTCGGAACGAGCTTGTTCTCATCCATTTTTACAATTCCTTCTTTGATCCATTTATAGACTGCATAAGCGACAGCATTTTTTGAAGCGAATCCAAATAAATCTTGCATTTCTCGATACGTCGGCAATCGTTTTCTTCGGAAATAGAATGTTTTTACCTTACTGAGTGTTGGGCTTTCCATAGATATAAGCTCTATGATAGATCATTCAATTTATAATTCTTGAACAAGCGTTCAATAATAAGAATACTGAACGATCGTACAGAAGTCAAGAGCGAAAAAAGATTCTTTTAAGAAATGGAGATTGTGACCGATAGATCAATACAAATATCCCGATGAAAAGCGAGAAAAAGGGAATAGTAAATATGATTAAATCCAAAAGCATTATGATACACAGGGTACTAATGATCGCGTAAGCATACAAGCATTTTGGATACCACTCGTTTTGTATAGCCATAGTTTGTGACGGCAACTATGGTTTGTACAATAACTCCACGAAGGTGTCTTTATTTACCTACCAATAGATAAATATGGAGGTTCTTTGTCTAACAAATCTCTCTCGATTAGAGATAAATTCTTTCGACAATCAACCAGAACTGTTTGGAATTTCACTTTCGTAATCCTTGTCAAGAATATATACCTGGAATATCTCTCCCGACTTTGTGCTTATGTCGCTGTGTGAACTGATGACGCTATGTCCTGTCGTCGACTTGATAAGTTCGCTTACCCCTTTTACCGTAGACTCGTGGAGGAATTTACGGATATCTTTTACCAACTCTACTCCTTGAGAGCTTTTTAACAAATGCTCTTCGATCGGAAGAAGTTTTCCCTTGAGACGAATGATAATCATATCGCGAAGAAGATAAACCCTTGTTTCACGAGGACCAACTCCGAGCAGTTTAAAATAAAATTTAGTTACCGATTTAGCGATTACATCTTCTATTTGGCCTTTTGTCATATTTCGATTTAAAAAAAACCAGCTCATCCCTCTTTAAAAGATTTGCTGGTCTACCCTAAAACAATCAGAACAACTGATCTTTTTATGTCAACCTGAACTAATTATATGCTCTACCTTCATAAAAATCAAATCGCATCACTGTTTTTTTTACTCATATTCTCGTTCCATTCTTTTTAACATGATTAACTACCACGTATACGAAATTCAGATAAAGAAAAGGCAAAACAAGCAAGAAGTATCTCGGGAAAGGGGCCTGGATTCCTAAATAGAAGAAATAGAGTATGGGAACTGCGCCAAATAAGGATTTGGCATTTATCAGCTTTTTTTTGATGTTTTTTTTCAGCTGAAACAGACATAGTCCAAGCCCGATTGGCCAGAAGATAGTCCACGTAGCTACGCTTAAAAATTCCCTCTTTCCCCACCACGTCTGAAAATAGCTCGTGAGAAAAAGGACAAGCGAAGCACCGGGAAAAGAGGTTACATTGTGAACAATCCGATATTTTATTGTTTTTAAAGCAAAAAAGAAAATATTAAATAATCCACCCCTTTGAATAAAGGATTGGAGATAGAGAAAAGAAAAGACTATACCACCAATGATAATTTGCTTCATCAATGTCTTGAGATTAAATTCTTTTTTATACCATTGGTAAAAAGATAACAACAAAATAAAAAAAACGGGGGTCGTCAAAGATTTCGTTCCTGCAAATAATCCTAAAACTATACCTGACAAAAAATAATTTCGTTTATAAAATAACACAAGCACAATATAAAGAAGAAGAAAGAATACTTCACTCAAATCAAGCATTGCATGAGAAACGCTATCGACAAACAAAGGATCTATTGTTAGTAACAGACTCGCTATAATCGAGACCACATTTGATCTATATATTTTTAAGCCGGTAAAATACACCAATAAAATAAGCGCGCCTCCAAAAAGGATTTGAACAAAATATGGGTTTGCAAACAGAATGATAGAGTAGCCAAACAAATATTTTAAAAGAGGAGGATGGTCAAAATTGTACCCCGCAGGATCTGCTCCTTTCGCGTAGAGGTATCCACTCGAGATATAGATATCTTCGTCCGACAAAAAAAGTCTTTTTCCGGGTACTTCATGAGTAATGTCTTGGGATAAAAAATACCTCTTGATCAACGTTTGATCGAAATGATAGGTAAAAATTTCTTTATGGGTAAGAAAAAGTATGCTTAGATAAAAAAATACGATCACCAAGCTGTTCAGAAGGTTTTTTCTTCTCATTTTTCTTATTATAACAATCTATTATAATAGAAAATATAAAAATGGATTCCTCAGGCTTTTTCAAAAAACATAAGATACTCGTATTTTTCGTAGTCGCCCTTTTATTGAGAATCTCTCTTCTCTTTTATGACTACAGCTTCGACGTAAATAATCATATTGCCTGGGCGAAAGATCTACATCAGCGAGGGTTTATGAATTTCTATACAACCAGATCATCAGAAGTATATGCGAGCCTGTATCCCAACTATCCTCCCTTTGCACTTTTTGTCTTTTATCTTTTGTATCCAATCCAGTCCCTGCTAAAAAATATCGTTTGGTATTTGAATATCACCTTTCCTTTTTTTCCTTCCCAGCTTGTTTTTTTTGTTGAAAGCAGGGCTTTTCTTGCCGGAATTATGAAGCTCCCAGGGTTATTTGCTGATCTTGGAATTGCGTGGGTCTTTCTTTTGTTTGCTCAGAAATTTTTTCTTAAAAATCTAAACATCCAAAAGCTAATTATCTTACTTGTACTTTTCAATCCTGTTTATTTTTTTACGAGTGCGCTGTGGGGCCAAATCGACTCGATTTCCATTTTTTTTGCTCTGTTGGCTTTCTACCTTTTACTTGAAAGGAAACAGGCGATGACAAGCGGAATTGTCTTTACGGTCGGACTCCTCGTTAAGCCTACTGTCCTTGTATATCTGCCTTTTTTCCTTCTTGTCGTAGGAAAAAAATATGGATTTTCTACACTATTAAAAACAGTTGTCATTGCAGCTGTTTTTTTCTGGCTCGCTTTCTTACCTTTCACTAACTTCATCACAAATCCTCTTTACCCCTATACTATCTATCTTGAGAAGATCATCGCTGCTCAAAGTCTGCCCTATATAACAAACGGTGCATTTAATCTCTGGGCAATGGTGGGTGGATTTATAGGAATCAAAGACACCGCTCCTTTTTTGCTCGGCGTCTCCTACCGCTGGTATGGGTATTTGCTTACGGGAATAATATATCTCCTCTTACTCTTAAGGCTATGGAAGTTCAAAAAGTTTTATTTCTATGTCCTTTTTCTCGGGTCCTTTGCATCTTTCATGTTCCTTACTAAAATGCATGAACGATATACTCTTCTTTTTTTGACCTTCGCGATCGCATCCTACCTGTTGGATCGTAAACTTCTTCCATGGGTTATCGTTCTTTCGCTTACCAGTTTTCTCAATGTATATCACAGCTGGTCTGTACCGAAAATTGGATTCATCATGAACATACAATACAACCCATTGTATAGTTTTTTTATTTCACTTTTAAACTTGATTATATTTTTTATCTTGCTGGGAAAATTTTTAGCTTCTAAAAAAGGAGCATGAAGCAGGGAAAGAGGTCCATCTTATAAAAATTCTTGCTAGAATAACTAGCATGCAGATAATTGCCGATTTACAACTGCATTCTAGGTATTCTCGTGCTGTTTCGCAAAAAATGGATTTGCGCGAAATTGCCACATGGTCCGCCAAAAAAGGGATCAGTCTTGTCGCGACCGGCGACTGGACTCATCCCTTATGGATCCGGGAAATAAAATCAAATCTGGAAGAAACAAGTGATGGCATTTTTAAGTTAAAAAACTCACCAGTTGGTTCGACTGGTTCAGCCCAAGCTCGCTTTCTCCTTTCAACTGAGATCTCGTCTATCTATAGCCAGGGAGGAAAGTTGCGCAGGGTACACAATCTCATTTTTTCACCTTCCATAGAAACCAGCGATAAAATCATCAAGGAACTACAAAGAAGAGGGGCAAATTTGCTGGCTGACGGAAGACCAATTGTAGGAATATCTTCGGTCAACCTTCTCAAGATGGTTCTCGAGATTGATGAAGATGTACTTTTTATTCCTGCACATATCTGGACTCCGTGGTTTTCTCTTTTTGGATCAAAGAGCGGATTCGACTCAATTGAGGAATGTTTTGGTGATCTATCACGATATATATATGCAATTGAGACAGGTCTCTCTAGTGATCCACTGATGAATTGGCAGATCAAGGAGCTTGATACCAGGTCTATCCTTTCTTTTTCCGATGCTCACTCCGGCCCCAAACTTGGCCGTGAAGCGACAGTATTCACTTGTAACATGAAACATGTAACTTGTAACTTTACTTATTCAGATATATCTGATGCTATTAAACAAAAACCGAATTCTCACCTCAAAATTGGGTACACCATTGAGTTTTTTCCTGAAGAAGGTAAATATCATTGGTCCGGTCATCGAAATTGTAACATCCGTTTTTCACCAGTGGAGGTGAAAGACAAAGGTACTCTTTGCCCTGTCTGTAAACAACCTCTCACGATCGGTGTCGAAAACAGGGTAATTGATCTTTCGTACAAGACTCTTTCACCTGAAGAGATTCTTTTTGTGAAAAATAATTCGGGAGTCACGTTTGTTTCAGATAAAGAAAAAAAACGCCGGCCTTTCATCTCTCTTGTTCCTTTGCTCGAAATCCTGACTGAATTACACAACCACTCTCCAACAAAAGCAATCCGCGACTACGAAAATATCACAACAAACTTTGCTTCAGAGTTCGACATTTTACTTAAAAAATCATATGATGAAATAAGACAGCAAGGAGGAGATAGATTGATGGAAGGGATTAAAACTGTAAGAGAAAGAAAAGTCTCTGTTGATCCCGGTTATGACGGTGTTTTTGGTATGGTAAAAATTTTTAAAAACAATGACAAAACCAGCGAAGAAAAAAAACAAGAAAGTCAGCCTTCTTTATTTTGACCATTGTCCCATTGCTCGATTGCTCCATTGTTGTAAACAGTCAGTGGAACAATGAAACAATGAAACAATTAAATAAAGTCTTAATATTACTATTTCTTCTTCTTCTTCCTACTCAGTTAGGAAAACACTTCTTTTTTGACTTCTCGTATGTGTCCGGAGTTAGAATCGATTATCTCTCTCCGACAATTCATCTCACTGATATACTTGCCCTACTCCTTATTCTACTTAATTTCAAAACAGTCTTATCTTTTATAAAGAAGAAAGAAGTAGTTCTTATATTGGGAGTTCTTCTGCTGGGAATTGGTTTTGCAAAACTTCCTCCTGTTTCATTCTATCGCTACATAAAAATACTGGAGTTTGTCTCCTTATTTGCTATTTTCAAATACAAACCTTTACGCCTTCAAACTGGAGCGCTCGCTTTCTTTTTCGGAGCATTATTTGAGTTTATTTTGGTAATCCTTCAGTTTACTCAAAAACATTCACTTCAGGGTTTGTTTTATCTCTTTGGTGAAAGAAGCTTAAGTCTTTCCCTACCTGGAATTGCAAAGGCTTCTCTGGATGGAGAAGAGATATTGCGGCCTTATGGAACATTCTCACACCCCAATTCTTTAGCCGGATTCTATCTTGTTATATACCTATTTATACTCACCCAAAAAAACATCAAACCGTTATTTCGCTACAGTCTACTTCTTTTGACTACATTGCTCGTCTTCATCTCTTTTTCCAAAATAGCAATTGTGACCCTTGTCGTATGTAGCTCACTATTTATCTTTAGGCAGAAGATTAACTGCCTACTATGTAAGTTTGCTCGGGTCTTTGTCCTTGTGATTGTCTCGTTGGTCTTTCTTCTGATACAAACTGATCCCCTGACGGTAGAGAAAAGACTTACTCTGGTTAAGAATTCTCTTGAGATTATTTGGGCAAATCCTTTGTTTGGAGTAGGATTAGGCTCATATGTTGTTGCGCAACAAACAATTCCCATAAGGTTTCTCGACTTGATGCAGCCGGTCCACAATATACCACTACTCCTTATAAGCGAAATAGGTATTCTTCCTTTTCTACTGATTGTGTACTTGCTCAAAGAAAGCATTATTAGGTTCATTAAAACTTATCCCTATCTTACATTTGCGCTTTTAATGACAGGCTTCTTTGACCACTATTGGCTGACCCTCCAACAAAATTTTTTACTCCTCGCTTTCCTATTTGCTTATTCACCTATACGAAATAAAATTAGCCAAAGTAGGTAGATTTGGAATAATGACAAATCTGACAGAATCTATCAGATTTGGCCGAGTCTACCTAGCTTTTTAAAAAGGGGTAAGTGATCAAAGAGGTTTAATTTTTTTCTTCATCTCATCATTCAAACGAAGGATCTGGCTTATACTCTCACTCTGACCTTGGGGAAACTGGGTCAGGAATGACTCTGCTACTTCTCTATGCTTTGCATTGCTCAACTTAAGCCTTTGAACAAAGTCCCCTGAAGGACTTACTCCTTGTTGTTTTGAGATTGCTATCAATGGTGGGATTTTAAGAGCATACTGTTCCCCTTCTAGAAAAGCGGCCATTGCCTGTTTTTCCTTTCCTGATTTTCCAAGAAGTGTGGCCATCGCTACACGTTTATCCGATAAAAGAAGATATAATTCTGCTTTCTTCATGGTGTCTCTTGTAGTGAATTCTAGAATATTGTCCCGCAGGTTTTTTAAAAAAAAGAGTGGGTGTCCTGGCAAGATCCCTGGATAAGGAAGATTATATTCTACTTTATCTTGATTTAGGGTAACTCGTTGCGCAACTGAGACAGAAGAAAAAAAGAATGAAAAAGATATGATACAAATCAGGGCGCCAAGTAAAGCTTTTCTCATATATGAAAGTATACTAAATCGAAAAAACAAAAACAACCCGCCATTCGTATAAGGATATCGAAAGTACGGGTTGTCTTTAGTTTATTTAACCAGTCTTTTAAGACTTTTACCTGCGGTAAAACCTGGGGTTTTAGTTGCAGGAATTTGGATTTCTGCTCCTGTTTGAGGATTTCTTCCTTTTCGAGCTGCTCTTTTCCTGACCATGAATGTTCCAAATCCTGTGACGACTACTTTTTCTCCTCTCTTCATTGCATCAGAGATTGATCCAAAGATTGTATTGACTGCGTCTTTGGCTGCTTTTGCAGTAAGACCTGCCTTTTTAGCTACTTGAGCTACTAAATCTGCTTTTGTCATTTATTTTTTCACCCCCTTCCATAAGTTTAAAACCTAACGTCTGCCTGTCCGGCAGACAGGGTTTTTTCCCAACGATTTTTTTCTAATTTCAGCAAAATAATTTTTATTTTTTAAAAAGAATTATTTTTACTTTTTTACTAAAACGCAATCATAATAAAAAGTTTTACGCGTCTTGTCAATCTATATTAAAACATCTTATTGTAACAATCTATATCAAATTTAGCTTGTTGCCACTTTATAAAACAAATTTGGAGACAGGGGAGAATATTTCTCCTATTTAAGAGTGGAAAAAATTGGGGAAAAATTAAAATTACCAACAATAAACCGTAATAACGTCACCTTTTTGTAAAGATTTATTTTCATATCCATTCATTGACCGAATGGTTTCGTAATAAATTCCCGCTCCACACATACGTACGGAAATGTTCCAAAAATTATCGTTTTCTTGCGCTACAGTGGTTATTATCCCACTTGTGTCTGCAAGTTTTTTTACCTGTCGGGAAAGAGTGACACTTGGTGTTGGTGATATCTGAACCTGAGCTTGTGTCAGAGGAACCGGTGAAACAACTTTTTCTCCAACCGTACTTGTCTGAGATATTTTTTTTAGTTGATTTATTCCGACATAGAGACTCACCCCTAAAAGTACAACTACCGTGAGGACTCCTATCCAAAATTCAGGTCTTCGTATCGCCTGTTGAACAATCATGTTTTGTTTTTTTACAATTGTTTTCCTTCTTGGCATAATCATGACACCCCCTCTCTACGAATAAATTTTCCATTTTTAAAAACGTATTCAACCATATGAGGTTCGTCTACTGAATTTACTTTTTCATAGAGACTTTCACCTCTTGCGTTTGTGATTCTTAAAACAGAAGTTAAGGAGTTTTCTTTGTAAAACCTTTCTAATCGAACTTTTGAGAGATGATTCCCTATCGTAGCAACACTTAAGACCTCTCTTGCCGAAAGATCTGCAGTAATTATCCCACTATCACAATCCTGTTTTTCACAAAATACACTTTGCTCAATAA
>MFZI01000074.1:15315-17961 GCA_001789355.1 Candidatus Roizmanbacteria bacterium RIFCSPHIGHO2_01_FULL_39_8
GAGGTGTACTTCTCTTTTAGGCCACCGAGTAAAAAATCTATCGCCACAGCTGCTCTTTTGTAATCGTAGGGTGTCGATTTTACTGATTTCATCGATGGACGGGCAGAAATAGGGAGCTGGGTCAAAAAGAGAGCTTCCGGTCGGCTTACCGCGGCAAGGTGCTTATTGAGAAGCTGGAGTGCTGCATTGTCCATCCCTTGTGCAACTCCGTTATAAAAAGGAATATTGAGATAATGTTCCAAAAGCATCTGATCGGAAGAATTCAGTCTTAATTTAAGACTTACCATAATAAGTTTTAGTCTGTAACGAAGAGTTTCCTTGTCTTTTTCATTTTTGAGCGCATAGTCTGCAAGAGTAGGAATAACTCTTCTTATTTTTATCTGTTGTGCAATAGTTTTTTGCACATCTTTGGGCAGTGCAGAAATGTGAGTCGGGCTTGTGTTTATGCGTATTGGTCTATATAAGAGAATTCCATTGCGATCATAGATGTGTACGGGATGAGTTGTTGGAAAATCAGAAAATGATCTGGGAGCCGGGGTAATTTCGTACAACGAGTACAATCTGAAGCTAATATATGCTAACGCTACCCCTATTAATACGATCAAAGCGAGTCGAAATGCCATGACGATATAGCCAATATAGATATTGATTAGTCGTACAATCTCAGTGAATAAAGCAAGGATCTTTCGAGGAAAAAAGAGTACTCCTGCTCCTATAGCAATAAAGAATCTTATTAAGATTTTTACCATATCCTAGAGCCTAGTATTTTACCATACTATAAGATAGTTTTCAACCTGAGAGGATTACTGTAATCCGGATGTGTTTTGCTGAAGAACGGCTTTCACTACAAATCTTTTGGAGTATGTTGGATCTTTCGTACAGGTATAGAGGGTGAGCTCGAACTCATTATGAGGATTGAGGATATCTGTCTCTTCAGGCTTGACCACTTGTGTGCTTACCACCTTGTAGGTAAACCAGTCAAGGTCGGTAAAAATATGTATCGTGTCTCCTTTTTTAATCCGGTCCAGTCTTCCAAATAGTCTGTCTATCGTGTGAGAAAATAGTACGGTGTTTCCTCTATTTCCCGGTAAGGCCGAAGATAAACCAAACGACGCTCCATCCAAATTCACCTCCCATGTGTCAAAAATTATTTTTGCAGGATGTACATCAAGAGTAGTATTAATAGAAGGAATGATAATTTTTTTTGGTTGAGACTCAAAGGCGCGTACTGTATTCCCCTGCAAAAAAAAGAATATACAGAGTAAGGTTACTACAAAGCCTATAATTCTGTCTTTTTTCATCCAGATAGTATACCATACAGTAAAATAGATGACATGAAGGCTCTCTTATGCTATAATGCCTACCGCATATGTTAGATCTTATTATTCTATCAATCCTTTTAGCATTTACCTCTGTTGTTACATCGCTCGTAACAAATCTTTCATTTCATTTCCCAATGGATGGTATTTTATTTATCTGCATCGGGTTAAGTATTTACGTGATGCTCGGATATCAGCATTCGGAATATAGAAGACCTCAAAGACAAAAAGTTAAAAACAAACCATATCGAAGTAAACGGAAGTATGCTTCTGTATAGTTACATTTAAAAAATAAAGTAGGTGTCGCGAGCGAGGTGAGCTCTCCGGCCCCACTACGCTTCCAGCTACGTGGGCCAAGGAAGCCTAAAGCAGGCTTGCCCTCCGAAGCGTTAGCGAAGGAGGGAGAGAAGGGTTCACCCTGAAGGGATCGCAAGCAACAGAATCTACTTTATTTATAATTATATTTTAGTAGTAGATTCTGCTCGAAACTCCCGTATCACGGTCACCTTAATCTGTCCGGGAAACACATCGAACTTCTTCTCGAGTTCTTCCTTTATTTTTGCCGACATAAGGGCTGCTTCATCATCGGTTACCTCATCAGGTCTCACCACAACTCTTAGTTCTCTTCCTGCCTGAAGGGCATACGCCTCTCGAACTCCTTTTTTTGATTTAGCGGCATCCTCGATCGTCTTTATTCTTTTTAAGTACTGTTCGAAGTCCTCGTGTCTTGCTCCTGGCCTTCCCCCCGAAACCGCATCTGATATATACACGATGATCGACTCTATAGAAGGAAATGGAATATCTTCGTGGTGGGCTGCGACGCAGTCGATGATATTTTGTGGGAAGCGGTGTTTCTTCAAAAGTTCTACTCCCAACTCTACATGCGACCCCTCTTTATCGGTGACTACTTTTCCAATATCGTGCAGTAGACACCCCAATTTCACGACGTTTACATCTGCCTTAAGCTCATGGGCTAAGGCAACACCAATCCTCGTTTCCTCTAATGTGTGAAGAATCATATTCTGACCATACGAATAGCGGTATTTAAATCTTCCTAAAGCTTGCACAATATCAGAGGGGAGATTGAATACGCCTACTTTATGGGCAAGATCTTCTCCTGCCTTAAAGATTATTTTATTCACTTCTTCTCTTGTTTTTTTCACTATTTCTTCTATCCGTTCCGGCTGTATCCTTCCATCTCTTATTAGTCTATCGAGGGATAGTTTTGCCACTTCTCTTTTGATGGCGTCAAATGATGAAAGTCTGATGACACCTTCCTCTTCCAAATCTACATCTACACCCGTTGCCAATTCAAAGGCGCGGATAT
>MFZI01000074.1:18006-19567 GCA_001789355.1 Candidatus Roizmanbacteria bacterium RIFCSPHIGHO2_01_FULL_39_8
GAAGATGGACGACTGAGAGAGTGTATTCTGCAACATAGTCTGTTGCTCCATACCGCATCGAGTCTACCAACATCGTTTTTGCTTTTTCTTCTACCTTATCCTTAATATCTTCTTCTGCTTGTTTTATACGCTTTGCGATGTCTCCCTTTAGCTTATCCTCCCAGCCTTGCAAGAGTAGATTTCTTGCCTGGTCTTTTGTCATTTGGGCAATCTTCTCGAGTTTTTGCAATATTGTTTCCCTTTTTTCTTCATAATCTTTTTTTACATCCGTGATCCTATTTTTCTCCTGATCAAGATACGATTTTTCACGACCCAAGGCATTTTCTTTATCCTCAAGAAGCTGTTCTCTTCTTATTAACCGTTTTTCAATCTCCATGCTTTCTTGCATGGTTCTTCTTGCCTCTATCTCAGCCTCGCGCTTTATTTTTAATGCCTCTTCGTTTGCTCTAAGCACAATCTCTTTGGCCTGCTGTTTTGCGGCCGAATCATCGACAACTACGGATCGAGTTTCTTTTTGTACTGATTGGAGTTCCTCACGCAGGATAGTGCGTATCAGTTTCTTTAAATCTAAGTCTAACATGGGATATAAATGAAGCTTGAAAAAGATAGGGTAAGATTTTCGCCGATTACGAGCGGATCGCTACAGACGATGAGACCTGTGGAATAGGTTATACGCCTGTAGGTCTTGCGGTAGCTAAAGTCAAAAATAACTGCGGAGTAATCATGCGATTAAAATCTGTAATTATAGTAACGCCTTTTCAAGCATAATTGCTAATGTCTCTATTGTACTCCTGGACCTGAAAAACTGCAAATGAAAATTAACTGCTTGCGCTCGTGTAGTGTCTGAGAGCAAATTTCCAAAAATATCTTGCGAGTAAGAAAAATCCTACCATACAAAGAAAAAGCAAAAGAAGTTCTCCGGAGAGTGCCTTGTGAAGAAGGACTTTCGTCGGTATTGACACAAACAGAAAGATAGGAAGAAGAAATAAAAAGATAAATTGTCCTGTTCCCTGCAATATCTCCGGTGGATAGCGGGAAATACCGGAAATAAGAAAGAGGAAAGCGGTCAAATTGGAAAGCCTAGGGAACCAAATAATGAATGTTGAGACAAAAAACCATAAGGAATAGATAAGAATCAAGCCCATAAAAACAGTAAAAAGATAGCTGAGGATCTGTAACATAGTAATGTGAAGTTGCAGGCCATTTATTACTATAAACAAGACCACAATACCGATCAGTGTCCTGATAAAGGCTGAAAAGTTAATTTTTTGGAGTGTCAAGAAAAACTGCGAATCGATAGGTTTTAAGAGAATAAAATCTAAGTCTCCCCGGTCTATAATGTCAGGAATATCTTCAAAATTCGGGGCAAAGAAGAAGTGGAAAAAACCCCACAAGAAACTGAAAGAAGCGGTGAGAATGATAAGCTCTTGACTTGTCCACCCGTAGATGCGGCTTACCGTGGAGGTCAAAAGAAGAACAGAGATCACGTGAAACACTCCCCACACAGTCGCTCCGATAAGACTATTGATGAAATGAATCCGGTACGCGAATATCTCTGAAA
>MFZI01000074.1:19575-22326 GCA_001789355.1 Candidatus Roizmanbacteria bacterium RIFCSPHIGHO2_01_FULL_39_8
AGAATTTATAAAGCACCACTAAGACGAGGAGCCAAAAGAATTGAGAAAAAATTACTTGAAGAGACTCACCTATAGTAAGCTTGCCCTGGAAGGCACGTATGGGAAAATACAACATATAAGAGAAGGGAAGAGTGTATGCTATGTTTTTCAACCAAAACGGCATCAAATAAAGAGGTAAAAGTGTACTGCCAAAAATCGCGATCACCACCGGAACGGTATCCATTAAGCCGCTGATGTCGGTTACCCAAAATGCAATTATTCCCGTAATCATTTTGAAAGTAAACGACAAAAAAAACCCGAGAGTGGAAATGACAAGAGAAGTAATAAATAAAGTAGGAGTAAGCGAAACGCTGAAAAACCTCCCGAACAATAAAATAAGAATGACTATTGCAACCGCTCCATATAAAGCTTGGAGAAGTCGATAGGGTATTTCTTCAAAGAATTTTGCCCAATAATAAGAGAAAGGTCGAAGGAGGTATTTCGTGAGGTTTCCTCTTTTAATATCATACTCTCCTACGTCTAACTCTATGTGGGAGATCAAGAGGACCATCGCGATCACCAAAAAAAAATAGTATGATGTCAGCTCTGTCATGGTAGATTTATTTATCTGCCCTACTGAATAGGCTCCTCTCCAAAAAAGAAGCACAATCAAGGGATTCACCAACCCGAATAAAAACCAAATAAACGAGCGAGCCCTATGTTCGGTTACTTTTACTACATTCAAAAGAAATATACGTAGGTACTTCATATCTTTTTCTTGGCAGAAAAAATGTATCGGATAATTGTTTCAATATCCGGATCTTCTATTGTGATATCTTTTACTTCGTACTCGTCAAGTATTTTTGCTGCAACTTTATTTGATTGTCCGATAGGAACTGCGAGTTTTACTTTTGCATCTTCGTACTCTTTTATTTCACCCAGATTCATTAGCTCCTTTTTTTCCACCGGTTGGGAAAATAATACGGTAAGTAGTTTATTTTTTGCAAATTTCTTGATGATTTGCTCTAGGCTTCCGTCGTAAAGCAGCTTCCCTCGATCAATAATAATTACACGCTCACAAAGCTCTTCAACATCAGCCATATAATGACTAGTTAGCATAATTGTTGATCGATATTTTTTGTTGTATTCTTTGATGAACTTTCTCAAGTTTTTTTGCATGATGAGATCAAGACCAATGGTTGGCTCATCGAGAAATAAAACCTTGGGAGTATGGATGAGGGAAGCAATCAACTCACACTTCATGCGCTGGCCAAGAGAAAGCCGTCGCACTTGCACCTGAAGAACATCTTCTACTTCCAAAAGTTCGGATAATTCGTCGATGATATTTTTAAATCTTTCGTCGGGTACCTCATATACTTCTTTATTCAGAAGAAAAGATTCTAGAGGGGGAAGATCCCACCATAATTGGTTCTTCTGACCCATAACTAAGGAAATCTGCCTGAGAAACTCATTTTTCCGTATAAAAGGATTGAATCCAAGAGTAGATACGTAACCACTGGTTGGATGAAGCAGACCGGAGAGACATTTTAGTGTGGTGGTTTTTCCTGCACCGTTTGGACCGATGAAACCGACCAGTTCACCTTCTTCTATTTCAAAAGAAATATCGTCTACCGCTTTTGAATCGTAATGCTTTCGCCAAAAAAAAGACCTCAGAGAACCGGCTAATCCCGGATCTTTTTTATATATCCTAAAGTATTTTGAAAGATGTTTTACTATAACAGCCTGCATAAGAAGGATTATAGCAGCTTATGGGTATTGTTCCTCAAGGGCTTTTATTGTTTCTTTGCTGATGTCAAATGAAAATCCTCGACGGTATAAGAAAGCTGAGGCTTTTTGGAAGCGTGCTTGTTTTGACAGGTGGGAGAAACGCCTCCATCGGGGAAGTAAGGCTTTCATCGCCAACTCCTCCTCGGGCTGGGGTTTTTGTACAAAATATTCGTCAATCAATTCTTTTATTATTCCTAATCTTATTAACTCTTGCGTGAGAACGAACGCACTTTTGGGTTTTCCACTATTTCTACTTTCGACAAACAATCGTATGAACTCTTTATCATCTATAAATCCTCGCTCCTTCAAGTGTTCTATCCCCTTTTTAACCAGATCTCTCGACCAGTGTCTACGTTCAGTTTTTTTATTCAGGTGCTTTCTTATCTCCCATTCTGTACGGGGACGGAACTTTAAATAAAAATAGGCCGAATTAAGCAAATCGTGAAGATCCTCATTTTCATCGGTCATAGATTGTTATTTTTTCCCCAACACCTTTTCCATCACTTCCTTAGCTATATGATGTTTAAGCTTTTGATCTTGAGAAAGAAGGAGTTTTACCTGTTCTTTCCCCTGTCCTAAAAGTTTATCGTCAAGCTTTAAGAATGCTCCACTTTTGGTAAGAACATTGGCGGCTATGGCTGCATCAATCAATCCCTCTTCTTTGTCAATCCCCTCAGCAGTGATCACTACTTCTGCATCCTTAAACGGCGGCGCCACTTTGTTTTTCACGATCTTGACTCTGATTCGTGCTCCGTACACCTGATTATTTTTTTTCAAGGTTTCTATCTTTCGCACATCCATACGTACAGAACAATAAAATTTGAGAGCCATTCCTCCCGGAGTTGTTTCCGGATTACCAAATAATATTCCTATTTTTAGTCTTATTTGGTTCGTAAAAACAATTGTCGTCTTGGATTTCGAGAGCACTCCCGTCAATTTTCTCAAAGCCTGGGACATAAGTCTCGCCTGCAGTCCCATCTGAGA
>MFZI01000075.1:0-2869 GCA_001789355.1 Candidatus Roizmanbacteria bacterium RIFCSPHIGHO2_01_FULL_39_8
ATCATTTCCATTTATTACTGCCTCGTAGAGAGCTTGTCCGCGTAGCCCGCCGAAGAACAATCTGTCCCCAATAAAAGCGGCTCCGGCCGGCGCCCAAGTATCTCCTCCCGAGTTCGTTATCGGCGTCATCATTCCTTCACGCGTTTCATCTCCCTGAATAATCGGCCACCCATAATTTTTTCCTTTTTCGATGATGTTTACTTCGTCTAACCCCGATTGAATTCCGGATCGCCCGTGCTCTGTCTCCCAGAGTTTGCCAGCATTATTCCAATCTATTCCTTGCGGGTTACGATGGCCGTATGAATAAACAAGGTTTCCAAAAGAATTGTCTGAAACTGGCTTACCTTCATCCGTCACTCTCAATATCTTTCCTCCCAATGTTGAGGTATCCTGCGCTTGAGAGGGGTTTTGTGCGTCTCCGGTTGTGATGTATAGATTTCTATCTGGTCCAAATTTTATTCTTCCTCCATTGTGATTAGAATTTCCCGGAATACTATCGACCAATATTTCTTCATCTTTCAACGAATTATTTTCATACTTCATTCGTACGACTCGATTGAATGTATCCTCTCCCGTATTACTATATGTGTAGTAGAGATAAACGAAATGATTCGAAGAAAAATCTGGGTGTAATAAGATTCCAAGCAGTCCTCCCTCTCCAATTTCTTTTACCTGCGAAAGACTGGCTATAGGCTCTTCTTGCAGCTTTCCGCCTTTATCGATGAGTCTTACCTTACCAAATCGTTCCGTAACTAACATCCCTCCATCCGGCAGAAATGCAATTGCCCAAGGAGTATCTAGATTTTCCGCTATCGTTGTTATTGCTGCGGTATCTATTTTTTGAGACGTGATGGGACGGCTTGGAGAAGTTAGGGAAAGCGCCTTATCTTTGGCGTCATTTCTAAAAATAAAAAGTAGTTCAATTGTCAAAATAAAGATGACCAATAGTATTATTCTTTTCATGGTATATTTTACAAAAAATTCAGTTTCATTTGTTAATATAGAGTGATGTTTAAGCTTATTTTAATTATTCTTCTCATTGCTGCAGGTGTAGTTTTTGTTGTGGATAGAAACCAAACAACTCAGCTCGAAATTCCTCTTGTTGTAAGCCCTGTACCAGACTCTCCTACGCCTTCTCCAACTCCTATTCTACTGGCACCTCCCGGAAGCAAAATATTAAATAATAATTATCATGTCTTCCAGACCTTCAATAATTGCGGCCCGGCTGCATTATCTATGCTACTTTCATATTACGGAATCAGTATCAGTCAAGACATATTAGGAAATGAACTGCGGCCCTATCAAAATCCCCAAGGAGATAATGATGACAAATCCGTCACCGTTGCAGAACTCGCAGAAAAATCAAAAGATTTTAATCTTATTCCTTATCATCGACCCAATGGAAACATCGATATGGTAAAAAATTTTTTAACCTATGATATGCCAGTCCTCACGAGAACCTGGACCAAACTGGACGAGGATATCGGACACTACCGCCTCATCAAAGGGTACGACGACCAAACTCAAAGAATCATTCAAGATGATTCATTGCAGGGAAAAAATCTATGGTATTCATACCAAGATTTCAAATCGCTCTGGGAAAAATTTAACTTTGAGTATTTGGTTCTCGTCCCACCTGATAAAAAAGAAATTGCCGAAGCTATACTAGGCGAAGACTCCAATGAAAAGATTGCCTGGCAAAAAGCAGTCGAACTTTCTAAACAATTATTGCAGTCGAGTCCTGATGATATCTATGCCGACTTTAACTTATCAGTTGCTTTATATCATATTGGAGATTATCAGCAGTCTGTCAGCGAATTTGAGAAGGTCGAACAGCGTCTTCCCTTTCGCACGCTCTGGTATCAGATCGAACCGATCCAAGCCTATTATGAGTTAGGAAATTACGACAGAGTTTTTTCGCTCACCGATAAAATACTGAACAACTGGAACCGGGCATTTTCCGAACTTTATCACATCCGTGGCCAAATCTACCTAAAGCAAGGAAACGAAGAAGCCGCGCGCCAGGAATTTGAAAGAGCTCTTTTATACAAATACAACTTCACTCCCGCTCAAGAAGCCTTGGATCGGATTAATTCCTGAAGTTTCGCTGGCATTGGTCTACATTTGCAGTTCTTTTGATGACCTGTGTGCCACTTAATTCTTTCTTTAATGTTTGAATTTTTTGGCATTTTACATTTTAAATGCCACTCTTTATTTATACTCATTCTAAATTACAATTTGAGTGCAGCCGCACTCAAATTGTATATAAGGTTGCTTATCTTAATAGTATATTTTACTTTAAATACGTATGAAAGAAGTCGACTGTCTTTTGCATGGCTTGATTGAATGGTGATCCGCTCAAATTATGGCCACCATCCTGGTACTCGACCAATTCATGAATAACAGGAGTTTTGTCGAGTAATGATTTCAGATTCCTGCTGTAGCCGATATTTACTACCGGATCGTTGACCGCATGATGGATTTGAATCGCTCCTTTTAAATCATCCAGGAAATTCGTGGGTGCAAGTTGCTGCCAGAACATAGTGTCGAAATCCGGCTCACCATATAAGTCTCTGATTTGTTGTCTTTTTCTTGCGCGATTCGTGGAAGTTCCCGGCGGTTGATAGCTTGCGTCGATGTGTAGTTCGAGTTCTGCGAAACCACTTCCAGATCTCCCAACTGACTTTTATATTCTCTATTTCTTAAATAAGGAATCGTTAATTCCTGGAAAGGAAAAGGAGTGGGCGTCAAAGAGGGAGCGATAAAAGAATTTACCAGCGATGTGTTGGCAACTCGACTATTGTCTTTCGTTTGGCTCAAAAATACTATCAATGTTGCAGCGAAGAAAATAAAAAGAATAAGAATTAAA
>MFZI01000075.1:2904-6821 GCA_001789355.1 Candidatus Roizmanbacteria bacterium RIFCSPHIGHO2_01_FULL_39_8
AGATATATTTTATTGCTTAAGATATTTGTCGAAAAATTCGATCGAACGCTGCATGGCGGAGTTAAAATAGCTAGCGATGTTATGGTCGTCGCCCGGATAGGTATAGAGCTCGACTGCTTTTCCCACTTCTTTCATCTGTTTTTCTAGCGTTTCGGAAAAAGATACCGGAACCGATGTGTCAGCAGTACCGTGATGAAGTTGAAGCGGGCCTGATATATCCTCAAGATATGAATTCGCCGAAATCGAATTCCAGAACTGCGGATTTTTGTCCGGTTCTCCGTACTGATCGATGAGGGTTTGTCTCCAACCCCGCGAAGTTGCTCCAGGCGGAGGTGACGTCGCTCTTCTCCTCCAGTTATACAACAAGTCAGAATAAGACCCTACTACCCCTGCCCAGATAACACCTGCCTTGATATCTTTGTCAACGACCATAGCCCGAAGCGTAATAAATCCTCCTAACGAATGTCCCCACATCCCGATTCGGTTGGAATCAGTTATCAGTTTTCGGTTATCGGTAGGATCTTTTAATTTTTTAATTGAAGAAACTGCGTTTAAAACATCAATCACGTAACCGTTCGAACCATATGCGCCAGATGGTTCTCCCTCCGAATTTCCATGACCCCGGTAGTCTGGTCGAAAAACAATGTATCCATTTCGTGAAAATCCATCTGTATATGCTATATATCTTTCAGTAGTTCGATATTGTGTGGGAGGAATATATCCGTGATTAAAAATAATCACCGACCAACCGTTTTTAGGCTTTTTACCATTGGGAATAGTTAATAGGGCATAAATTTTTAATCCTTCAGACTTATATGAAACAATATATCTTTGATAGTTCGAACCCGGATCGAGTGTTTGCTCGATCACGATATCGCTTCCCGGATATTCGCCTTTTCGCAGCGATTCGATAGAGAGCGGATGCAGATCATCAAGAAGGCCTCCCGAATCGTCTGGATTTTCATTTGTTTGTTGAGTGAGTCCTGCAGGTGTACTAATCGTGTTGTTTTTAAGAAGGAAAAAACCCCCGATGAACACAACCAGCAAAACAACAATTAACAATAAATACTTTTTAGAATTGCTCATAAAAAATTGTGATTAACCTTACAATTATAGTAGAAATCTAACCTGAAAAATTGCTGAATAAAATTTCTTTAAAGCCTACGAAGGTCTAATTCCATATCAATATGGCGAATTCCGAGATTCCAGAGATCATATGGTTTCGAAGTGGTTTTGAATCCCGCTTTTTCGTACAATCCTTTTGTATATTTTTGTGCCTGCATCCAGATTTTTTTGCAACCTTGATTCTTTGCCTGGCCAATCACAAACGAAGTTAATTTCAAACCGATTCCCCTGTCTCTATATTTTTTCGTCACCGCCATTCGTTCAAACTTCGCTACGCCTTTTGGATCTTCTCTCAATCGAACAGTCCCTACAATTTCATCCTTAACTAGAGCGACAAAATGGCTTGAATTCTTATCTAAATCATCTGGCTCCCAACCAGGCGGACCTTTTTGCTCAATAATAAAAATGTCAACCCTAATCCGTATCGCGTCTATGAATTCCTGGATAGTCTCAATTTCTCTGCAAACTATCTTCATATTTTTGATAACTCAAAAACATAAATACCATATTTTTTCAGGTCTTTTTTACTCCAGTATTTCGTAGCTTTGTGAATCTTATGAAGATCTTTAATTTTTTTGTCAAAATATCTCCCTGTTCTCTGTCCATTATCGTCTACTTCATGAAAACGGATCACATCTCCTTTTTCCACTTCAAATTTCGCAAGCCTCGCTTCTAATCGATTATTTCTATCCTTTGTAAAATATTTTTTAGGAATATTCGAATCGACTATTTTCATACGTTGATTATATCATCAGGATTAACTCTTACTGATTCAAAACTCGCCGCAAAAAAAACAAGAAAAGATTTGATTCTCTAACTGAGAATTACTATCGCGAGATTCAAAAGCGAAGCAAAACTTACCCAGAGAAGATAAGGAAACAGTAGATAGGCTGCGGGTTTAGAGATTTTGTAAAACTTCAGCATCGTCAAAACAATAAAGACCCAGAGAAAAACAATATCGATTAGAGCCAGAATTGGCGAATGCAAGCCGAAAAAAAGCCATGACCAGACGAAATTAAGGAACAACTGGATCGTATAGAATGTAAGCGCACGTCTTACCTTTTGCTTTTTGATTCCTTGCTGCCAGACGAGATACGAGGCAACTCCCATCATCAGATAAAGCAACGTCCATACCGGCGCAAAAATCCAGTTGGGAGGAGAAAAAAAAGGTTTATTCAAGGCTTTATACCAGTTAGGGATCGCTGCTATGATAAAAGGAGTGCTTACGATTCCTACCAGTTCCGGCAGGGCGACCGCTATAATCAAAGTCCAGATCTTCTTCATTATTTTTTAGTATACAAGGTAAATGGCCATTCTTTGAGATCATTATTTGATATATTATGATATATTAAGTACCATATTAATATAGCAAAAACTGATTGTGTGCAATAACCCTTTGGACTATAATACTGATCATGAAGCTCAGTAACAAGCTAAAACAATTCCTCGCTACTCCACTCAACAAGCTATCTCTTTCCATAGAGGATTCGCCTGTAGAAACCCATATTACTCGACTCTATAGAGAGCTCGACAAACATGAGATCATGTTCAAGCCTGCCTGTTATCTTTCGGACGAGTGGGGGTGCCCACACCAGATCCCGCTCATCGCCATTCCTTTTTATCTGGCTGACGCGAAGTTAAGCAGATATGAAAAAAAATTCACCGGAGTCCCTGCAGAGACGAACAAAGAAATCATGATGTATTTGAGACACGAGGCAGGGCATGCTTTTAATTATGGGTATAAATTATACAAGACTAAGGAGTGGCAAACAGTATTTGGTTCGTTTGATCGACCTTACACTGAACACTATAGACGCAAACCCTACGACAAAGCCTTCGTTAAACATCTTCCCGATTACTATGCCCAAAAACACCCGGATGAAGATTTTGCCGAAACCTTTGCCGTCTGGCTCACTCCTAAATCAAACTGGAAGAAAAAATACAAAAATACTCCTGCTGCAAAAAAATTAGAATATGTCCGTCGTATGGTTGAGAAATTTGGCGGTCGGTCACCGCTTAAAGCTTCTGTTAAGCCGGACTGGCCGATTGAAAGCATACGAATAACTCTGAAAGAGTGGTATAGAGAAAACTCCAACAAAAAGCAAAAAATCAAGTAATATATAATATATAGCAGCATTCAACTTTGTACTGCTATACTTCAAGTATGGTTGACAAATTGAAAATCAGTGTGCTCTTCAGCGAAGATCGGGAAGACCACAAGGAAACTCACGATGAGGTAGTAGACGAAGTCTCAAATGCATTGGGTGAAAACGGACATAAGGTATCGCTCCTTGGAATCCATAATGACGTGCGCGAACTTCTCGATAAATTAGACGAACAAAAACCCGATCTCGTTTTTAATTTATGCGAAACGTTTGATGATAACTATTATGGTGAGATGTATATTACTGCGCTTCTCGATATGTTGCGGATCAAGTTTACCGGAACGAGACCAGCAGGGATGGCATTAAGACAAGATAAAGCCATCACAAAACAGCTTCTCGCTTTTTATGATGTCCCCTGTCCTCAATATGCTACATTTGCGCTGGGCCAGCTGGAGTTTGCCGGAAAGATGAGATTTCCTCTTTTTGTTAAACCCCTCAAAAAAGATGCGTCAGCAGGAATCGACGAATCATCTCTTGTCAATGATTACGAAAGCCTGATGAAAAAAATTAACTTTATTCATAAGGAACTCCGCGATACCGCTCTGGTTGAAGAATACATCGAGGGCAGGGAATTTTATGTGAGCGTTCTTGGTAATGATCCGCGAGAATCACTCCCTTTGGTAGAAC
>MFZI01000075.1:6829-7359 GCA_001789355.1 Candidatus Roizmanbacteria bacterium RIFCSPHIGHO2_01_FULL_39_8
TCCAAACTTCCACAAAACTACAAACACATCTATACCGAGAAAGCAAAATTCGACGAAGATAGTGAAGTATATAATCTCATTAATTTTGGCGTCGCCACCGATCTCCCCCAAGAAATACGAAATAAAATTACGATGATCGGTATCAAGGCAGCTAACGCACTCCAGGTTGTTGATTATGCGCGTGTTGATATCCGGCTTGCCCAAGACGGCATTCCGTATGTGGTAGAGGTGAATGCCAATCCCTATCTGGAACGGACTGCAGAATTTGCTGTTGCAGCGCTTCAGGCTGGTATGGGATACTCTACTTTAGTCAACAAAATAGTGGATGTCGCGTGGGAGCGCTGGCGCCACGAAGATTCCCGAAGAAAACTACAGAAGATCAAAAGAGAACTCGTTAAAAAAGAAAAGGAGCCAAAAAAAGAAAAAGAGTCAGAAAAAGAAGAAAAATCAACAAAATCCTAATACATCAAACAGTAGTTTTTTCTCTACAACATCTTTCGTCCTATACATTTCTTCTAAAACTGATGGGA
>MFZI01000076.1:0-13658 GCA_001789355.1 Candidatus Roizmanbacteria bacterium RIFCSPHIGHO2_01_FULL_39_8
ACTTTCAGAAGTCCAAAAGGGTCTTAAACGAAATCAAAGAGAAAGAGACTTTAACTGAAAAAGATAAAACATTCCTTTTAGGTTTACGGTCTGTTGTTATCGCCCACGTTAACGATGTCAACAAAGAAGAATTCACCCGTCTTCTCAATCTTGGTACAGATGTAGATTTACTTGCTTTTGGAAAAAAGTATGCACCTAAAATTGAAGATGAATTGAGATTTCTTTTTGAAGAACTGCATCTTTAACCCACTATGTCAGACGCTAATATACAACGTCCAGAAAATACTATAGGTGATTTGAGAGATCGGTATTCTTCGGCTCTTAAAATAAGAGGTCGGCAGCTCGGACTAAGAGAAACTTTGGTCCAAAGATTACGTGAACCTCACATTCTTTTACCATCGGCAGCGGCAATAACAGCGATTGGTATGTTGGTGCCTGGATGGATCGAGGGAATATCAAAAGGACTAGACCCTCTAGAGGCAATCCCCTACACTTTGGCTAGTACTCCACTTAGTGCGATATGGGCGGATGTTCAAGGAGCTAGCGCTACAGAAGATCTCTTAGGAAACTATATGTTGGCTATCCGAGCAAGTATCGTACCAGCTATTTTTTCAACTTCACTCATTGGTGGTTCTCTATATCTTTGGAATAGGGCAAGAGAATATGTTCAAAGTCTCAAAGAAGGTAGTGCTCCCATTGAAAGATTTTCAACACAATTGTTCACGCTTTTTGGAAGCGATTCATACGTGGGCGATCTTCTCTATAACTCTCTTGGAGATCATGTTATTCCTGTCGTTGAAGAAGTAAAAACAGTAAGAAGAGTTGTAACCGGAAAAGAACGAAGAGGTTTTTTCTTAATTATTCCTGATGGTGAATATGCTCAAGGTGGAGCTACCAACCGATGGGAGAACTTGAAAGTAAATAAAGATTGGCTTCTTAAAACTACAAAAGGAAAAAAACTCCTCGTAACTATTGGATTAGGAGAAACTCGAGATGAAGAATTGCCTTTAGTTCAAGAGCAAACAGCAGATTTAACAGTAGAAGAACAGGCTATTGCTGTAGAGAAAATAAAAGAACTTTTCTTGCAAACAGGGATTGGCGTTGATCGCACAGTAAATATACATCTTGGTCACCCGAATAGAAAAAGAAAGCGAGGAACAGGAAGGGGCTTACAAGATGTATCCGATCTTGAAGTTGCAGCGGGAACGATTGATATTTTTCCTGATGCAGGAAAGATACTTGTCAAGGCTCTTGCAAACAAAGTGAATAATCAGACTATCGTATTCGAGACAGGAGTATTAGATTATTGGAAAGGATTAAAGGAGTCAGCTAATGGTTTATTTATAGTTCATGACGAAAGTAATCCGGATGATGGTAAGTCACCAATTCTTGTATATGAGAGATTAACTGATGAATCGGTACAAAGTGCAAAAGATCTGAAGAAGAAGTATCCAGACAGAAGAATAATTGTTCTTACTTCTTCCTTTGATTCACACGAGAAGGCGATTAAAGCTGGACTCGAAAGCGTGTGTTCATCTCTCGAGCTTGCAAACACGTTAGTTTCTATTGTCCAGCGTTTACAGGCTGGAGAAGAACCCGAGGAAATTCAAAAAGACTTCATATAAGACTTTCAGGTATTTTTCAGACTACAGGGATTATAATAGCCTCATGAGAATTTTGGTTGTTGAGGATGAACATCGGATTGCCAATTCAATAAATAAAGGTCTGGAACAAGAGACGTATGCGGTTGATGTCGCATATGACGGAGAATCAGGATATGACCTGGCTTCAACCGAGGATTATGATCTCATCATTCTAGACCGGATGCTTCCGGGGATGGACGGGATCAAAATTTCGCAAAAACTTCGCAAAGAAAAAATTCATACTCCAATTCTTATCTTGACGGCAAAAGATCAAACGAGAGACAAAGTCGAAGGTCTTGATTCTGGAGCCGACGACTATCTGGTGAAACCTTTTGCTTTTGAGGAACTTCTGGCTAGAATTCGCGCCTTAAAACGTAGACCTGTAAAAACGGTAGAAGATACGTTAGAAGTTGGAGGTTTGAGGGTAAATACTCGAACTTATGAGGTGAGACGAGAGGGAAAAACAATCAAACTTTCACAAAAGGAGTTCGCCTTATTAGAATATTTGGCAAGGAATGCAAATAAGATTTTGTCTAAAGATAAGATTATCAGTCATGTATGGAATTATGATTCCGATATTCTCCCTAATACCCTTGAAGCTTTCATTAAAAACTTAAGAAAAAAAATCGATCAACCGTTTCCCAAAAGGCAACCGCTCATTCATACAGTGAGAGGATTCGGTTATAAATTAAGTAGTGATGGATAATTATTAAACTCATCAACGCAATTTTTTATCACACGAGAGTCTCCCCAAGCTGAGCTTGGTCCCCTCGGAAGTGAAAAAAATTACTTTTGATTCGTTTATTAAAACTTGAGTTAAATTTTTTACTGAATAATAAAACATGTTTCAATCGGCGAGAATTAAATTAACCATCTGGTACATTTTGATCACAATGTGTGTGAGCATTCTTTTTAGTTTGATCATCTTTTCATTTCTCCACAGAGAACTCATGAGAAACGAATTCAGAATAAAGCTTCGTCTGGAACGGGCACATCTTCCTCCGCCTCGCGTCGACACAGAGACAATAGAAAGTGCTATAAAGGTGAATTTACTTTATGTGAATCTCATCATTCTAGGGATCGCATCTTTAGCCGGATACTTTTTATCAGGGAGAACGCTTCGTCCCATCAAAGAAATGGTAGATCAACAAAATCAATTTATCGCCGATGCTTCACATGAGTTGCGGACTCCTTTAACCGCTCTCAAAACAGCCATCGAAGTGAACTTAAGGGATGAGAAGTTGAATCTAAAGCAAGCGAAAGATACACTCAAAGAAAATCTTGCCGACGTCGATAAGCTAAAATCGTTATCCGAAAATCTTTTGACTCTTGTAACTTTGCAGGGAAGTCTCAATCATTTTTCGAGTATTTCGATCAAAGATGTTTTACAAACAGCGATGAGCAAGATTAATTATCTGGCAAAAGCCAAGAAAGTCGAGATAAAAACTTCTATAAAAGAGGCGGTCGTCTCGGGAAATAAAGATAGACTAATTGAACTTTTTGTCATCTTGTTAGACAACGCTGTAAAATATAGCCCGAATAATAAAATCATTACTGTTTCATCTGAAAAAGAAGATTCGCATGCAGTGATAAAAATAAAAGATGAGGGAATCGGCATCAGCGAAAAAGAACTTCCTCATATCTTCGAACGATTTTACCGGGTGGACAAATCGCGGGCAAGTTCAACTAAAGGCTATGGACTGGGCTTGGCCATAGCGAATGAGATTGTTCACCTCCACAAGGGATCGATTTCGGTCGAAAGCAAAGAAAAAAAAGGATCAACGTTTATAGTGAAATTACCACTAAAATAAATTCCAATTCACAACTAACAAGTATTCCAAACAAATTTCAAATCTCAAATGATTCAATATCCAAACATTTATTTTTTTGGGATTTGAATTTTGAGATTTATTTGTAACTTGTTGAGTTGTTGGTTGGGATTTAAATATATTCAGTAAGTTTTCAGATTCACTTGTTATTTTGTATTGGTTTGGGAACGACGAGTTATCTATATGATGAAATCAATTTTCCGAAAAATTATTTCTTTTAAAAACTGGTTTTTGCAAAGATCGCTATTGGTAAAGGTTTTTATAGTGATCATTTTATTTGGAATCGGTTGGCTTGTTTCGACAAAGCTTCTTGGGAGCAAAAACCAACAAGTTCAATATGAGACGACACAGGCAGAAAGAGGAACGCTTGTCGTTTCTATCTCGGCCTCAGGCCAAGTTTCTTCGACAAATAACAGTTCGGTGACGACTCAAGCAACCGGAGTAGTTTCAGAGCTGTATGTAAAAGACGGAGATTTAGTAAAAGTTGGAGATAAGATAGCCGAAATAGATCTTGATTTATCCGGCCAACAAAATTCGACACAAGCTTTGGCGAGCTACCAGTCTGCTCAAAATATCCTCAATTCTGCAAAAGCAAATCTCTACTCACTTCAATCCTCTATGTTTACCGATTGGGATACGTTTATGAACATTGCGCAAAACTCTATGTACCAAAATGCCGACGGAACTCCAAACGAAATCAATAGATCGCTTCCGGAATTCCACATCGCGAAAGACGACTGGCTTGCGGCAGAGGCGATATATAAAAATCAACAGAACGTTGTTAATCAAGCCCAGACTGCAGTTAATTCGACACGGCTTTCTTATCAGAAAGCTTCTTCGATCGTCTACGCGCCAATTACGGGAAAAATATCTGCATTGTCGATTCACGTAGGGTCAGTGATCACTTCCTCTCAATCGACTAGCTCAACTTCAACTACCACTACACAGTCAAGTGGAACAAAAATCGCGAGCGTCACCACAGACGCACCGCTTGACTTAACGGTAAATTTATCGGAGATTGATATTCCAAAAATTAAAATCGGCGATAGAGCAACAATAAAAATTGACGCTCTTTCGGAAAAGACATTTACCGGAAAAGTATACAGTATTGATGCTGCAGGATCCGTGAGTTCGGGAGTCACGACGTATCCGGTGGTCATTGCTTTTGATACTGCTTCCTCGGATATCCATCCCAATATGTCTGCAACAGCCAATATTATTGTTTTGACAAGAGACAATGTTATTCTCATTCCATCGAGCGCGGTACAAACTCAAAACGGACAGTCGACCGTCAGGGTAAAAAAGGATGGACAGATCACATCTGTTGTGGTTGAAATCGGAGAGTCTTCGGATACCCAAACTGAAATTACATCAGGGATTTCGCAGGGAGATGAAATCGTAGTAAACACTATTTCTTCAGGAAACGGATCGACGAATAGTTCGAGTTCGCCTTTTAGTCCTTTTGGAGGAGGCAGAGGAGGATTTAATATGCGTACCAGATAGTGTTTCGACTCTACCTATGATTCAGGTGACCCATTTATCAAAAATCTATAAAAATGATTCTGTAGAAACTGTCGCTATCAACGACATATCCTTTTCGATTAAAAAAGGAGAGTTCGTCTCAATTATGGGGCCTTCCGGATCGGGCAAATCGACCTTGATGCATATCTTGGGAGGTCTCGATATCCCAACCAAGGGAAAATATACGCTCGATGGACAAGATGTCGAAAAACTGACTGACGACGAATTGGCAGAAATTAGAAATAAAAAAATAGGATTTGTGTTTCAAGCATTTAATCTGCTACCCCGGACGACCGCAATAAAAAACGTCATGCTCCCCATGGTCTATGGAGGTGTCCCAAAGGAAGAGCGCTTCGAAAAAGCCAAGAAATTTTTAGAGATGGTCGGACTCGGGGACAGACTGGAACATACCTCGAACCAGCTGTCAGGAGGACAGATGCAAAGAGTTGCGATTGCACGTGCACTTGTCATGGACCCTGCAATCATCTTGGCCGACGAACCAACAGGAAATATTGCCTCAACACAGGCAGCAGAGATCATGGCAATTTTTCAGAATCTGCATAAAAAAGGACACACGATTATTATGATTACCCATGAACATGACATTGCCCGTCATGCAAAAAGAATCATCACAATGAAAGATGGGAGGATTATTTGAATGGATTATTCTGAATTATTAGCGGAAGCAAAAGATGCCCTTTTTCTCAATAAGATGCGGACGGGTCTTGCGACTCTGGGAATCATTATTGGAATAAGCGCAGTCATTACCCTTGTTTCTTTGGGTCAGTCAGGTCAAAAATCTGTTGAGACCCAGATCCAATCTTTAGGATCTAATCTGCTTACGGTGATGCCGGGAGCTCAAAGTTCGGGTGGAATTCGCGGCGCAGGTGGGGCACAGACAACAAGTCTCACATACGAAGACGCAAAAGCATTACAAGTAAATTCAAATATTGTTGGGATCAAAAATGTTTCTCCGGAAATCGCCCAGCGCTCACAGCTTACCGCAGGAGGAAATAACACGAATGTCCAAGTCCAAGGCGTAACTAATTCCTATTTTCCCGTGCATTCATTAAATATACAAACGGGAAACTCCATCACAGATCAAGATGTGGTCGCGGCACGAAAGATCGCGGTTTTGGGGCCACAAGTTGTCACCGATCTCTTTGGGGAAGGGGCAACTCCTGTTGGGCAGACCGTACGGATCAATAAAGAAGCGTTTACAGTGGTAGGGATAACAGAGGAAAAAGGAGGGTCGGGGTTCCAAAATCAAGACAATATGATTTTTATTCCTCTGACGACCGCACAAAAAATCGTATTTGGAGTCGATTATATTTCCTCAATAGCAATAGAAACAACTAGTAAAGATAATATGACAGATGTGCAGAATCAGGTGGGATACTATTTATTGTCTCGCCATAAATTGTCCGATCCAACGCAGGCGGATTTTAGCATCCTTTCGCAACAAGATATTATAGGTGCGGCTACGCAGGTTACCGGAATTTTTACTACTCTTCTTGCCGGCATTGCAGCTATCTCACTTTTGGTCGGAGGGATTGGAATCATGAATATCATGTTGGTTACGGTAATTGAGCGAACCCGCGAAATAGGACTCCGGAAAGCGTTGGGGGCAAAGAAAAAAACAGTCATAGCCCAATTTTTGGCAGAGGCGATTATCCTGACTGGAGTAGGAGGAATTTTGGGATTAATGTTTGGAATTCTTTTGTCTTTTATTATCACCAAACTTATCAATCTGCCGTTTGTCATTTCTCTCTATTCAATCGTTTTAGCTTTTGGAGTTTCAGCTGGGATCGGAGTTTTGTTTGGGTGGTATCCGGCGAGACAGGCATCTAATTTGTCGCCAATTGAGGCATTGAGGTATGAATAAAATTTTTAATTATTAATTTATAATTTTTAAATTACTCAAAAGAGGTGAATAGTGTGAAAAGTAAAAACAATTTAATCATAATAATCTTAATTGTTGTTATCGTTGGAGCGGGAGCCTTTTTTGCCGGGATGAAATATCAGGAAAGTAAATCAATTGGTCAACGACAGTTAACATTTGGGCAAGGATCAGGGAGAATAGGAAATGGCCAGGGCGGCTTCAATCGAGGAATGAGGCCGGTCGCTGGCGAAATCATAAGTAGTGACGCAAATTCTCTGACGGTGAAGATGCAGGACGGAAGTACTCGAATTGTTATTTTATCGGAAAAAACAGAAATCAATAAGGCGGAAAAAACCAGTAAAGAAAACTTAAAGACAGGTCAACAGGTAGCAGTATTCGGAACTGAAAATTCCGATGGCAGTGTCACCGCGCAAAATATACAACTCAATCCACAATTCAGACAGATGATAGATCGGCCAACACCCCAACTGACAAAGTAAGAAATATGGTATTATGTTATTTCTGGTTATAAGAATCACATTATTAATTCGTAAACAGTTTCTAGAAAAAGGTGGTGATAAAATATGCAAGAGGGAACAAAGATGGAAGAAAAAACTGATAATAAAATGAGTCCCGTCATGATTCTCGTTATCATAGTTGTCGTGGCACTCATTGGATTTCTCGCGATGAGAGTTCTAACTCCTTCGCAACAGCCAGAAATGACGCAAACAGCACCAACCCAAGCTATGACAACCGAAGTATCTCCCACTGCAGGCGAAGCGATGACGGAAAATGCAGTTACATTTGATGTAGAAGGGGGATCATTTTATTACAAACCAAATGAGCTAAAAGTAAAGAAAGGTCAAAAAGTGACCATAAACTTTAAAGCAGTTGACCTGATGCATGATTTTGTGGTTGACGAACTCAACGTAAAGTCAGATACAATAAAGGGAGGAGAATCGACAACGTTTGAATTTACCCCAGATAAAGCAGGAACATTTGAGTTCTATTGTTCAGTTGGTCAACATAGAGCAAATGGTATGGTAGGGACACTCATTGTTGAAGAGTGAAGCGCATGAAGAAAGTTTTCATCTATTTTTTATTCCTCATTAGCTTGAGTGTTATTCTTTATTTTTGGTCGAGTCATTCGGTAATACTTCTTTACCAAGGAACGGGAACGATACTCATTGCTTTTGGAAGACTTTTTGGATTGCTCGCTGTCTATTTTGTCCTTTTGCAATTTTTACTTATAGGTAGAGTTCTCTGGATCGAGAAAATATTTGGATTAGATAAGCTGTCTCGAATCCATCACCTCAATGGAGAATTCAGCATCTTATTTATTTTGCTCCACCCGATTTTTCTCACGTTTGGTTATGCGATAAGTTCAAAACAAAACGTCGTTGCGCAATTTTTGACATTTCTCACCGCCTACGAAGATGTATTTATGGCTTTTCTTGCTGCAATGATTTTTATCACTGTCGTTTTTCTATCGATATACATTGTCCGGAAAAAATTGAAGTACGAAACGTGGTATTTTATCCACCTTTTAACGTATGTGGCCATTATTTTGGCTTGGGGGCATCAATTGAAGAATGGGGAAGATTTTTTGACAAATCGATGGTTTGTCTATTATTGGTATTTGCTTTATATCTTTGTTTTTGGCCAGGTTATCATCTTCAGATTCTTAAGGCCTTTCTATTTATTTTATAAACACGGATTTATTGTAGAAAAAATTGTCAAGGAGAACGATGAAGTGAACTCGATTTACATATCCGGAAGAAAAATGAAACAATTCAAAGTTAAGGCTGGACAATTTATGATATTCCGGTTTTTGGCAAAGCATTTTTGGTGGCAAGCGCACCCTTTTTCTTTATCAAAACAACCTGATGGAAAAACAATTCGAATCACTCCTAAGAACGTGGGTGATTTTACCAATCTCATTCCGCAAATAGCTCCAAATACGCCAATCCTTATAGATGGGCCATATGGAACGTTTACAAAAGAGGTTGCTAAGAGAAATAAAATATTGTTTATCGCAGGTGGAATCGGGATAACACCAATTCGTTCCTTGATAGAAGAGACGGCAAAAAAAGGAAAAGATATTGTGCTTTTATATAGCAACAAAACTAAAAAAGAAATCGTCTTTAAGAAAGAAATGGACGATTTAAGCAGGAAATATCACTTTCCGGTCTATTATTTTCTTAGTCAAGAGAAAGACCCACAATTCATCGGGGGAAGAATTGAAAGAAGCAAGATTGAAATGATGGTGGCAGATTTGAAAGAAAGAGAAATATATATTTGCGGGCCTTCAACTATGATAGATTCAATAAAAAAAGATCTCCACTCTTTGGGTGTTCCAAAATCCTCCCTCCATTTCGAGAAATTTTCCCTATGACATTTTATTTTTGCTCTCCTTCAAAAGTATAAATTTGATTATTAATATGACGAAAAGAAATAAGTAAGATATCGGAAAGATCCTGATATAATTTGCTTAATGACTAAGGTAATAAAAAATAAGAAGATGAAATATTTTCAAGTTTTTATAAGCGCTGAAGATAGGAAGCAGGCAGATAAAATTCTTGATTCTCTTCTGAGGAAGAAACTCGTTGCAGGAGGCCTTTTGTTAAGTGGACCGTCACGATTTTGGTGGAAAGGGAAAATAGTTGACATGAATTATTACAATATATCAACGTTCACACAAGAAAACTATAAAGAAAAAATTATAGAGGACGTGAAAAAAATCTCCGTAGAAGAAGTGCCGATGATTTGGTTTATCACGATGGAAGAAAGTAAAGAATTTATAAATTGGATAGATAAAAGCCTAAAATAATATGAAGGTAATTATCTGCGGTTCAATCAGTGCAGTAGATGAAATTTTGCGAGTGAAAAAAGAGTTAGAAAAAAAAGGTCACGAAGTTGAGATACCAGAAGGAGTAAAAAGGATCGAAATAAAATCTAAAACAAATGCGTCGACGGAAGAGCGAGCAGATATAAAAATCAAGTATGATTTGATTCGTGGATATTACGAAAAGATGAAAAGATATGATGTAGCTTTGATTGTAAATCCAGAAAAAAAAGGAATAAAAGGATATATAGGTGGAAATACTCTGATCGAGATGGCATTCGCTCACATTTTGCAAAAACCACTCTTTTGTTTATATGCTGTTCCTGATATGAACTATGCTTCAGAGATAATTGCAATGCAGCCCTATTGTATTACATGGAAAATTAAACAAGATAAAAATCAATGCAAAATAAAAAACTTCCAGGAGTCGGTGTTGCTGTAATAATAAGAAAGAATAATGTACTTTTAGGAAAAAGAATCGGGAGTCATGGAGAAGGGACTTGGCAGTTTCCCGGAGGCCATCTTGAATTTAATGAAAAGCTTGAAGATTGTGCAAAGAGAGAAGCTTTGGAAGAAACAAATCTAAAAGTAAAAGAAATAAAGTTCGCCGCGATCACGAACGATCTATTTAAACATGAAAACAAACATTATATTACTATTTTTATGGTAGCAGATTATAATTCTGGGAAAGAAACTATTATGGAACCTAAGAAATGCTTAGAGTGGAAATGGTTCGCTTGGAATAAATTCCCTCAACCTATTTTTTTGCCTTGTCAAAATTTGTTGAAGCAGAATTTTAATCCCTTTCAAACATGATTAAATCAATTGCAAAATACATAAAAGATAAACCTTATTTGGCCCAAGTGGCAAAAGATGGATTGTGGGAAAAAGCTTTTACAATAAATTTGATCGATCCTGATTTCGAAGAAGAAAAATTCCAACTCTATCTAGAAAAAAACCCATTTAAAAATCTGGATATAGAACTATTCTTTAAAAATGGCGATGAAATATATATCTTAGGCATAAGTTTTAATAATAATCTTTATGTCAGTTCTGTTTCTGATTTCATAATAATTCTTATTCAATATGGGAAAAAGTTCAGGGGTTTTGAGAATTTAATTAGTAACTTGGATAGCAAATTAGTCGGTGAGTCTTATTTATTACAAGGTGAACCAGATTTGATCCGAATAGGAATAGTGAATCATTGGTTTTCAGTTGGTCCAATTCTCCTTTGGCAAAAGGGATGGAAAAAGGAAATTAACCACGATATTCTTCAAGAAAGATTTTCTACAAAACCAGAAGTCAGTAAAACAAATCTCAACTATCAAGGAATGTCTTTTATTTTTAATCTCAACAATTCAACTCCTGGAGTTCGTCACTGGATTAAATCTCCCTGCAGTAAAAAAATTGAGAATGAGTGGGTTTTAGAAAACGGCAAGATTATCCATTATCTAAAAGATTGGACAAATTTTAAAGAGATATGAAGCTCATAAGTCTGAATACATGGGGAGGAAAACTACTTGAGCCGCTCACCGTTTTTTTCCAAAAATATAAAAAAGAAGTGGATTTTTTTTGCCTGCAAGAAATTTATGATTCTGCTGAAAAAAAAGTAATAGGAGGAGATATGAAATCGAATCTTTTTGCAATCATCGGCACTATTTTAGAACATCATCACGGATTTTTTACTCCTACGACAATAGGGTATGACATGACAGGATCAAAACATCCTCGTCTCCAATTCGGACAGGCAACTTTCTACAAAAAAAATATTCAGATCAAGGATTCAGGGGATTTTTTTGTCTACAGGGATAAGCTCGATCTAATTAGTAATAACAATAGAACCGCAGCCAAAAAATTGCAATATGTGATTTTCAATCAAAATAATTCCGATTTCCTAATAAATAATCTTCATGGTCTATGGTATCCTCCTACGAAATTTGACTCTCCTGAAAGAATAGAACAATCAAATAAGATATATTCTTTCTTACATAATTTTCGTGGGAAAAAAGTCATTTGTGGAGATTTTAATTTATTACCTGATACGGAATCCTTCAAGATAATAGAGAAAGGAATGAAAAATTTGGTCAAGGATTTTAACATTCCAACGACGAGAAATTCATATTACCAGTCACATGAGAAATTCGCCGATTATATTCTCGTTTCCCCTGACATAAAAACTCATCAATTCAAAGTTCTTCCCGATATTGTTTCTGATCATCAACCTCTTTTTCTGGAATTTGGTTCTTAAACCTATTACCATCCCGATGCCGACCGTTATCAAGATGGTATTTAAATTTATTCCTATTTCTTAGTTTGAGAGACTGCATTCAATTCCGACAGGATGAAACGATTGGAGTCGAGAAAGCTCATACTTGTGTAAGCTAAACGATACTTTTGGCAGAATTTTTTAATCAAAGGAGTCAATAGGTGAAGTTTGTTGCGCGGGCAGTTGGGAAAAAGATGGTGTTCAATCTGATAGTTGAGTCCGAGATACATATAATCGGTAAGCCAATGTCCATAGATGTTGCGTGAAGTTATGATTTGGTGTTCAACGAAAGACAGTTTTAGTCCTTTTTTCAATTGTGGCATCCCTTTATGGTTGGGAGCGAAGATGTTTAACATATAAAAACCTCCCACAAAGTTAATCACGACGAAAAAGAGTAAAGCTTTCCAAAAAGGAAAAATAAAAAAGGGGACGATATACCATACGGCTAGACCAAAAACGAGCAACAATATTTCTACAGAGAGTCGAGGGGTGAAATTTTTTCTATAGAACCAAAAAGATTTTAGGCGGATCGTGAAAGAAACGAGAGGTCCAAGCAGATAATAAAGCCACACCTGATATTTCCTCACTACCTTCACGAAAAAATTATTTCTCTTGTACGATCTTTCGGTAAATGAAAAAGGTATCTCGAGATCAGGATCTTCGTCCTCCTCATTTACATGGGCGTGGTGGGCATTGTGTTTCACTCTCCATACTGAGTAGGGAAAAGCTATGATAAAAGAGCAGAAGTATCCGAACAAATCGTTTAATTTAGTTGACCTAAAGATGGCTCTGTGGCCGGCATCATGTATAAGTCCGCCGATGCGAACTGAAAAAAAAGCTATTCCAAGGGATGTGAAAAAGGTCAACCATGGGTTTCTCTGAATGACAAGCTGATAGAGGAAGAATCCGAAGCCTAAAAATTCAAGGCAAGTGATGAAGAAATAATAGATATAAGATCTCTTAAGAATTTTGGATTTCGTTACTTCATTTCTTAATTCGATATACATTTGCAGACCTTCTCTAGGATTGATTACTCTTGAGTTTCGAATATCTGATTGTTTAGTAATCCTGCGTGCCATAGTTTTAAATAGTGTGTTAACTATTATAACAGGGAGATAACCTGAAACTTTTTATATCAGGACGCATACTAATAAGTATTAGAAATTCTAAATAATATGATAAAGAAAATTAGAAAAGAAGTTAAAAGACAGTTAAAACTAGTCAGAAAATTCTCCGATCATATAGAAGCTGAACTTGCGAAGGAAATCCTAGAAGCCTACCATATCAATGCGTATATTTTTAAAACCTATTTTGATCAAATGACTGCAGTATTTGTTAGTCCTTACGACTACAGCAGAGCACGTATATTGCTTGCCGTAAAATAGAATAAAATCATATATACTGAATCTTTCCTAATGTATGCATAAAAACAGAAACCTCCTGATTATTGCTTTGATAGCTCTTGTAAATGCCTTAGGATACGGAATTATAATTCCTATTTTGTACTCCTATTCTTTGAAATTTGGACTGAATGATTTCGAGAACGGTCTTCTTTTTTCGGTTTTTTCAATATTTCAATTTTTAGCCACACCAATTATCGGACGCCTTTCTGATAAATATGGGAGAAAGCCGTTACTGCTTATATCTTTGATAGGTACGGCTACCTCCTTTT
>MFZI01000076.1:13676-15052 GCA_001789355.1 Candidatus Roizmanbacteria bacterium RIFCSPHIGHO2_01_FULL_39_8
CTATTTATTGCAAGAGCTCTGGACGGGATAACAGCTGGAAACATTCCAGTCGCGTCTGCGGTCATATCCGACACTACGAAACCGGAGGAGAGAACCAAAGGATTTGGAATTCTTTGGGGAGCTTTTGGTTTCGGATTTGTCTTTGGTCCTGCTATTTCAGCTTTGACCGTATCAATAAATCCCTCGCTCCCCTTTATAATCGCAGGGCTTGTCTCTATAGGAGCAGTTTTAGTAACGGCATTTCTTCTCCCCGAAACGAATAAACATTTAGGAGAGGTTAAAAAAAGTCCATTTTTCAATTTTTCAAAACTACTGCATGCGTTTATCGATGAGAATGTGGGAATGACGTTCCTTATAACTTTGTTGTCTTCGCTCGCATTTTCATTATTTATCTTTGCATATCAACCTTTCTCGGTCAAAATCCTTCACCTTTCGGCTAATCAGATTTCTCTCCAATTCACTCTATTTGGTATTGTTGGGCTCATCACGCAGATATTACTTTTAAGTAGGTTTACAAAGAAGTTTGGATTAAAACCAACCTTTGTTGGAACTTTTTTTCTCATGTCGATAGCTTTTATTCTGATGTTTGTTGTTAGAAATGCTCTCTTATTTGCTTTTGTTTCGATATTTTTAGGTCTTTCCAATGCTCTTGCAAATCCGCTTACACAGACTATTCTTTCCCAAGAAGTAGATGAAAAATCACAAGGATCCATCATGGGGTTGAATGCTTCTTATATGAGTATCGGGCAGATATTTGGGCCAATTTTAGGAGGAATATTGGCAATTTTTTACTTACCTTCACCTTTTCTAGCTTCAGCGGTATTTGCTTTAGCCTGTTTCTTTTTGGCATTCCATGTACTAAAAAGAGGAGTAAAAAAAGAATCTGTTTTTTAACTCATCTTACACAGAGTTTTATTGTTCGAGTATAGTCGGCAACTTCTCGATTCGTCCGACGTAACATCAGACTCACTCGAAGAATAGAGTGCGTAACACGGGTTATTAATATATAATCAAAATATGAAGTTGGTGTTAAATCTTTTGCTAAATGGATTTGCAGTCTTTGTCGCAGGATATCTTCTTCCCGGAATTATCATTGACAGTTTTTTTACTGCTATTATCGTCTCCATCGGACTCGGAATTGTAAATACTTTTATAAAACCAATTTTACTTCTTTTTACCTTGCCTTTAACCGTAGTTACGTTAGGCTTGTTTATCTTCGTGATTAATGGACTTCTTGTGCTTTTGGTGAGCACGTTCATTCCCGGATTCAAGGTACAGAGTTTCTTCTGGGCAATGGCATTCAGCGCGGTCCTTTGGGCGGTTAATTTTGTCTTCCATTCATTAACAAAGTAGTCACTTTCTCTGCTACAATTTCA
>MFZI01000076.1:15072-24286 GCA_001789355.1 Candidatus Roizmanbacteria bacterium RIFCSPHIGHO2_01_FULL_39_8
AGCAAGAAATATGTTCAGGAAAATACAGAATTGAAGCACCAACTAGAATTGAAAGACAGGGAAAAAGAAGAACAGGAGAAAATAATATGGAAAAAAGCCATAATTCAGGCTGAGATGAAAGCAAAAAATGAATCTAATAAAGAAATGAACTTCTTAAAAGAACATATTGAAGAGCAAAATAAAAAATTGGATGAAGCAAGAGATGCAGAATTAGAATTAAGAAAGAAGACAATTAGATTAGAAGAGAAGGAAAAAGAGATAGAATTAAAGGCACAAAGAGCCATTGATGAACAAAGGAAAAAAATAATAGAAGACACTTATAGAAAAGCATTAGAAGAAAATCGATTTAAAGACTTGGAAAAAAATAAGGTTATTAATGACCTTAAAAAATCCCTGGAGGAAGCCCGTTTAAAAGCAAACCAAGGATCTCAGCAAACCCAGGGCGAAGTTTTAGAATTAGACTTAGAAGATGCATTACGCAAGACATTTCCGACGGATATTATTGAACCAATTAAAAAAGGTGAAAGAGGTGCTGATATACGTCAAACTGTGAAAACTCTAAAAGGTAATTCGTGTGGAGTGATTCTTTGGGAATCTAAAAGAACTAAATCCTGGAAGGATGAATTCATTATCAAACTAAAAGATGATCTTCGGGCGGAAAAAGCAAATGTTCCAATTTTAGTCACGGAGATAATGCCAAAGGAATGCAAAAATGGAATTTACTTCAAAAATGGTGTGTACATCTGTACTTATCCCTTTGTTTTGATATTGGCGGAAATATTGAGACATAGGTTGATAGAAGTAGCAAGAGAAAGATTTATTTCTAACAACAGAGTAAGTAAAGCTGATGAACTGTATGAGTATGTGATGGGACATGAATTCCGTCAGCAGATTGAGGCAGCGATAGAAGTCTATATAGATATGAAAAAACAGTTAGATCGGGAGAAAAGAACTTATCAAAGTGCATGGGAAACAAGAGAGGAACAGATTAACCGATTATTAAGAAATACAGCTAGAACGGTGGGAAAAATAAGCGGAGTAGCCGGGTCGGAATTTCCTCAAATAAAAGGACTCGATATGCTCGAGAGTGGTGAAAAAAAATAAACAAAAAAAGAATATTATAATTTTTTATGGATAAAAACAACCACCTGCTAGACGATTTTTTTCATATTGTTTCAAGGATTCTTTTTATCGTTCCAGTGGTTGTTATTTTAATAGCATTATTAACGAAATTCTCTTTTGCACCTTCCGAAATAAAACAAGGGCCAAAAATATCGCTGTCTCCTACTATGCCTTTGGAGATCAAAACAAGCTCACCTTCTGCCAAGTTAAACCTACAAGGCCCCTTTCAATGTCAATTGGTTTCTCCAGACAGTTCAGCGAGTGCTTTTATAAAAGAGAGAAAAGTTTATATCACCGTTAATCGCAAAGAGACAGACCAGCATGTTTTATTGAACGGAGACTGTGTGTATATGTGGGGAAAAACAGGCTTTAATGGTGAAAAAGTTTGTGGAGTTTCTTCTTATATTTCCCTTGCCGAAAGCCTTTTTTCTCTTAATATTATCAGCCCCGAAAGTTTATTTGAACAATTTAGTAGTTTACTTCCGGCAGGAGAGATGTCAAATATAGATATGGCAGGCATTCTTAATTCATGTAAAAAAGAGGAAATCAAAGATAACACTCTGTTTGCTGTACCTAAGAATATTTTGTTTAAGAATAAAGAAGTGGATCTAGATAGATTAGAACTACCATAATCCTCCTAATCTTACTTTGTCACTTAAATCTTCACTATTTGTTCGTCGTGACAAAGAGCGATTTTAAGAGGATGTAAGAAGCTGTAAACTCAATTCTTTCGTTAACAGCTTTTAACAAAAGCCCTGGCTACGACCTACTTTCCCAGTCAGCTAGGCTGACAAGTATCATTGGCGCTGACTCGTTTCACTTCCTTGTTCGGGATGAGAAAGGGTGGTACCAAGTCGCTCCAGTAACCAGAGCGAAATTATTATAGCATAATTTTCCGTGATGTATAATAGATTTGATGGATAAACTTAAACCCTCCCATAGTGCGCTGCACGCATTTTATATAAAACCTGCCTATAAATTTGAAACACAGAGGCCGAATGAGCAGATAATACTTGTTCTCAGAGCCCATCCAGTCACCCAATTACCGTGGATTTTTAATAGTTTTGTTTTCTTCATCGTCATCGTTTTTTTGAATTTTTTCATCCCTAGTTTTTTAAATGGATTGCAGATCATTTTTGCGAATATTTTTCTCTTTTCAATGATTCTTTCTTATATTTGGTTCAATTTTATAAGTTGGTACTTTAATGTAGGAATAATCACCAATGAACGAATAATAGATGTCGATTTTCACGCGGTTATTTATAAAGAAGTCACTGAAACAATTTTGCCCAAGGTAGAGGATGTGACTGCTAAAAGCGGTGGTTTCTTTTCGGCGATATTCAATTATGGTAACGTATTTGTTCAGACAGCAGGTACAGAGGCAAATATAGAGTTTCATAATGTCCCAAAACCTGCTGAGGTAACGAAGATTATTAATGATTTAGTCGTCTAACATGAATATAGCCAATTTACTGGATTCATTCACCGATCTTAACATCTTGAATTTCTTCTTCAAAGCGTTTGCGGTTGTTTTCTCATTGATGTATGTAATATATTCCGTTGTTATTTTGAAGCAAACCCAAATAATGATTAAAACGATAGAGAGTGATAGTAGCAGTTTCATTCTACTGATTTCCATAATTCAGTTATTCGTCGCAATACTATTACTGCTTTTTTCATTCACGCTGATTTAATATATGGTTCAGTTAGAAAGTGCGTTGTATAAAGGAGCAGAGAAAGGGACAGGTTTTTCTGGTGGGGTGAGAAAAGAAGACCTATTTCTTATCGTTGAGTTTATGGAAGGGGTTAAGACGGACGAAGGAAAAAAGATAATCGAGGAAATAGAAACGGACGATAATTCAAGCAGTATTATTGATCTTAAATCTTTTGACCAATGTATCTCTTATTATGTAACCCGGTACAATTTTCCTTCCTCGTTTTCCCTATCCGCGGCTTTTTTGAAGGGAAACATTCTATATTTAAAAACAGTAGGTAAGGGAAAGATTTATCTTAAAAGAGGTGGTGATTTTGCAAAATTAATTGAGGGAGACACAAGTGCTTCGGGTGTAATAAAAGGGGGAGATTTTTTTATTCTTTTAACGGAACAATTTATAGAGGTGCTGGGCTCTGACATGGAGTTGAGGGCGCTTTTTAATCACAGAAATCCTCAAGAAATCGTTGACTCTCTCAGCGCGCTTTTAAAGGAAAGAACAATTAATAGTATTACAGCTTTTTTCCTGCGATACACAAGTAATGAAAACAGCAAAGAAATTGTTCAAAACGATGTTGATCTGAAAACAGAGTCTCCAATTCAAAAACTGGTGCTTGCATTTAAAAAGGTTTCTAAACATTATAATCTAGATCCACAAATCATCGGAAGAAGAAGGATAATTACGCTCGCTGCCGTAATCATAATTTTTATTATTTTTTTGTGGAGTGTAGTATTCGGATATCAACGCAGAAATGAATCTCTCATTGGTAAGAAAATAAACGATACAAAAGAAATTGTCACAAAAAAATTATCCGAAGCAGAAAAAACAGCCTTTTTAGATCTACCTGGGTCAATCGATCTCTTGAAAGAAACAAAACAAGATCTAGAAAAACTAAAGAAAGAAGTGGGAGATGAAAGGAGTGAAATAGGCGAAATAGAAAAAATGATACAGGTACAAGAGAATAAGATAGTCAAAAAAGAAGACAAAGGATATGAGGAATTTTTCGATCTCACCATTGCGAGTAAAAATGTAAATGGAGAAAAGCTTTATCTTGATAACGATATCTTATCTATTCTTGATAGCAAAAATAAGGTAACTTACCTTTTATCGCTGGCTAAAAAATCACTTGGTAAACGAAGTTCCCAAGAGATGTCCGGTGCAAAATTGGTAGCGGTAGATAAAGACAGCACTTTTTTTCTAAAAGCGGAGGGAATTTTCCAGATTTCACAAGACGGGAAGGCAAAAAAGATTATATCCAAAGACCCAAATTGGGGAAGTATAATAGATTTTTGGATCTATAACGGTAATATATATCTTCTTGATAAAACTACAGATGATATTTATAAATATGCAGTAGCAGAGAATGGATATTCAAACAAATTATCATATTTTACAGGAGATAAAAGTTCGATTACGAATCCCAACTCCTTTGCCATCGATTCTTCTATCTATATAGGGTTAGACACTGCCGTACTTAAGTTTACTGGAGGAATTCTTGAGGATTTTACTACTTCCTGGCCCGAACAAAACATGCATATAGACAAAATCTTTACGTCGGATGCTTTGGATAAGGTATATGTCTGGGACAAGACCGACTCATCGCTCTATATTCTGAATAAAAATGGAACGTATGAACGACAAATCAAATCGAGTATTCTAGCCAAAGCATCAGACTTTGTAATTTTTAATAACACCGCATATCTTTTAATAAAAGATAAAATTTACCGTATAGGACTTAATTGAGACAAATTTAGAATCATGTTAGAATTAGTCGATTATGAAGATATCTCAGGGTGAAAAACTATTAGTAAAGAACATCATAGCAAGAGAACAGAAGGCGTTTCTTTTGATTTATAAACTTTATCATAAGCCAATATTCAATTTCGTGAAGAGACAAGTCAACGATTATTATCTGGCAGAAGAGATAACCAACGATGTCTTTCTGGACTTTATAGAAGCGTTGAGAGATTTTAACTTCCAATCGTCTCTCAAGACATTTATTTACTCAATTGCCAAAAATAAAACAATTGACTTCATACGAAAGAAAAAAATAAAAAAAGTCCTTTTTTCTGCTCTTCCTCAATATGTAGTTGAAGGTCTCAAGACAATTCTTATGGATGACGAAATAGAAAGAAAAGAATTGGAAGAGAAAATAAAAAAGGTATTAGATAGACTACCAAATGATTATCGATTGATTTTGAGACTTAAGTACATAGAAGGTGAAAAAGTTCTTGAGATCGCCCGAAAATTATCTCTTGGGTTTAAAGCAACCGAGAGTCTCCTTTTCCGAGCGAGAAAATCGTTCATAAAAGTTTACAATAATTTACCATAAGTATGAAAAAAACCGAGCTAAAGTTTTTCAAAAAAATAGATGAAGTTTTTTTCCTGGAGCCGAATAATTTAGGAAGCCAGACTTTGACAAATTTCTATCATTCCATGACCTCCTTATTGAAGCGGATGCCGTTCCTTATTATTCTACCTTTAGCCCTTTTTGTAGCTTTGATTTTCTTTTTGAATTTTAGAGAAATAGTGGTAAGGTTCGTTACTCTACTTCAATATGGGTTCTGACATTCTAAACATCTTTGTTTCAGCTTTAATAGTGGTGAGACGCTTTTTTCTTCTCATCTTCTACCCCTATAAGACGATGAGAAAAATCAGTTTAGAGAGTGATTATTACCAAATAGGTATAATCCTTTTTTTAGTCTTTATTTTTTTTAAATTTGCCTATTTTTTGCGGGATAAACCATATCCAGCGACCCTGATCTTTTTTGTTTTTCTCACTCACTTTTTTTTTACAATATTCTTCTTTTACCTATTTTTCGGCTTAAACAGAAAAAAAATGAGACTTACGAGCCTATTATTTACTTTTAGTTATGCCCTTTTACCTTCTCTTATCTGGTTTTCATCAACCTCACTTTTATACATACTCGTTCCCCCTCCTCGGACTTTTTCCCTTATGGGGAGAGCCTTCAGCATCTTCTTTATCACTTTTTCTTTGGCTATTGCGGCATGGAAGATTATTCTCGTGTACCTTGCCCTCAGATTTTCAACAAAGCAAAGCTTTTATCGGATTATTTTCATACTCGTTCTTTATCTCATATGGTTTATTCCCTACTCCTTATTTTTGTATTACTTAAAACTCTTTCGTATACCATTCATTTAAGTAAAATGATTTTTCTTATTAGAAAGACTAATTCTACTATGAAGATTTCACAATTTAAAAATCCTACAGAAAGAAGACTCTTCTTAGAAAAGGAGTTACAAATCAGACTTGAGGCCATAAATCGAGCTCATGTAGATAATGAAAAAGACATCCATTGTGAAAATTTTATTGGTGAAACGACTCTCCCTTTAGGTGTTGTCGGACCGCTCAGAATCCAAAATTTAGAACTGCGGATGAAGGATTATTATGTACCACTTGCAACGACGGAAGGCGCATTGGTTGCCTCGGTTAATCGCGGATGTAAAGCACTCACTCTTTCTGGAGGAGTAAAAGTAAATACGCATAAAATAGGGGTAACGAGAGGGCCGGTTTTTTATACCGGTTCACTCCAAAAAAACCAAGAGTTTTACGAATGGTTGAATAAAAACAAAAGACAGATCTCTCAAGCAGCCGAAAGTACTTCGTCCCACTTAAAATTTAAAAAATATGATATTAAATCAGTAGCGGATTACGTGTTTGTTAGATTTTATTTTGATACAGAGAATGCGATGGGGATGAATATGGCGACGATTGCTACACAGGCGATCGTTGACTTGATTGAGAAAGAAACCGGGATAGAGTGTATGTCGGTGGCCGGAAATTTTGATACCGATAAAAAGCCAGCTTGGCTGAACTTTCTTAATAATCGCGGTTTTAAAACTTGGGCTGAAGGCATCATTCCTGAAAAAACGGTCCAGGGGATTTTAAAAACGACAGCCGAGAAAATCTATGAAGTTTGGCTGGCTAAGTGTATGATTGGGTCTGCAATGAGTGGTTCTCTGGGATTCAACGCGCATTTTGCCAATGTCGTTGCAGCACTCTTTGCAGCGACAGGACAAGATCTAGCTCATGTGGTCGAGGGAAGCCTTGGAGTAACCCGCGCCAAAATTATAAAAAAAGGCAATTTATACATCTCGGTCTATATGCCTTCACTGATGGTCGGGACAATTGGTGGCGGAACAAAGTTGAAAACAAAACAAGAAGCCTTATCAATTATTGGAGCGAAAAATTCAGAGGAATTCGCAGAAGTTTTGACAGGGACGGTCCTGGCTGGAGAGATCTCGCTTTTGGCTTCACTTGCGCAAGGAACTCTTGCAAAAGTACATAAAAAGTTAGGAAGGTAGAGAGTAATACTAATAACAAATTACTAATTAGTTTTGTACTTGTATGGTAGGTATAGTTTCATACGGATTCTACGTTCCTCAATATAGAATAAAAGTAGAAGAAATTGCAGGAGTGTGGGGAAAAGAGCCAATACATGTTCTTAGTTCATTGGGAATAGAGGAGAAGGCTGTTGCCGCGATTGATGAAGATTCACTCACTATGGCATTTGAGTCAGTCTCTATGGCCCTTTCGTCAGTGAAATTAAAAAAGGATGACATAAGGGCAATCTTTTTTGGATCAGAAACCCCGCCCTATGTAGTAAATCCCGCCTCAACAATCTTAGCTGAATTTTTAGGTATAGATCATCATTATCTTGCCTCAGACACACAATTTGCATGTAAAGCAGCAACAGGAGCAATTATTACCGCCGCCTCACTTGTAAGTTCCCAATTCACCTCCAATGCGTTAGTAATTGCCTCTGATAAGGCAAATGCTAAACCGCACGACCCTTTGGAGTATACAGCTTCTTCAGGATCAGTCAGTTTATTATTGGGGAACAAAAATATTATGTTAGAAATTGTGGCGATGTCTTCATTTTCTTCAGATACGCCTGATTTTTGGCGAAGAGAAGGAATTCGTTATCCCTCCCACGGTGGCAGGTTTACCGGAAAACCATCTTATTTTTATCATATACAGAATTCAGCTTCAGATCTTTTAAAAAAACAGCATTTGAAACCTTCAGATTTCGCTTATGGAATTTTTCACATGCCCAATGGTAGATTTCCACGTGAAATATCAACTACGCTTGGATTCACTAAGAAACAAATAGAGCCGTCCCTTGTCGTCAGATCCTTAGGAAATTCTTATACGGCGTCGGCCCTGATGGGTTTAGTAAGCGTTTTAGAGGTAGCGAAGCCTAACGACTTAATTTTTTTTGCTTCTTATGGATCCGGCGCAGGTTCGGATGCTTTTATTTTTAAGGTAACTCAGAATATTAAAGATAAAAGACAGGAGTTCAGAAAAAAGATAGAAAATAAAACCTATATCGACTACCAAAATTATTTAAAGTTCATGAGAAATCTATAATGGTTTCAATTATTGGTTATTACACAACACAATTTGGCGAGCTTTGGGAGAAATCGCTTTCTGATTTGATAGAAGAATCAATAACAGGTGTATTAAGAAATACTCGATTGGAGGTTGGACAAATCGATGCGATTTTTTTTGCCAATATGTTGGCGGGAGTGTTGGAGAATAATTTGCATACTCCCTCAAAAATTGCCGAAATAGTAGGAGTGAATATTCCTGTTTTTAGAGTTGAGGCAGCTTGTGCATCGGGAGGAGTTGCTTTTCATTTAGGAAAAAACTATATAGAGGCAAACTCTGGAAAAACTATCCTTGTTGTTGGCGCGGAGAAGATGACAGACCATTCACCTGAAGAAACAACATCTGCCTTATCTTCGGCCGCCTCTGGTGAAGAGCAAGAAGCAGGATTGACTTTTCCGGGGCTATATGCCTTAATTGCGAATTATTATCTTTCTAAATACCACAATAAAGAGGAAGCTATGGCATATGTTTCTTATAAAAATCACTTTCATGGAAGTCTGAATGATAAAGCCCAGTTTAAGAGAAAGATCAGCATCGAACAAATTCTACAAAGTCCATATATTGCTTATCCTATTAAAGTACTTGATTCATCTCCAATCTCAGATGGAGCATCTGCATTAGTTTTGAGTTCAAACCCCTCGACGATTAAAAAGATTAAAAAATCAGTTGCCGTTTTATCTTCCGAAGTATCAACAGACACGATCTCCTTAAATAAAAGAAAGAGGCTTGATGAAATTTTGGCTACGAAGCTTGCATCTGATAAAGCCTTTTCTAGAGCCCGACTAAAAAGAAGCGATATAGACATTGCAGAGCTACATGACTGTTTTACAATTGCCGAGCTTTTGGCGATGGAAGATATTGGTTTTTGGAAAAAGGGGGAAGCAGGAAACAGAATTAATGAACTAGAGACAATGTATGGAAATAATGGAGAGCTCGTCGTAAATACATCGGGCGGGCTTAAAGCTGC
>MFZI01000076.1:24306-28909 GCA_001789355.1 Candidatus Roizmanbacteria bacterium RIFCSPHIGHO2_01_FULL_39_8
ATAAAACAGATTGGAGAGATTTTCTTGCAATTAACAGAGCAAGCAAAAAATAGACAGGTTAAGAATACAAAGTTTGGCCTAGCTCACAATGTAGGAGGAAGTGGAGGAACAGCGGTGATAACAATTCTGGGAGTGTGAAATAGTTACAAATAGTTAAAAATAGATATGATATCGCCTGTAAAAATTTGGAGGAGACAGAAAGAAATAAAACAAAACCTTGGAAAAAAAGGAAAGATATTGACGTGGACTATAATCTATGTTGCAGGATCAGAATTTAAAACATATGCACCTTACCCAGTTGCTGTTGTTAAACTAGAGTCAGGAAAAAGAATAACAACCCAACTTGTAGATTATAGAAAAGAAGATCTAAAGATCGGGCAAAGGGTAATAGTTATTCTTCGTAAAGTAAGAGAGGGAACAAACGAAGATGTTCTTGTGTATGGATTAAAAGTAAAACCTATTTTTTAGCATATGGATCAGGTAACAATAGAAAAGAAAAAAATATCTTATAGCGCTCCGGCAAAAGTAATATTATCGGGAGAGCACGCTGTCGTATATGGTAAACCGGCTTTTGTTTCAGCTATTGATTTAAGACTCAAATTTACTATAGAAGCGAGTAAAAAAAGAACCGAAGATAAGACAATCTCAACCATTGCTCAAAGGGTACGAGATTATCTACAAAAACAGAAAATCGTTGTTACCGATAAGCATTTTTCTTATTCAATCGATTCCGATATTCCCCTAAGAAGAGGTTTAGGTTCATCAGCAGCTCTTTCTATAGCTGCATCGGCAGCTTTGCTCGATTTTTATACTGGAAGAGAATTCAACAAAGAAGCAATAAATAACGTTGGTTATCAAAGTGAAAAATATTTTCATATCAATGCATCAGGTGTAGATCCGACAACTTCATGTTTTGGAGGACTCATCTATTATCGAAAGGAATTCGAATTTCTTAAAAATATTTCTTCTCTGAATTTCAAAATCCCCAAGAAGATTGAAGACAATCTTTATCTTATTGATTCAGGTAAATCAAATGAAACTTCCGGTTACTTGATTCATACCGTAGTAGGAGGCCTATATAATAATAAACCACAATTTGTAGAGACAGTGTTGCAGGATATCGAAAAAGTAACCAAAAGAATGGTCGTTTCAATGATTAAAGAAGACGAGCAATTCTTTGTTAAATCAATAATCGATAATGAGATTTTATTAGAGATGTTGGGGGTTGTTTCTGATAAAACAAAAGAGTTGTTAAAAAAATTAGAGCCTTTTGGTATTGGAAAGATGACTGGTGCAGGAGGGGTTAAAACAGGATCAGGATATATTTTCTTTTATACTCAAAAACCAAAAGACTTAGAAAAATATTGTTCACAAAAGAAAATTCCTTATTTAAAATTCAAGCAATCTTTTGAAGGAGTGAAAAAGGAGATTTAGCTATTGCCAAGCTCTAAGTTTGACCTCGTAGGTCAAATGCAGATTGTTGTGGCAGTATTTATTGAAGCAGCTATGAAAATAAAAGTATCGGCACCGGGAAAGTTATTGCTCTTGGGGGATCATGCAGTAGTGTATGGATATCCGTGTATTGTCACCGCGGTTGATAAAAGACTATATGTCGAGGCAGAGATCATCAATGATAGTGAAAATAAAATAATCGCTCCACAAGTAAAAGAAAGTAGATTTGTTTTGGAGTCTATAGCAACGTTCAAGGAAAAATTCAAAATCAAAGCATCAGTAAAAATAACTACGAGAGGTGACTTTTCTCATAATGTCGGCTTGGGCTCTTCATCTGCTGTGACAGTGGCGACGTTCAAAGCGTTAAGCTTGCTTTTTGATAGTGACATTTCTGAGAGAGAGATTTTTGATTTGAGTTATGAAGTTAATCTTAAAATCCAAGGTGTAGGCTCTGGTTTTGATTTGGCAGCGGCAAACTACGGAAAAACTTTATATTTTATTAAAGGCGGAAAAGTCATCGAACCATTACACAATGAAGAACTTCCTCTCGTAGTTGGCTATTCGGGCGTTAAGGCAGACACACCATTTTATGTACGTAAAGTGGCCGAGGCTTTCAAATCAAAACTAAATAAAATGGACTCAATTTTCAAGCAGATAAAAGATCTGGTAGAAAAAGCAAAAATAGCAATAGAACAAAAAGATTTAACATCACTAGGGAGGGAAATGACTCAAAATCATTATTTATTGCAGCAGCTAGGAGTAAGTATCCCCAAGCTGGATGCGATGGTTGAGGCCGCAATAAAAGCTGGAGCTTATGGAGCAAAGCTTTCGGGAGCAGGCGGAGGGGACTGCATGATCGCCCTAGTTTCACCTAAAAAAACGTCGGCGGTAAAAAAAGCTATTGCGCATGTAGGGGGAGAAATCATCGAAGTTAATAATAATGCAGATGGGGTAAGGGTCGAAAATTAAGAAACTATGCCAAAAGATAATCAAGATGAATTGTTTGTAGTCGTTGATAAAAACGACAAAATACTAGGCTATAAAACACGCTACGAATGTCATCATAATAAAGAATTAATTCATCGTGCTACAGGAGTAGTCTTATTTAACGATAAGGGTGAGATTTTGTTACAGAAGAGAAGTATGACCAAAGATACTAATCCGGGACTCTATACACTGTCAGCGTCGGGTCACGTGGGAAAAGGAGAAAGTTATGAAGAGGCGGCAGAAAGGGAATTATTTGAGGAGATAGGAGTGAAGAAAAAAATACAGTTCGTCAAAAAATTCCTTATGAATATGAAGACCGAGACTGAGATGGAATCGATATATATAGATCAATATAATGGTCCCTTTACTTTGGATAGAACAGAGACAGATCAAATCGAATTCTTTACTCCCAAGCGAATAAAACAAATACTACCCTTATTAACTCCATTTGCCGTTGAAAGTTTACGACGAATGCAAATCATATGAAAACAACTGCTATTGCCCCCTCAAATATTGCCTTTATTAAATATTGGGGAAAGAAAGATGAAGAGTTGAGGCTTCCCGCAAACGGAAGTATCTCGGTAAATTTAAGCAATCTTACAACAACTACGACAGTCGAGTTTAATAAGAACTTAAAAGTAGATGACATAACCATTAATGGAAAGAAAGATGGAAAAAAAACAGATAGAGCGATACAACATCTTAATAGAATAAGAGCGAGCGCAAGAATTTCTACAAAAGCGAAAGTAGTCTCCCGGAATAATTTTCCCACAGCCGGAGGTCTTGCCTCCTCAGCGTCAGGATTTGCAGCTCTCTCGGTAGCTGGTACCAAAGCAGCAGGTCTAAGTCTTCATAAAAAAGAACTCTCAATTTTGGCTCGCCAAGGATCAGGATCTGCCTGTAGATCGATACCGGATGGTTTTGTCGAGTGGCTTGATGGAGACACAAACGAAACTTCTTATGCGGTTTCTCTTTACCCACCTTCCTTTTGGGATCTTTCAATCGTAGTTGTCTTGGCAGGAAGCGAAGAGAAGTCGGTGTTGACTTCGGAAGGGATGCAGCTTGTAAAATCAAACTCATTTTATCCAGTTCGCCTATCACATATAGGAGAAAAAATAAGAAAAATGAAACAATATATGAAAGAAAAAGATTTCGAAAAACTCGGTTCTCTCGTAGAGGCTGAAGCTCTGGAATTACATTCGATGGTAATGACTTCAACCCCGCCTATTATTTATTGGCAACCCTTAACGATTAAAGTAGTGAGGCTAGTACAAGAAATAAGAAGAAAATATTTTCCCGTGTATTTTACCATTGATTCAGGTCCACATGTATGCATCATATGCGAAAAGAAGAACCAGGATCTACTGATTCAGAAACTGCGCCAATACAATATCCAGGACTTTATTATAAATAGACCCTCTTTGGGAACACGGTTGACAAAGAATCACCTGTTTTAATTACGGGCCAAGATGTGGTAGTTTGAAGATTATTCCCCCTTTTTCGGTAAGGCCAAAAATCGGCCCTACTAGGACATTGAATATAGCAAGTACAGCGATAGCAATAAACATACCAAGAACCGCTTGGGTGATTTTGTCTCTCGCCTTATCCATCTTCTCTTTTTCTCCTGATGAAGTAATCCAGTCGAATGCGCCCCAGAGCATATACATTAACATAAACAAGGCCATAACTAAGATAAAAAGATTGATTGCGCGTCCAAGAAAAATACTCGGGTCGGTGGGAGAGCCCTTGGGAGGAGTTATTTTTCCAAATATACATTCAGGATCAGAACTGCACGCGCTGCCGGCGTTTGAACCGCACGCACTATCACAGACGTTAGAAACACAGGTGCACGCAATTGCTTCTTTTGAAAGAGTAAAAAATGTCAACAGTAAAAAAACAATCGTTAAAACAATTGAAATTTTTCTTAAGAAACTTCTTTTTTGCAGAAAAAATAACAGATTCTTATATAGGTACATTGATGTTAAAAATAATAGTAATTAATTTTACCCCGAGATAGCTTAGGAGTACGATAAAAAGACCAAAGACTGCAAAGGTAATGATTTTTTGGGCTCGTTTCAAATTTTCGGGATTGCCTCCTGCAGTAATCCACGTGAAAGCTCCGTATAAAAGCATGAGGAGAAGCAGAAGAGCTGCTCCTATGTTA
>MFZI01000076.1:28916-34444 GCA_001789355.1 Candidatus Roizmanbacteria bacterium RIFCSPHIGHO2_01_FULL_39_8
GAATGATGACGTTGAGTAAATTCGCTATGGTTGCTACTTGAGCTGGTGGAAAAGTGGTTGGGTCGACAATAAAAGGAGTTATGGTAAGCATGATTCTAACTGTAGAGGAAATGAAAATAGTTGTCAAGGAGACTATAATAGATAGGATAAAGCCATGAAGCAATCAGATATCCCAATCCATGTAGCAGTAATTCCTGATGGAAATAGACGATGGGCAAAAACCAAAGGTCTGCCTTCTTTGGAAGGTCATCGGATAGCAGCTCAAAAAACACTCCCTAAACTGATTAAAAAGGCTCACGAGTTTGGAATCAAGTATTTCACCTTTTGGGCGATGTCGACAGAAAATTATGCCAAAAGGAGCAAACTAGAACTTGGTGGACTATTTACCCTGATGAGAATACTGTATAGATTAAAGAGGAGTGAAATTATGAAAAACAAGATTAGGGTAAGAATAATGGGAGATGTCAGTACATTTCCAGATGATATCCAAAAACTTATCGCAAAAGGACTCCATGAGACTGCTCAAAACGACGGAGGAACGTTGATTTTCGCCGTGAATTATGGTGGAAGAGACGAGATCATAAGAGCCCTGCATAAAATTTCCAATTCCCAATATCCAATTTCCAAATTAAATACGAAGAATTTTAATCTTTTTTTGGATACTGAGGAAATACCAGATCCGGATTTAATTATAAGAACTGGAGGGGAGAAAAGACTTTCTGGCTTTATGCCTTGGCAAAGCGAGTATAGCGAGCTTTATTTCTCTGATGTATATTTTCCAGACTTTGACGAAAAAGAATTCGAAAAGGCTATTCAAAATTATTCATTGCGAAAAAGAAGATTCGGCAAATGAACATGGACAATCTTAGAGTAAAACATTTTTTAGACGAATATTCTCAAATAACTAAGTCGCTTTTCAAATCCTATATTAAAGAAAAAACCAGAGAAGCGGCAAAGGTAGGCGATATACCGGTACACCTTTTGGAAAAATTCGCAGCAATCGCAGAGAGAGGGAAAAAAATCCGTGGAGCATTGGTTGTGTTAGGTTACAAACTGGCTGGAGGCGAGGATATGCCCGTCATATATGACACAAGCCTATTTATCGAGATTTTACATGCGGGTGTTTTGGTTCATGACGACATCATGGATCAGGGTGATTTTCGTAGAGGCTTGCCAACGCTTCACAAATACTTCGAAACATATGGAGAAGAAACGGGTAGGTCTTTAGCTACGTGTGGGGGAGACTTGGCTTTTTATCTGTCATGGGATAAGCTCCTAAAGAGCAATTTTTCCAAGGACAAATTGATAAATGCTGGAAAAATCTATGCAAAATATGCCTGCAACGTAATTTATGGTCAAACGTTGGATTTAGTCAATACTTTTGAAAGCGATATTGACCAGAAAGATATTCTCAACGTATTCAGATATAAAACAGCAGAGTACACCGGCTTTTTACCTCTCCTTATCGGTGCTACCTTGGCAGGAATGACGGACAAAAAAAAATTAGCTGCTTTAGAGGAATATGGGCTAGATTTGGGTTGGGCTTTCCAAATACAGGACGATATCCTAGGATTATATGGCAGTGAGGAAAAGACGGGAAAACCAGTGGGATCAGATCTTCGGGAAGGAAAGATGACGCTTTTAGTGTATTACGTGATTAAAAATGGAGATTCATCTCAACGAAATTACCTAAAGACAATACTAGGTAATAAAAATCTAAAACATGCAGACGTCATACACGCCCAAGATTTTTTCAAAAAAATTGGCGCCTATGAATATGTCGTGAATCTTGGCTCGATGTATGTTAATAAAGGAAAAAAATCCATACCCATATTAACCGACGATAAAGAGGTTGCGGATACCTTAGAATCTTTGATTATCTTCGTTATGAACCGCATTGTATAATGAGTACATGTTTGTACCTACGTATACGATAACTAACAAAATCCTCAATTATATTGCAAAAATAGAAGCTTCCGAGGAGGTCATTAGACACTCTCCTTTGTTACCACTTTGGGAAAAACAGTTTAAAGAAGATGCGATTATTCGATCTGCTTATCATGGTACACATATCGAAGGCAATAAATTGGCTAAAGATGACGCAAAAGACATACTTCTGGGTAAAGAAGTCATAGGAAGGCCTAGAGACATTCAAGAAATAATAAATTACAGGAGAGTCATCGAGTTTATTGATGAGGAAGCAAGCAAAAAAATAGAAAAAATAACAGAACTTGTCATAAAAAAACTACATAGACTCATTGTTAATAAAATTCTAAATCAGGAAGAGGGAGAATATCGAACAAAACAAGTCGTCGTGAGAAACTCGGAAACGGGCGAGGTTACTTTTAGACCTCCCCCTCCTTTGGAAGTACCTTTTCTCATGAGAGAGTTTTTATATTGGCTAAATCGTGAAGACAAGGATCAAATTCATCCGGTGATTAAAGCGGGCATTGCTCACCATCAGCTGGTCCGGATACATCCATTTATTGATGGTAACGGTCGAGTGGCTAGAGTAGTGGCAACGTTGATTCTTCTTCTGGGGGGATATGATATTAGAAGATTCTTTTCTCTTGAGGAATACTATGATAAAGATGCAATTGCCTATTATCAAAATCTGCAAAAAGCATCTTCAGGGGATCTTACTACCTGGCTCGAATATTTTACCTTTGGAGCGTCTGTCGAATTCGAGAAAGTTAAAGATAAAATACTTAAACTCTCAAAAGATGTGAAATTGAAAGAAAAATTTGGAGGAAGACAAATCTATTTAACCGATAGACAGATCAAAATAATTGAATATCTGCAAGACGTAGGATATTTACAAAATAAACTCTTCCAAAACGTATTCCCTGACATATCAGAAGACACTGTTTTAAGAGATCTGCAGGAACTAATAAGTAAAGGATTAATTAGAAAAGTAGGGAGTACAAAATCGGCAAGATATGAAATAATATAGACTATAATTAAATAGATCCTTCATCACCTATTAAAGTAGATAGTGATCCAGGATTAACGTTAGTCTTTATATTCTGACTGACGTACAAAAAGATGGATGAAAGAATACTCCAATTCGTATATCTCGGATTTCTCCTCCCTAGTTTGTTCGCTTTAACTTTGGTCGCTGAGGGAATCTATAAGATTTCTCGTCATGAAGAGGGTTTTTTTACATTTGCATTGGGTATCTTATTTTTAGTAGGATTGGCCATTGCTTACCTGTTTCTTTTTAAAAGATAATGAAATTCAGCGAACTCGCTCTCTATTTTGAGAAAATTGAAAATACTTCCTCAAGATTAACTATCACCAATTTGCTCGCAGATCTGTATAAAAAATTAAATTCCTCTGAGATCGATAAAACGATCTATCTTCTTCAAGGCAGAATCGCTCCTCTTTTTGAGTCTCTTGAATTCGGAATCGCAGAAAGAATGGTAGGAAGAAGTATTATTTCAGCCTTTGGGATAGACCGAAAGACATTTTCACACTATTTTAAAAAAATAGGGGACATGGGAAAAACCGCGGAACATTTTAAAAGAGAAAAACGGTCCGCCGATTCGGCGGATCTGTCTATTTTAGAAGTTTTTAACGAACTGCATCGCCTTGCAACTTCATCAGGGGAAGGTTCACAAGATCTTAAAATCCAAATATTGACAAAATTGCTTCGTCAACTGGACCCCTTATCATGTCGCTATGTGGTGCGAATACCAATCGGGGTTTTACGTCTGGGGTTTTCAGACATGACCGTTCTGGATGCATTTTCATGGATGCTGAAAGGAGATAAATCACTTCGGCCGGTGGTTGAGAAAGCTTATCATGTGAGGCCAGACCTCGGATTTATCGGAAAAACGCTAAAAGAAAAAGGAATAAAAGGATTACAACATATAACGCCAAAAGTTTTTACTCCGATCATCATGATGCGGGCAGAGCGCTTATCTTCAGGAAAAGAAATCCTGGAAAAAATTGGGGAATGTGCTGTTGAGCCAAAATATGATGGATTTAGATTGCAAATACACTATAAAAAAATCAAAGATCAAAAATCAAAGATCAAAAATTCGGAGGTACGACTTTATTCGCGAAATTTGGAGGATGTGTCATATATGTATCCTGATGTTATAGAAGGGGTAAAAAAAGAAGTAAGAGCAAATGAAATGATTTTCGAAGGAGAAGCGATAGGATTCGATCCCCACTCGGGAACGTTTCTACCTTTTCAGGAAACTGTGCAGCGGAAAAGAAAATACGGAATAGAGGAAAAAGCCAAAGAAATTCCCCTGAAATTATTTGCGTTTGAACTCCTGTATATTGATGGAAAAAATCTCCTGAGAGAAGATTATCTTAAAAGAAGAAGGATTTTGGAGAAAAGCATTAGATTAACCGGCGACATTTTTAAAGATACATTGTTATTGTCGCCTGAACATATCGTCAAGGAAGATAAAAAACTCGAACTTTTATTCGATGATTCCTTATCAAAGGGACTTGAAGGTATTATTGCCAAAAGGCTTAAAGGGATTTATCAACCGGGCGCAAGAGGTTGGAACTGGATCAAGTTTAAGAGAAGTTATTCGTCTAAAATAGAGGACACCATCGATTGTTTGGTAATGGGATATGATTTCGGCAAGGGAAAGCGCGCTGATTTTGGGATAGGAGCATTTCTCGTTGGAGTGTATGACGAAAAAAAAGACAAGTTTTTAACGATCGCTAAAATAGGAACAGGATTGTCTGATCAAGAGTGGAGGGAATTAAAAAAAAGAAGCGGGAAGTTCCGGTCAGATAAAAAACCAGCCCTTTATGAGGTTGATAAGATGATGGAAACGGATGTTTGGATGAAACCAGCGATCGTTGTTGAAATTAAAGCAGACGAGATAACCCGGTCTCCTGTACATACCGCCGGTAGAATCATGAAGTCCTCAAAAAACGGACAAGCTTTTCAAGTTGATGTTCCAGGGTATGCCCTGCGCTTTCCGCGGTTAGAGCGTTTCAGAGATGACAAACGACCCGAAGAAGTCACTACGCTAAAGGAGCTCGAAGGCATGTATAACGAATATACTAAAAAACATGGATAATAAGCTTATTCGTAATCTCCTCAGGAGTATAGCGAACACGATACTATTTTTATCGTGTTTTCATCTGGTGCTTATATTCATAGTAGCTTTTCAGTCAGGTGATTTTGAAAGTTTGAATGTCTTTAGAATATTAGATTTGCAGATGTTTTTTTCCATTCCCCAAGGTTTTTTAGGGTTCATATTTTCATATGTTATGGCTGGTCTGGTCTGCCTTATTTTTTTCTACTTAGAGAGGAAAAGAAAGATCAAAAGGAAGGATTGAGCTTATAGAGGGTGTAGTCGTTATTCTTATACACAACTGGCAAATCATACGTATATTGTTTTTCTACCAATAAGTAAGATACGTTATACTTTTTTGCCAACCGTTTAAAGTCATTGGTAGTTAACGAGTAGTACGCTTGTTTTGTAATCTTGAAATTCTCAAACACGTTGCCGTTGAATTTCTCCATAGCTCCGGGAGCAATGTCCTGAAACCGA
>MFZI01000076.1:34505-50555 GCA_001789355.1 Candidatus Roizmanbacteria bacterium RIFCSPHIGHO2_01_FULL_39_8
CTCCATTCTGGGCTATAAAGCCACCATCCATGGGGAGGAGTTATAAAGATGGCGTCTTTTTGGGTATTGTTTTTTGCCCAAAGCTCTACGTCATATAGTGCTCCTTGTGTCGGGAAAATATGAATTTCAGGTTTCCAAAGACCCAGTTTAAGTATTAAATAGAAAATAAACGATAAAAAGCCACCTAGTAAAATAATGCTTATTAGGTAGGCATATTTACTTCTTATGAATTTTAGAACAAGCCATATAGAAAGCAGTATCAATGGAGATAATGAAAAGATAAGTGCAATGAGCAGTATTGAAAAATAAAATAAACTGATTTTGTTGTTTTTCACTAATTTAACAGAATATTCTATGAAATAAAGATAGGAAAAGAGCAATACATAGAGTCCAACCCTGATAATTTGAGACTGAATGATGATCACAGACGGATAGAACGTTGAGGTTATATATACCGCACACAAGACAACAATAGCCGCATAGATAAAATTAGTTATCACTGAGTTGAATTGATTGGATATGTTCCGCTTAGCTATAAAAAATAGAATGAGCAAGCTAATTCCCCCCAAAGTCAGTAACGACAAATAAAACTGAGAGTTGAAGTAGAACAAATGTTCAAGCATGCCGTTACTCATAGTGAGAAACCAATTCCAATCTGCAGCGAATCCAACCGGAGTGCTGTTGAACTTCCAGATAAGGACGGGAAGTGCGGCAATAATAAAAAAAATCAGATGTACAAGTAATCTTCTTACCCCTATCCTCTTTATTCGTATTATTGAATCAAAAATGAAGAAAAATAAAACAAAGTTAACAGATATAACATGCAGGTTATACATTAAACCGAGAATAAGAAAAGAAAAAATATACTTCTTTTTAAGATAGAGATTTATCGCAATAAGCAGAAAGGGGAGGACGAATGTTCTATTTAAAAGACTGAATTCAAATATAGGAAAAGCAGCAAATGACAGATGAGGCATTGAGAAAGTCAAGACAGTAAGGAAAGAAGTAACGGGGTTATTAAATAATGTTTTACTTAAGCCCCAGAGGGCCCAGAAAGTAAGATAAATAGCTATCCCATAGATGATAAACATAGAGATCTCTAATATTCCAGCTCGATAAAGAGGGATAAAGAAAAACCAAAAGAAAGAATAATGGTATTGCCTTAAATCTAAAAAATAGTCGTTAGGAAAAAGCGAAGGATCGGCAAATTTCTTGAGAAAAGGTATATGGACCACCTGATCGAAAGAGCCAAAGTAGTAGCCCATGGAACCTATGACGAAAAAAGAGGCGACAAAAAAAAGAAGATGCCGGTAAAAAGTTGAATTCCAAACGGATAAGGACAAAGTTTCAACGACTGATAGAATACGCTTCATAAAGACTATTATAGTATAATAGTTTTTGATGAAGCCTTTTTTTTCTATCGTAATTCCTACGTTGAATGAAGAAAAATTTCTACCCAATCTCTTATCTGATTTACAAAAGCAGACAGCAATGAATTTTGAAGTTATCATCACTGATGGACATTCAGAAGATAAAACCAAACTGAGGGCCTTTGAATATAAAGACAACCTTCCTTTGACCTTTTTGGAGCACATAAGAAGCAACGTTTCAATCCAGAGGAACTTAGGGGCAAAAAAGGGGAATGGACATTATTTGATTTTTCTCGATGCCGATTCAAGAGTAGCTTCCTCATTCACTAAAAAGCTGGAGATGAATATTAAAAAATATAAAGGATTATTTTTTGTTCCAACTTTAAGAACAGATGATCCTAATACTGAGACGCAGTTCGTACTCGATGTAATCAACTCTTTTTTTGAGCTATCTCAAAATTTAGGAAGGCCTTTCGCGATGGGTGGTGGTATGGTATTCGAAAAAAAATATTTTTTAACGATAGGCGGTTTTGATCAAAAACTGGACTTTGGTGAAGACTACGAAATTGCACTAAGATCATACCAATGGGGTGTGAGAGCAAAATACCTGAAAGAAGTCTCCGTTATATATTCCCTACGGCGCATCCGTAGAGAAGGTAAATTAAAATCATATTATAAAATCTTTATAAGTACGATGCTTTACCTCATAAAGGGTAAGACAGAGAGGAAGTTGTTTGATTATGAATTAGGCGGACACCTGTATGAAAAATCTCGTGCTATCAGCAAAACTCCTAAAAGTCATTTTGATCTTATCATTAAAAGAGCAAAAAAAGCCTTTAACAATCTACTCAAAGAGGAGCCTCTTACAAATTGAAGTATGAAATAATCGGATAGTGATCAGAGAAATCCACCTCCACCCTCTCCGTTTTCTTTAATTTCAATCCTTTATAAAAAGTATAATCCATCTTCAGTCTGTTGTTATAGAATTTTTTCACAATTCGTGCTAAGAATCGCTGCATAAGATTATATTGAGCCTTTTTTCCGTCTGGGCAAAAATAGGTAAAAAGGATATTCTTTGTTGCTTCTTCAAATCCATACATAGTTGTCAAAAGTTCCAAAGCCTTTCTTTGGTAGGGAACGTAATTAAAATCACCGGTAATAACTGTTGCAACTTTGTTTGATGACATACCATCTTTGAGGACCTTTTCAAGCTGTTTTGCACGCGCATTGTTGGTAGCAAGCGAAGATAAATGAACATTATACGTAGTAATTACTTTATTGTTAGCTCTGAACCTAAAGTCAGTCCGAAGTATTGTTCTCGGCTTGTTTCCTACCGTCAGTATTCTTAATATAGTCAATAAAATTTCATACACACTTTTCGGTAAATTAAGGGCATCACTCTGAACTAATTGTAACTTTTCCTCGTTATAAAGCGTAGCAACGCCATAAATTTTCCCGTATTTGAAAAAAGAATTAGAATAATCTGCCAGTTTATAGCTTTCGTGTTGGAGTTTTTTTAAATTTCGATCGTCAGTTTCTACCTCTTGTAAACAAAGTATGTCCGGCTTGTAGGACTTTACGATATCTTCAAGATAGGCAACTGCTTTATTGAATAGCACATTATATGTTAGTGTCGAAAGTTTTCCCATCAGTAGATTATACAAAGATTGTTAGATTTAGGTATGAACAATTTATTCACATTTTTTGAGTTAACTAAAGAGGACTACCAGAACAGGCTGAGCTGTTGTTAATATACTATAGGTATGACTTATAGGAAGTTTTATATTTCTATAGGTCTTGACAATTCCAAAAGATTCATTTATATTTTAATTATGTGGAGAAATCTATTATCACAACTTTCCAAAGAACAAAAACTGAGGGCAAAAGAGCATACAGGTAAAGACTTGAAGAAATTTGTACATTTTCAATTTCAGCAGTTGACGAAGAAAAATATCAAAATTCCAGTAACTTTATACACACTTTAGATATTTAACCGTAAAAAAAGAGCATCACTACCGCTCGTATTTGGGGACGACGAATAGTAATGCTCTTTTTTATTCCGATCCCGATTTGATCGGAATCAGGATATCACCAACTAACATAGCAAAAAGAAATTTTTTTGTCAACTCCTTCAATTAATTACTTGATATAGAGCCCCAAATCTATTTGATGACCGAAATATTTCCTTTGCGATTTTTTTAAATTTTTCTTCTTTCAAATTTGGATATTTCTGTTGCTCCATCTTAGATATAACCACATAAGAGACATTATATTTTTTCAGTAATTTTTTAGTAAGGGTAAGATCTGCTGATTCATAGATAGCGCTAATATCGGGAATTTTATCACCTACAATATTTGAGGAACCCCTCCATAACCATTCATGTACCCACCAACCTGCAATTGTAGGATTTCCTGTATAGGCGGAGATTCGCTCAAAATCAGTATACGAGTCCCCTTGGGCTTCCAGAATAACAGGTTGTCCAGTTATGTGGGAGTTGATATAGTCGATAATTTCTTTATCTTCAGGAAAATTGCTTACCAACCAGAGCGATCCATCTAGCACAGTAGGGCGTGTGAACTGTCCATAATAAGAAGGTATAGAAAATAACGGATAAATAGCTACAAAAAAGAAAAAAACGACAAAAACTGCAGAAAACAAACGATTCATGCGTAGAGGTAGTTGTTTGATTTGAAAGAATACGAAAGCAGAAGCTATCCCCATTATAATAAATGCCTGGTAGCCCAGCTTGAACATCGTATTTGCCCTAAAATGTGCAGGATAGATATCCTTTATGTAAAAAAATTCAGGAATTACGATTAAAAAAGTCCCGAGCAAAAAAAGAACAAATATAAATTGTTCTATAGAGGAATTACCATATTGTTTTTTGAATCTTTTGCTAACAAGGAATAGTATGAAGTTTAGCCAAAAAAATCCCCAAAGGAGCAAAAGCATCCAAAACGGTGAAATCTGGCAATTCCCTTTTTCGAATAAAAATGGGCCCAATTTCTGTATATTTATAAGAAAGGAAGGGCTACAATTAACTCCTATTCCAGAAACGAAAGGGGAAAAGTGAATGGAAAAAGGAAGAGAAAAAACGATAAATGAAACCAGTAAGACTCCAATTGAGAAGAAAAACTGCACAGAAACTCTATAAAGCAAGAAGAGTAACATAATAGTAAGCAGTAAGTAGATCGGTCCGTCGAACGCATTTGTCATGTAATGGATAGCAGTGAGAAAACCGATGAAGACAGAAGGAAGAATTAAGAATCGAGAATTAAGAATTTTTAATTTTATATTGTAATTTTGAACTTTTAATTTTGCATTTTGAATTTCGCCAATTTTAGTCGTAATACTTTCCTTAACTTTTACGAAAAATATGAACAAGATTGCTAATGTTAACAATACAAACGGTATATCAAATACATGTCCATGCAGGTCTGCCACGACCCATGAATAAGAAGGAAACTCGTGAATAGTGAAAGGTATGAAGCGTGTGGCGTTTGGATACCAATATTTGTCAGGATTATACCAAGAGAGGATTTTCCAGAAGGCAATTGGGTTATCGTTTGGATATCCGGTCGTAAATAGATATATCGTGTGAAGGTTTCCTCCTAGAGTAACGATAAAACTTCCTAGTACGCCGTAAAGAATGAGTTTTGCTCTATTAAAAATATAACCAGTTTTTTTCCCGAAGCGCTGAATCCAGGTAAAAATGATACCTGTTACAAGAGAAAAAGATTGAACGACAGAAAGAGCAAAAATTGTTGCAAGAATGAGATTATAGCCTATCTGTGCTTTTATACCGGTTAATTTGATAAGAAATGCGCCAACCAGATGTCCGAAATAATAGTAGTTAATAAAGTATCCATTCGGATGAGTAGGATCTGAAGAAAGCCACATATCCAGAGGTGGAAAATAGGTCGATCGAAGAATCGAATTCATAAATCCAAAATCCATGAATTTTTCTAAGCCACGTATCGATGGTTCTTGGCCTCGAACAAACGCCCAAAAAAACAAAGCGGCGAAAAATAATACTTCTTCAATTGCAATAAAAATGAATGAATTGATTAGAGATTTGCCGAATGGTTCTTTTTTTTGTTGTTTTTTAAAAAGGTGCCAATTTATGATCGCAGATCCAACAACTAAAAATAAGAGACTAAGAAATGTAAAGGGAAGAATTTTGACTATTCCAAGGACAAAAACAGAATAACTCAAAAGCAGAACCGCGATAATTTTGGAAAAAGCGTATCCCATATCGGGAAACCATTTGCCAAATATTCTTTTCGTCAAAGGAAGGAATATCAATCCAAGTATAAAAAGAGGAATATACCATCTTAATGTAGTTAAAATCCATTCCATTGGACTATTATACTATGTTGAAATTGAGAGCCGATTTTGGTATAAATGAATAACGATTTTAGATTGTTCTATTAAACTATTTTCGCTATTACACGATGGATCCGAAATTTACCCCCTCCCTAGTAGAGGAAACGATATATAAGTCTTGGGAAGAAAAAGGCTTATTAAGTCCAGGAACTGGAAGGTCGTATACAATTCTCATGCCGCCTCCCAATGCGAATGCGTCTCTTCACGCGGGTCATGGTATGTACTCGGTAGAGGATATTCTTATCCGATATAAAAGATTGAGAGGGTACGCCTCGTTATGGATTCCGGGTTTGGATCATGCAGGGTTTGAAACACAATACGTGTATGAAAAGCACTTGGCAAAGCAAGGCAAATCAAGGTTCGACTTTGCAAGACAGACGCTCTATGAGAATATTCACCAGTTTGTAAAGGAAAACTCCGGTTTAATTTACGAACAATTCAAAAGACTTGGTTTTTTGGCTGATTGGCGGCGAAGCATTTTTACTCTTGACGAGCATGTGTTAGAGAGAGTCTTTAGAACATTCGCGAAGATGGAAAAAGAAGGATATGTATATAAGGATGAATACATTGTTAATTACTGTACTCACTGTGGAACATCGCTCTCCGAGTTGGAAACAGTTCATATCGAACGTAAAGACCCTCTTTATTATCTGAAATACGGACCATTTGTTTTGGCGACGGTTCGACCAGAGACAAAGTTTGGCGATACTGCAGTTGCGGTCCACCCAAAAGATAAACGATATAAAAAATGGATAGGGAAAGAAATCGAAGTTGAAGGTTTATTGGGGAGATTTAGAATAAAAGTAATTGCAGATGAAATGGTTGACATGAAATTTGGAACGGGAGTAGTTAAAATCACGCCTGCTCACGATCCTAACGACTTTGAAGCAGGAAAACGGCACAATCTTGAAATAAAACGTGTCATCAATATTGATGGAAGACTCAATGAGCTTGCCGGTCCCTATGCGGGACTCAAGGTAAAGCAGGCCCGTGAAAAAGTAGTAGAGGATTTGAAAAAAAAGGGGTTAATTGAAAAAATCGATACAAACTATACACATGCGGTGACTGTTTGCTATAAATGTGGAAGGGATCTGGAGCCGACAGTTATTCCTAACTGGTTTATAAAAGTAAGAGACCTAAAAAAACCGGTAATAAAGGCAGTAGAAGAAGAAAAGATAAAGTTTTTTCCCAAGCGGTTCAAAAAACAGATTTTACAATGGTTAAACGTAATGCATGATTGGCCCATCAGCAGGCAAATTGCCTGGGGTATTAGAATCCCCGTCTGGTATCACGTTACAGGCAATGAACAAAAAATATGGGTAAGTTTTATTAATAAAAAAGGGCAATTTTTTAAATTGGACTCAATCAAACAACATCTTAATAAAGGATATACACTCAATGAAATTAAGCAGGGATTGCAACAGGTTACGGTACCGGTCTATAAACAAGAACAAGTAGAGCATATTGTCTCTCTTAAGGAACCAAATGACAGTAGTAACTGGATTCAGGAAACAGATACATTCGACACATGGTTTTCTTCAGGACAGTGGCCTCTGGTTACCTTGAAGGAGAAAGAATACGAAACCCGTTTCCCGACCGATGTTATGGGAACACTACAAGATATTCTTCCCTTCTGGGTATCGAGGATGATCATGTTTTCGCTTTATATCAAGAAAGAAATCCCCTTTAAATATGTATGTTTATGGTCGCTGGTCGCTGATGCTAAAGGACAGAAAATGAGCAAGAGCAAAGGGAATGTAGTCAATCCGATCGATTTAATCAATAAATTCGGGGCTGACGCTTTTAGAGGATCACTTTTTTTTGGATTATCTCAAGGAGGTAAAGTAAATTTAGGGGAGGACAAAGTCATGGCGATGAGAAACTTTGCCAATAAAATCTGGAACGTCGGCAGATTTATTTATCTTAACCAAGAGGCATCAACTGACCCGGTTAATCCTGGACAAATAAAAAAACAGGGTCAGTTTAAATCAGTGTCAACTGACTCGGTTAATGAATCAAGCAAAAAAACCGAGTCAGTTATAGAAGAAATAAGAAAGGAGTTCAGAAAAGAGAAAAAGCAGTATGTAAAGTTGATGGATTCGTTCAAATTTTCGCAGGCATTCGGATTACTGTATGAATTTGTTTGGCATCGATTCGCGGATTATTATATTGAGCAATTGAAAGAAGACATGAGAAGTGGTAATATTGAAGTTCTTGGTGAATTGAAGAATGTATATTTTGAAAATCTAAAGATGTTACACCCCTTCATCCCGTTTGTGACAGAAGCAGTATGGAAGGTATTTCACGGCGAGAGAAGTTCAATACTTAATTCAGAATTAAGAATCTAGAATCTAGAATTAAGAATTAAGTTTAGAATTTAGAATGAAAAATTCTACATTCTCAATTCAATTCTAAACTCTGAATTATACATTCTGAATTACTTATGAAACGTACCTGGCAACCAAAAAAATCAAAAAGGCGCAAAAAACACGGCTTCCTAAAGCGTATGTCCACTAAAAACGGAAGAACAGTCCTAAAAAGAAGAAGGGGAAGAGGAAGGAAGAAGTTAACGGCGTAATATATGCTATCACCAAACATATTCAATACGATCCTTGTTTTTCCGATTTTAAACATACTTTTATTCTTTCACCAAATTTTTCTTTTCATTAAGCTTCCTGGTGCATTTGGTCTAGCCATTGTTGCTTTGACGGTGCTCGTGCGTTTAGTATTGCATCCTTTCTTCAAAAAGCAGTTGGAGACGAGCAAAAAAATGCAGGATCTCAAACCCCATTTGGATCGGTTATCGAGCAAACACAAAAATGATAAGAAAAAAATTCAGGAAGAGCAGATGAGATTGTTTAAGGAAGCGGGTATCAATCCTGCCTCCGGTTGCTTATTTATGATAATCCAGATTCCCGTGTTTATCGCGCTTTATAATACGCTCTCTCTTTTTCTTACCAATGGTAATATGACAAAAGTGATTGGAGAAATCAATAAAGTAGTCTACTCACCCCTGCTTCGTATTCAGACCATTGATCCATGGTTTTTCGGGTTTAATCTTGCAGTTGCTCCGAATAAAGCAGGAGTCTGGTATTATTACCTGATTCCCCTCATCACTGCTGTCCTTCAATATTTCCAGACAGTAACCATGACTCCGCCAGTCGCAGCTTCGGCCATTGAGGAAAAGAAAACTGACTCGGTTAATGAGTCAAATAAAAAAACCGAGTCAGTTAAAAAAGGCGGGGGAGATGATTTTCAAAAGGCCATGAATACCCAAATGAAATTCATATTTCCTTTGATGATTGGATGGTTTTCGTATACATTGCCTGTTGGTTTATCGCTCTATTGGAATATATTCTCGATTTTTAGTATAATTCAATACAAGAAGATGAAATCTTCCTAATATATATATGGATAAGATTGACACAATAAAAACAGAAGCAGAAGGACTCCTCAATAAAATGATCGAAAAATTCGAGCTTGAAGTGAGTGAAGAAGAAGGAATATTTCATGTCGTCATCAAAACAGAAGAAGAGGCTCCCACAGTTATCGGCAGACATGGAGAGACCATACGATCACTCCAGAAGATATTGGAAGTGATTCTCTATAAAAAATTGGGTGAACCGGTTGATATTTTAATCAACGTGAATGATTACCGGGAGAAACAGAAAGAAAGACTCGAGGAGATAGCTGAGAATATTGCTCAACGAGTCAAGACGGAACAAAAAGAAGTACCTCTCCGCAATTTTTCCTCGTATGAAAGAAGGGTTATCCACGAGTATATTTCCCATAAACACGAAGACCTGACTTCTTATTCAGTAGGCGAAGGAAGAGAGAGACAGCTTATCGTCAACTTGAAAGAGAAGCAAGAAGAAGCAAAAGAAGAATAGTTCCTCCTTCATGCGTGCTGCATCAACTTCCTATTTTTTTTACCCGACTTAATCCTGTACAATGAAGATTATTATCGATTTGACAATATCCTATAGTAGGACTATACTTGAATATGTATTACCCAAAAGCTCGAGTTTTGCTAAAAAAAGCTCTTTTCTTCCTTCCGATTTTGCTTATTCTTCCTTTCATTATTATTTTTGATTCTCTCGTTTATTTTATTACCCGTCCATCTTGTCTCACCTGCGGTAATCTGCTAGAGTTTCTGAAGACGGGATCTTTATCAATATCCCTGATTGGTGGCGTAATCGGTTATAAATTGAAAAAGAATCATGGATCCAACGGCAGTTGAAGTAGGACAAATAATCCAACAAGAACAACTTGGTAAAGTGATTAATGAGACAAGAAGCCAAGCGAGACAAGAAGCGCAGTCAGCGGCTACTAATCCTGTTTTGGCCGCAAATCTCGTTTCACAAATACGTCAAGCTCTTAAAGACGCCGAAACACCAGCAAAAGAGGTTGTAGAAGAGCAAAAAAAATTAGAACAGGTTAGAGCAATGGGTGGGGCGGCGATTCCTACGAAACAATCGGAAGCTATGATGTCTCTTAATACCCTTGTAAAGGCAGTAGAATGTGCTAAAGCTGGAATCCAAGTATCTAGAACGAGACAGGGTCAGGAATTACTGACAAAACTTGCCGAAAAAAGCTACACGTCTCCTTCAGTTGCGTCTGCTATAGAGGCACGGTTATCTGATTATTTAATTGGAGATAAAAGTATTACTTTTAGTACTCAACCAGGTGACAGATCAGATTTTGAAAAGGCTTTTGCTGGTTTAGCCGAAGACAATTCCATCGCTGCAGAGTTGATTAACAGGTCTATTATCGAAGGGCAATCAATCATTGCTCCGAATTTGACTGAGGCGGAACTGAAACAGAAATTAGAGATAAAAGAAATTCAGACTCGAACAAAACAAAGAGGAACACAAAGATCAGTCGAAGATGAGGATAAATTTAAGCAACTGCAGAACGAAATCCTCAGTAAGATTGATGAATCAAGAAGGCTACCTGATGGTGATCCAAATAAAATAACCGATTCAGAACTTGTACAACTTAATGATTTTATTCGTTTGAATTCTCAGGTTGTGCCAACCAGTGCCGCAGCTAAATTAGTTGCATTAAGATTGGATCAAGGAAAAATCACCGAATTTATCGAAGTTTCGAAGCGCGTGTTCGGGAGCGAATTAGACCTTCGACAGATGGAATTATATGCTCCTGGTCTAGCTAATAGTCTACAGAGAGCGCAGAGAGAATTCAATGTTGACGAGATAAGAAGAAAATTCGTTACCCAAAATACGGAAGGTAAGTTTATTTTTACGAGAGAAAATAGACTTAAATTTCAAGAACTCATTACAAAGCATTACTATCAAGTCCTGCAAAAGATTCACCAGGATAAATCCAGAAGATTCCAGGAGAGTATGCAGGGATCAATGGAATACTCATATTTTTTTCCTACATTAAAACAAGTTATATCAAGGGCTTGCGATGATTTAAGCAATTCGGTTTTTGTCAATAACGAAGAAGTACAGAGATTTTTGAAAGATAAGTCGTCGCGATACCAGGCAAGCATCATGACCTATGCGCAGATCATGCATGATCTTCCGCTCCTCGCGAAAGACGCTGCTCAATTTGAAAAATGGGGAGAATTCTTAGGCTATCTTTTTCCGTCTGAATTGGCTGAAGTATTTGACGAAGGAGACAGATTCATGCAGATGGCGCGAGATGAGATCACGATGTATATACGCAAACGTCTTGTCACGAATAAAGATACTAACCAATACCCTTCAGACTTGACTTCAGGAGAGTATGATCGGGAGGGTGTCCGTTGGGGTTTGAAATTCGAAAAAGAAATCAGAGATGTGTTGAAAAAAAGAGTAGACGAGTTGAACATACAATTGGAACGGGAAGGAAAACCTAAGATAGATTTGGGAGAGAACGATTGGAAACTTGACAGGGCTATGACCTATGCTTCGGGTATCGGTATAGCTAATCTTGTCGACATTGAGGTCATGTCGACCGCAGACACGAAGGGAAATTTTCAAGGAATACATCCGCTTCTCGGAGTGTTATCGGCGCGGGCTAACTGGCAAGCCGGTCGAGGTGATCCGAATTCAGGTCTCATCTCTAAATATCTTCTCAAGATGGATGTAGAGCTTTATCCAGAGATGAGAAAATTCATTCCACGTCTTTTCAATAAGAAAAAATGGGTACCCAAAAAGTTTGCGGACGAAGTCGACAAACAAGCCAAGATATACGGTGATGAGGTTTTGGGCGAGCTTTTTGATCGAGGAGGGACATATCAGGAGCTTTTGAGCATGATCAACTTGCCCAATAGTCTTATCAGCCGTCACGGGTGGCGCATGAATGAGTTGACAGCAGAGATGAAAAATAATTTTAAAGCTTTTTATAATCTTGATCCTGATGAAAACTGGAAAAGTTGGACGGCGGAGCAATGGAAAGAATATTTTGATTTCAGTCTTAAAGAGTATGGAAACGCTTCATTGTGGTGGTATTTGACGAGTGGCCCCGACAGGATAACGAATGAAATGAAGAGATTATTAGTTAAACAAAGGGGCGATCCAAATGAGGCAAATAATGAATTTGAAGAATACAAGTCAGGGCATAAAATGCTCGAGAAAGGCTTCGACTTTACTATCGATGGAGAAGAAAGAAGAATGACGTATTTGGAGATCAGGAATATGAGGCAGGGTCAGCTTCGGGGTGAGACGTTTTTCCGCTATATGAGACGAAATCCCGGCGATTTTATGCTTCTGCTTACCCAGCTTGCCCCCGAGTTAGTTGCAGAAGCAAAAGGAGGAGATATTGGAGACGTGTTCAAATCGCTCGACGAGATTGAAGGGCTTGACAAGATGTCGTTGGATAAAGAAAAAATACGAGCCCGTCGCTCCGAACTTTTGAAACGGTGGGGAAAACAGGGTTTTAATCAATTAATAGAAGTGCGGAAATGGCTTATTAATAGTTCTAATCTCACTGTGAATCCTGAACCTGAAGCTAAAGGAGAAAAATATGGCAAGGATATTAAGGGATTCATGAAATATTTAGTCGAAAAATCAGGTACGGCTTTTGAGAAGATGATGATTGAAGGAAAGGAAACAGATGAAAAAGTAAGAAATATCGAACAGGATCCAAATAAACCTGAAGAGCAAAAGAAAAAAGAGATCGCAGAATTAAGAAGGAATAGGAGAATGTATCTCAAGAAGGAAGACTTCTCTGAAGAGCAGTTATTTGAAACGATTTATGGAACTAATGGTTTATCTAAGGTTCTTACGGGGGAAGATTTCGCAAATTTAGATAATTTCTACGAAAAATTTGGAGATTTTGATACGTTTGGCAAAGACAATATTTTTTATCGAATGGGACTAAGTTGGACCCACCGCAACTATGACGTCAATCCCTTTTCGTCGGACTTCAATCACTTTGCGGTTTACAACAAGTTAGGAGGAGTAGGAGAGGATACGCCCAAGAGATGGCTTAGCGATACAGCAACCACGCAAAAAGTCATATCAGAAGTTGCCAAGCTCGAACAGCTTCTTGAAACTGCTGCTCACGATGGAAATTTCGAGAAAATTTACGAACTTCATCATAACATGTTTTGGACGCTCAAAAATATCATGGGGAATGAGTATGCATGGAAGGCTAACTATACCCTCGCTTCAATTGTCACTCAATTTTTCTGGGAGCATAGTGCGACTCGTCAACCATTCTTACGATTTCCATTTGATTTGATAACAAGAGGAATGCTTGGTAAGGAAGTCGCATTATCAAAGCTTCTCTCGGGTAATAGGCATGCATATACAATGGATGAGAATGCTGCTCGTACCTATTTTAGAAAGCTTTCGTATGATATGCATGTTCTTCCTCATGAAGGAGCTTGGTCAAATGAACAACTGGAGCTACAATTTGACGCAAAATCAGACACTTTCATATTTGGTGATGTTTTGCCGTCTGTAGGGTATTTTCTGGTAATATTCCTATTGTGGACGTACATGAAAAAAGCAATAGAAGAAGCAGAAGGGAAAAAGAAATAAAGACGACTTGAGTTTTTTAAAAATATTAAGTCTAATAAAGATATGAAGAAATTTTCTCTAATTTTTTTCCTGCTAATGTTATTTTTTTTTGTTCCCCATATTATTAGAGCAGCACCCGTACCTCCTGCCAACGATATTTGTAGAAAAGAAATTTCTCCCGGATTAATTATTGAGAGAAAAAACGGTGAACAGGCCTGTAATGGATTATTCGATTTCATGGAATGTAAGGATGGAGTTTTTAATCACATTGACTGCAAAAAAGAATATGGAGATGGATATATATGTGTGCATTCTAATGCAGCTCAAACTTCGGCAGGTTGTGCTTATATTTTACCGACATCAGCATCAGGGGGAGCTTCAGGTTTTTCATTATTTCCACAGTCGGGGATAAGTTGCGGAAAAGGAATTGATCCAAAAAAGGAAACGTACGATCCTAATAATCCTGCTCAATCGATTAACGCCTGTTGTTATAGTTCGGTTGAAAATATGGCAGAAATCAATAAGGATATATTTAAGGATATTCCCATTGCAGGTTCAATATTCTCTGGTCTTGCAGGAGCTATAAATGGGAGAATCAATGCTTTTCCTTGGGTAGTTTTACCAGAGGAAATAACTAAAAATCTTCCCTCAGTTGGTTCTTTCAGAACAGGATTAAAAGACTATTATAGTAATAATCGATGTGAGGCTGGATCTGGAATATCTCCTAATGGTATTCCCCCTGGTCAACAAGGTTGTTACTGTCAAGTGCAAGGATCACCGTCTTTAGCGTCTCTTGCAGTATTTTGTAATAATATACCCGGTCCTAATTGTGCGGCAAACCCGGACGATCCCGCTGAAAAATGTAGGTGTTACAAATGTGTCGGGTTTGATCCCAGAACAAAAACAGCTGCAGGAGCTGGAGGAATTTGGACTTCGCTAGGCTGTATAGAGAGTACGTTATCTTCTTTTATATCTAAGACTGTGATGAGTTTAGGAGTTTCACTCGCTGGTATTTTTGCGTTATTATGTATTATCTATTCGGCCTTCCAACTTCAGACTTCACAGGGCAATCCGGAAAAAATTAAAAAAGCCCAGGAACTTCTCACTTCATGCATTATGGGTTTAATGTTAATAATATTTTCTATATTTATTTTGAGATTAATAGGTGTAGATATTTTGAAAATCCCGGGGTTTTACTAAATGATTCAAAATTTTAACTTCCTCCTTATTTTGGCCATTCACCCTTTCTAATCAGTTCTCTTATATAATCGGCCATGATTTTACCTTGTTGAGGAGGAAGTACTTTATCTAAGAGTTTTCTAGTAGTTGGATTACTATAAAGGAATCCTCCAACTCCAGGCATCTGGGTTAATGATGTAAATGTTCCAAGTCCGCCTTGTGTTCCAGCCCATGCAGCTCCTACTCCTCCGAAGAATGTTCCGAGCCCAATACCTATCGGCAAGTCTTTAACTCCAATTAATTCCTTAGTTAGTTTGATTATCTCAGGTATCAATAAAACAACTCCCAACCCTATTAGAAACTGGTATGCATATTGATTGAGCCCATAGAGAAAAGGAGGAACCCAAAAAGTCTTAGTACCAGCAAGATCCATGATCGTACCACCGGTCATATCTAAAAAGGGAATAGAGTGTGTGAGAACATATCCTATTAATAGCACTACAACCACAATTGGAAAAGTCATAATTTCCGCAAAAAGGTGTTTAAACCAGAAAGAAAAGGCATTCTTCCCTGGTACTGCAACAAAAAGCAATATGATTGGAGAAATAACAATGAGAAATATTATTGTCAAGTAAGTTTTTAAGAGTAGAAAAAAGATTCGAAAGAAGAGAAAAAGTATTGTAAATAGTATGAGTAAACCTATTACCAAAGGTATTATGATTATGCCGACAACTGCACAGAGAATCACAAAAATAACAATACCAGCTATTCCTTTTGGAAGTCTACCCCATCCCTCTGCAAGTATAGTTACTCCGTTTAACATATCAATGGTACCGGTACCACCTTCACTGATCTTTCCTATGATGGTGGTTGAGATTAAAAAGGTTAATATTGGAGCCAGAAAATAAACAAGTCCTTGAATTACGCTTGGCAATACTCCAAAAAGAGTAGAACCGACATACACAGTACCTAAGAACCCATCCAAAAAATTTAAGGGAATCCCGCCAAATTGACTTAAAGCACTTCCTAGAGGACCTCCAAAGTTTTTCAAAGTATCTTTTATTGGAGAGAGGAAGGGTGCAACACTGTCGAGTAAAGTGGCCGGCGTAGCGGTAAGAAATTTATTTTGGAATTCTCCTAC
>MFZI01000076.1:50582-52540 GCA_001789355.1 Candidatus Roizmanbacteria bacterium RIFCSPHIGHO2_01_FULL_39_8
AGCTAAAACTGAGACGCTAATCGCAATGATAATATACATGAGGTCAATAAGAAATCCAGCGATAGCAAATGAAAATGTAATAAGAAGAAGTGCGAGAACAATACGTGGAAGCGCATTTTCAATACTAATTACCGTTTGAGGATTAATTTTCATGCGAAACATAATCATAAATCCTATAGCGATAAGTATAACCACAAGGAGCGCGTATGCAATATCGCGAAATATGGTCCACAAGGTCATGAGGGGGCGTATCGAACTAAATCCAATTCCCTCTGCAGCATAAGTTTTTGGAGTAAACCCAGCATTTTGTAATCCATCCATAACCCAGTAGAGTCCGGATGCAGGAGGATTGGCAATAGGAAAGGAGATAAGATTCGCCACGAATCCAAAGGCACTCTTATGAAAATTTATATTTCCGTCTTCTGGATTATTAGTACAGCCTTCACCTATAAGTCCGCACATTGTCAGTCGATAGAATGCGATAGTTGTTTTACCTTCAGTCGTCTTACTTAATCCCTTGTCGTTAATCAGATTGTAAATTTGTTTACGGTTTTCTTTTACTGGATCATACGTTAATTTAGGTTTATCTCTATTAATAAAATAAACAAAGAGACTAGCGATAATAAAATAAACGGTGACAACCAGAAGTATTTTTTTGCCAACGGAAAACAGTTTTTTAAACAAGGATGGATTAAAAGGAAGCATAACTGATTGTAATCAAAATGAGAGAACAAAGTCAATTATCATTCTATATTTCCTGGATATGTATTAGGAAGAAATCTTTGGGTAGGGCCAGTTGTAGTAAAGACAAATGATTGGGGAAGATAATTTGTATTTGGGTATTTAATTGTATAGGTATAAAGTGTGCCAGGAGAGAGAGGCTGGCTAAAAGTAATAATTACATTTTTATCAGTGCCTTTTTGGATGAAAGGAACTGCAGGAGCAATCGAGATGGCAATCGGTCGGTTTTGAAGAGATTCATTAAATGTAAGGTTTATTGTTGTGCTGATGGGTATATTAGTTGTTTCATCTTTTGGATTTGTCTGAACCACTTCGAGTTCTCTCAAGGGTCGAGAAGATGGTATCGGTATAGAGGTAGGCTGAATAGATTGGACCGGTGGATTATTTTTTTGATTCAATACAATTAAATACATAACAAAAATAATTAAGAAAATAATGGAAGTAACAATGATTCCGATAGTTAGTTTATTCATTATTTTTTTAGTCTAAGCCAGCCCATCAAATTCGGACTGTTAAGAGATTTAGTACCAATTCTGACTCCACCCAAGCCGACCCATATCCCATTCACAAGTTGTCCGTCCCAATTTGCTTCAGCAACCTGAAAAGTCTTACTTGTTAAATCTACACTCACGACTTTGCCAGTGTGACCATATGTATCGTAATCCCAGAAAGCAATATCACCAACTTGAATATTTCCTTCAGATTTGTAATGTCGCTCGTATTGAGGCGGCTTCAGATCAGTAAAGAACTTAATTGCATTCTCTACTTTACCAATCAAGACTCCGTTTGTCATAGCTTCCCATGCCTTTACACCCATCGTACATTCAGCAACCCCATTGATATCCATAGAAGCTATAAAATAAAATTTAGCATTCGGTTGTACGTAAAATTTGTCAAGACACCGGTCTTGGATGACAGTTTTATAATCGAGGCGGCCCCCACAGTATGCCTGTACATTTTGTACAAAAGCGATAACAGCAGAAATATCTTGAGTTGGAGCATTCGTAACGATAGGAGGTAGGGTGATAGTTGGATAATTGTTTGGATCGGTTGTAGGCGTGATTGAAGATGTCAGATTTCCACTGTTATCGTCAAATAACGCAGAGAGTAGAGCGTCAGCAAAGGAAGTTGAATTATCGGTGGCCGTTGTAGGAGTCGGCGTAAGAGTAAGAGTATTAGTTATAGATGGAGTTTCTGTGCCGGGGAGAGGTGTAGAA
>MFZI01000077.1:0-16791 GCA_001789355.1 Candidatus Roizmanbacteria bacterium RIFCSPHIGHO2_01_FULL_39_8
TTGTTTGGATAATTAATTTTTTTGCCGATTCCTTCATCTGCGAGATTGATCCTGCAGTTGCATCAATAGTATTTGAGTAAATGGTCTGTATCGAGTCGATAACTACCACATCAATTTTATTCTCCACTGATTCGAGCCCTTCGATGATACCTTCAACCTGCAACGTGTCAGAGAAAAGAAAATTGTCTAAAGAAATTTTCAACCGTTCAGCTCTGCCCTTGACCTGTTCAGCTGACTCCTCACCCGAGATATAGATGGTGTTGAGCCTTGAGAGGGATTCGAGAAGAAGTGTCGATTTTCCGACTCCTGGTTCGCCGGTCAATAGGACTACTTCGCCGGGTATGAATCCGCCCCCCAACACCCGATCAAACTCAAAAATTCCTGTTTTGACCCTATTTTTTACTTGTGATCTGATTTTTGCAAAAGGGGTGAGCGATAATTTTTTCGTTTTTTCTCTACCCGACGAAGCCTTGGCGAAGTCGGGCTGTTCCTTGAGGGTACTAAATTCTCCACAATCAGGGCACCTCCCTAACCAGGACGCAGATCCATAGCCGCAATTTGAACATACAAATAAAGCCACAGTTAGTTTGTTAGTTAGTTCATAGTTATTAACAATTACATCTTTTCCACTGTTTTTATCCCAAGCAGATACAATCCCTTTTTAATAACCTTTGCTGTTGCGGTATTCAAGAGAAGTCTGAATTTTTTTGTCTTCTCGTCCGCTTCCAAAATCTTGTGTTTTTGGTAAAAAAGATTATACTTTTGCGCCAAATCGTACAAATAATTTGCGATAAGGTTCGGTGAATAATTTTTTGCTGCTTCAAATACAATCTCTGAAAAAATATGAAGCATCCTTAATAATTCTTTTTCTTCAGGATTCAAGGATACTGTACCACTTTGCTGCGGGCGCACTCGAGTTGTTGCTTTTTTCAAGACGCTTTGCGTTCGGACAAAGGTGTAGAGTAGATAAGGACCAGAGTTGCCTTCTAGTGATATGGATTCGTCGAAATCAAAGGCGATTTGGGAAAAAACGTTGTTTTTAAGAAAGGAATACTTGACTGCAGCTGCCGCAATAATTTCAGCAGTATTTTCATCGAGCTTAAATTTTTTCGATATTCTTTTTTTAGCTTCATCGATGAGCCACTCCGCTTCGACTACATTTCCTGTCCGGGAGGACATTTTGCCTTGTTTGAGTTTTACCCATTCATAGGCAAGATGATACTGCTTGTTTTTGAATTTATTTTCATTCAAGAGCTCTTCCACCTTAAAGGTGACAGAGAAGAAGCTCTTTTGCTCTGGAGTGACGACATGGATGCATTTGTCGAGCTCGCCAAATTCGGAAAATTCTTTTTCAGCGAGAGCCAGTTCTTTGCCCTCATAGGTGGGATAGCCAAGACTATTAATGAATACTCTGGTGTCAAGTCCGTAAGGTTTTCCTTCGAAAACAAGAGCACCTTTGCTCCGTTTTAGAATTCCTTTTTTTTCAGCCGCAAGGCATATTTCAACTCCGCGGTCTGCAAACTCGCTTTCTGGATAGAGGCGGTTAAATCTCGTATATACTCTTTTATATATTTCTTCAAAATAATCAAAACTCCATTTGACTGTTTCTTTCCATAAAGGAATAATGTCACCTTGCTTTTTATAAATCATACCGTTGATCTCGATAATTTTCTTTTTAGATTCCTCATCTGCATCATACGCAACTTGCCCTTTTGCGTAAGCCTTGCCTAAAAAAACCATTCTGTCGTGGAGAGGTTTTTTTCGTACATCTTCCAATTCTGCTTCACTCATCTTATTTTTTACATACCAAAGCGTTTTTGCGATGTGCAGACCAACATCTCCCTGGTAATTGGATCTGATCATTTTATTCCCCGACTCTTCCAAAATACGGATGAGCGATTCTCCGATTGAAATATTCCGCAGATGGCCGATATGAAAAAGCTTATGAGTATTCGGATGAGCGAACTCGATCATTATTTTTTTATTCGGACCAAGGTGATGTGGAGGAAAGTCAAATTTTTCCTGCGCAAAACTGGAAGCTACATCGGTGAGATATTTTTTTGCAAGCCAAAAATTAATGAATCCAGGTTTTATAATCTCTATTTTTTCAATCGTATCATCTTTGGGAAAATGCTTCTTTATTTCTTCGGCTATTTGAAGTGGATTCTTATGGAATTTTTTTGTAAGTTTTAAAGCAATACTTGAAGAGAAGTCACCAAAACTCTGATTTGACGGGTGTTCTAATGGTATTTCATCTTCAACAAAACCCATTTCTTTTAAAGCTTTTTTTATATTTTTCTGAATTTTATTTTTTATCATTGGTTATTATGATAGCACAAATGGTGGATTATTTTAAAAAGCGAATACATCTCTTTCAAGGTAATACTTTCTTTGTTTGTGTGTGCATGTTTGCCCCCTTTACAAATAGTTATCGTAGGGATGGCCGCTTGTGCTAAATAACTACTGTCACTCGTATATGGAGCTGCCTGTAAATTGAATTTAATATTATTCGAAACGATAGACTTTTTGGTAAGAGCAACAATTTTACTTTTTTTAGATCCGGTGAAAGGGGGGATTAATTTGCCCTTTTTTAGTTTAATTTTAGATCCGGTTTCTTTCTCAACTTGTGAAGATAAATTTTCAACACCACTCCACATTTTTTTTAGAGTGGATTCCGTATAAGCTCTTATTTCACCTTTCATCACTAAATTGGGCATAATAACATTTGTGTTTTCTCCACCTCTTATATACCCAATATTAAAAGTCGAACCGTCCTTATTTTTTCCCATTTTCAGCGATGTATACAACTTTGTCGCAACCGTTAAGGCATGAATTCCACTCTCTGGTTCTATTGCCGCATGAGCCGCTTTACCCTCTATCTCAATGAGGAAGCTAAGATGACCCAATGATGAATAATCAATAGTTCCGATAGAGGATGACCCATCAACATTGAATATCATACTTGGATTTAGTTTTTTTATATCCAAAAACTCCGATCCCATCAGTCCTGATTCTTCTCGAGTCGTAAAGACAAATCGTAGGTCATGCCTGCCTTTTTTTTCTAAACTTACTACAGCGGCTATTGTTAATAATACGGCAACGCTGGCTTTGTTATCAGCTCCAAGAATACTAGAACCATCACTCTTGAAGGTGACCCCATCAAAAGTTGGTTTAACTATCTCATCCTCCAACTGGACTGTGTCCATGTGTGCAGCGAATAATAATTTTTCTCCTTTACCGGAAAGTGTAGCAATAACATTACCTGTATTAGAGGCATTTTTTTTGCCTGATTGATCAACCAATATATCGAATCCTCTTTGGTGCAAAAAAGCTGAAATAAATTCGGCAACTCTTTTTTCTTTTCCACTTGGTGAAGGAATTTTAACTAGTTTAAGAAATATACCAGACAGCATTTTAATTATAGTTTTGTTCATAGGGATTTAATAAATATACCTGACAGCCACATATATGACCAGCTTTTGTTATAGCACAGTCTGCAGGGCAAATAGTACTTAAATTATAAAATTCTTTGGCAACTCTTTCGAGTGGAATTACTTGGAATCCTAACTTTAAAAGTATGCCTCTACTTTTGCTTTCTGCCTCGGTAAATCCAAGAAAATTCCAACCTGGATACTTTTCCTTACCTATCTGAATCGCTAATTTTTTCATAAGTGTGTTTACCCCTCCTCCTCTATGTTTTTCATCTACCTTTGCAGAACGTAATTCAATTAACTGGTATTCCGTCCATAACCCAAGAGATTGAAATCCAACAACCTTATCCTCTTCCAGAGGATTAATTGCAACTAGAGAGAGGCCATACTCAATCGATTCTACTATTTCATAAGGCTTTACCGGAACAAGAGCATTCTCACCTCTCAGGAGCCCAGCAATTTGATCAACCTGATTCATAGTAGGCGTTGTGAGAATTAGACTGCCGACCGTAAGCAGTCTGTTCATTTTAAATTCACTCCACTGCTCGTTAGGTATCTGCCATGGTTTTAAGTTTTCCATATTTTAGTATTTTTCAACCATTAAAAAACCCGAGCTTTTTTGCTCGGGGTGGAAATAGTAAAGGTTCCTTTGGTTATGCCAAGAGAATACTACCCTCCCCAAAGGTCCTCCTTGAGCCTATTTTTGAGGCAAAATCCGTCCGTAGTTCCGAAGCCTCGGAACGAAGGAGGATCAAAGAGATCTTGGTTTGCGATAGTAAATCTTTCATAGAATTTTTCAATTCTAAACTATAAGTCTTACTTTGTCAAGTGATTTTATATTGAATTCAGATTGAAGTTAGCCTAAAATTATCTCATGAAGAAAAAGCTCATCCTTCTTACCATCTTGATTGTTGGGTTTATTCTCTTTGTAGTATCTAAGTTTTTTGTATTCAATTCTCAAAATGAATTTGGAAGAATAAAGATAGTGTCTTCGCCAACAACCAGCGTATTCATAAATAATCTTGCAACGGGAAAAACTCCCTTTGATCAAAAATATAAAGTCGGAGAATACATTTTGAAATTGATTCCAGAAGGAAATGCAACGGATACAGCTTCTTGGCAGGGAAAAATCTCCGTATACAAAAACGCCTTGACATACGTCAATCGAGAACTCGGAAGTTCAGACGTTACCTCGGCAGGAGAGGTCTTCACGACGACCAAAATGGAAAAACCAGCAAAAAGTGGAGACTATGGAGAAATATATGTAGAGACGGAACCACAAGGAGCTATCGTATATTTGGACAACGACGAAAAAGGTATAAGTACACTTATTCTTTCAGATGTATTAAAAGGAGATCATGAGCTGTCCGTATTTATGCCGGGATTTTTACGCAGAACTCAGAAAATAAATGTTGATCCGGGCTACAGAGTAAATGCGGCATTCAAACTGGCTATTGACACTTCGCAGAAAGCCACAGGTTCGGCAGAGAATAGAGTCACCGGCAATAAGACGGCGACGGAAAGTGCAACCAGCAAAAAAAATACCGTTGTCATCAAAGATACTCCCACAGGTTTCCTACGTGTCAGAGAAGAGCCTTCGATTGAAGCATCGGAGGAAGCACAAGTTAAGCCGGGTGATGAATTTGATCTTCTTGAAGAACGAGACGACTGGTACAAAATAGAATATGAAAAAGGAAGAGAGGGCTGGGTTTACTCACAGTATGCGGAGAAGACGGAAGAATAAAGATTTTAGTCTTAATTTACCTGTCTTTCCAAATGAATTTATTGTAGAGGATATACGAGTAAGGGATGATAATAAATGCAATGATGCATACCTTGTATATGTACCAGAATTTTCTGCCAAAAAACATTGTCAGTAATTGAACTCCTACCGTTTGAATGACGATCGATCCGGATGAAACCAGGTTGAACTTCAAGAAATTTGGCACATAAGATTTCATCGAATGATCAAGTTTTTTGTGTGAAAAACTCCAGAAGTTATTCAAGAAGAAGTTTGAGATAATCGAAATTTCCGTACTGATCAGTGTTGCGATCCAAACCTGCAAGGCCAATTTTTCTATCCCGATGTATGATATTCCAAAGTCAATAGTGAAACCGATCAGCCCGACCATTGCGTATTTGATAAATGACGAATGGAAAAGAACATAAAAGAGTGTTTGAATAATATATTGAAAAGAATTAATTTTCGACTTGCCATGAATTCTATCTACAAACTGAATAGGAACTTCCTCGATGTGTGATTTGTTTTTTACTGCAAAATCCAAAAGCGCAACCTGAAAAACATACCCAGAATAGTCTTTGACCTGGCTGATTGCGTTTTTGATGAGCCATGATTTAATTGCTCTGTATCCACTTGTCCAGTCAGTAATCCGCAGTTTCATAAAAGCAAATCTTACATACAAGTTTGCAGCGGTGGAGTAGATCTTGCGCTGAATCGGCCAATTCTTTGGAATAGACCCACCTTTCATATAGCGAGAGCCAATAACAAAATCAGCACCTTGTTCTATTTTGTGAACAAAATGAGGAATCTCTTTGGGGTTATGTGACATGTCTGCATCCATTTCAAAGATGAGATAGGGATTTAGCCTTTCAAGCGCGCTTGTAAATCCCTGAACATATGCTTTTCCTAACCCTTCTTTTTTTGTCCGGAGTAGATGAAGTTTTGGATATTTTTCGATGAGCGCAAGAACAATTGATTGAGTCTGATCAGGTGAGTTGCTGTCGACGACAATGACGTGTATTTCCCAGTTTGGAAGTTTTTTCTCGTTTGCAAAGATCCCTTCAATCAACCTAAGGATATTTTTTTCCTCATTATAGGTGGGCAAAATAACAACTAGTTTTCTCATAGGATATTTTTCTTGCAATAATCAATCATTTTACCAAGCCCCTCCTCTAATTTTATATGAGGTTGCCAATCTAGAATTTTCTGGGCTTGTGTAATATCAGGCTTTCTTTTTTTGGGATCGTCCTGCGGTAGTTTTTCGCTAAAGACAATAAGACTCTTTGATTTGGTGATTTTTTTAATCATTTCCGCATATTCTAGAACAGTATGTTCATTGGTTGAGCCAAGATTGATTATCTCACCTCGTGTGTTTGGTAAAAACATTAAGCGGTTCAACCCGTCTATCATATCATCAACATAACAGAGAGATCTAGTTTGCTGTCCGTCCCCAAAGACAGTGATTGGTCTCCCTTGTAGGGCCTCCAGGATAAAGGTGATGATCATTCTCATATCATCCTTGAGCATTTTCGGTCCATACGTATTGAAGATTCGAGCAATTCTTATATCGATCTTATATTTTCTGAAAAAATGAAACGTAATTGTTTCTCCAAAGCGTTTGGCTTCGTCATATACCGAGCGTGGTCCAACCGCTGAAACATTTCCGAAGTATGTTTCTTTTTGTGGATGTTCCAAAGGGTCGCCATACACTTCTGATGAAGAAGCGAATAAAAACTTGGCTTCATTTTGCATGACGAATTTAAGTAGTTCAAGCGTGCCTATCGTGTTGACCAACATGGTTTCCATCGGAAGATTGTGATAGCTCAATAGACTATGATGATTTGGAGATGCGGGTGAGGCGAGATGGAAAACTGCGTCTGCATGCATATTTTGCGCTAGAGGTAGGGTAACATCGTGTTTTAAAAGTATGAATTTTTTATCCTTCTTAAAGTGATTAACATTTTTTTCAGAACCTGTTATCAAGTTGTCGACGCAGATGACTTCATGACCTTCCATAAGTAATTTTTCACAAAGGTGTGAACCTATGAAACCTGCACCGCCAGCCACTAATATTTTCATACTTATCGTGTTGGTTGTCTCCCTATGGAATAATAGCTAAATCCGAGCCCCTTCATAAGAGCCGGATCATAGATATTTCTCCCATCAAAAACTATTGGTTTTTTTAACAAAGACTTTATTTTTCGTAAATCAGCCTGCTTAAATTCATTCCACTCGGTAAGAACGACCAGGGCAGAGCTGTTTTTTACTGCCTCATAGGGATCGTCAAAATAGATTAACTTTGAGCCGAAAAGATTATTAATATTCGATGTAGCTGCAGGATCATACACTGAGAGGGAAAATTTTTGCTCCAATAGACGATTTAAGACAAAGAGAGAGGGAGCTTCTCTTATATCGTCGGTGTTCGGTTTGAATGAAAGTCCCCAAATAGCAAGGTTTTTTTCTCCCTTCATGACATCGATAATCTTACGCGCGAAGTTTTCTTTCGCGATAGCATTAACTCTCTCAACTGCATCCAGAAGGGTAGTGTCGAGATTTAAGGCTTGCCCTATTTTTATTAATGCTTTGACGTCTTTGGGAAAACATGATCCTCCGTAGCCTACTCCCGGATCCATGAAAATCCTACCGATTCGTTTATCCAACCCTACTGCATCGAGTACCTTCTCTACATCTGCACCTGTTTTTTCGCAATAGAACGAAATAAGATTTGCGAAAGAGATTTTGGTCGCAAGCATTGCATTGGAAGTATATTTTATGAGTTCTGCCGAAGCAAGGTCTGTAATTACTCTTTTTCCATCGATTGGTTTATGAAGTTGCATGAGTATGTTTTTAGCTCTATCCGAGTCAGACCCTATCACTACTCTGTCAGGATTAAGTGAGTCATAAATTGCTGTCCCTTCTCGGAGGAATTCAGGGCAGGAAGCCACTGCAACATGTGTTTTTTTTGGCTTTAATTTATTTAAAATTTTTTCAATTCTCGCATTTGTCCCGACAGGAACAGTACTTTTACAGGAAACAATGGTTATTTTTTTCTCGAGGTTCTGTGAAACTTTTTCCGCTACAGCAAATACCGTTGATAGATCTGCTTCTCCATTTTTTTTTGGGGGAGTACCGACCGCAATAAATACCACATCAGATTCACCAATAGGTGTAGTGTATTCCGAAGTAAAATGAATTCTTTTGGCATTCAGATTTTTTAAAAGGAGTTCTTTCAGGCCAGGTTCATAAATAATGGGATCACCATTCTTCAGTCGATTTATTTTTTCTGGAGTGTGCCCTATGACCCAGACCTTGTTACCAAAGTCTGCAAATACACATGCAGTCACCAAACCTACGTATCCATGACCTATGAAAGTAATTGTCATAAGGAATAATCATACAATACTAACTCCTAATTTCCAATATCGAGCGAATGAACTCGATCAAAGATTCCGAAGTTGCTTCGCGACTTCATCCAGTCCATCCTGAAATTTTTTCATTTTGTGAAAATTATTTTTTTTACTGCGAATATCAGAGTATTGTGATCTTTGAGCTTTTCCTTCGGAGTACTGAGAAAATGTTGTAGGAATAATAAGACTCTCGTCCAAGTGGAATGTTCGTGCGATCATTTTTCCAATAGTAAATGGAGAAAAACTATCCTGACCTACTACGTGAAATATTTGTGGTGAAAAATGCAAAAAAAGGTATTTCATGGAATAGGCAATATCATCGATGAAGGTGGGTGTCATGATGGAGTCTGACATAAGTCGGATTTCTTTTTTTTCTACAAGTACTTGTTTTATCCTTTTTACAAAATCGGGTTTTGCAGGGTGTGTCGATCGATAAGGATAAGAAAATCGTACGATCATAGATGAATTTTTTACGAGTTGTTCGCCTTCGTACTTTGTTTTTGCATAATAAGAGAGTGGGTAAGGAATACTATCTTCAAAATACGGATCATGTTTTTTTCCATCAAATACGAAATCAGTTGAGACAAATATAAACTTTTTCTTTTTCTTCAAAACTGCATCCAGGATTATGTTAGTACCCTCGACGTTTATGTGATGACATAATTTTTTCTCCTTCTCCGCCTGGTCAACGTTCGTATATGCCGCAAGGTGAAAGAAAATATCAAAATCGATCTTACTAATAACCTCAGTAACTTTATCCCTATTAGTAATATCGAAATCAGGAAGCTCCAGTTCGATGAAAGTAAAATCTCCTTTTAAAAGTTCGACAATTCTTGAGCCGATGAGCCCCTTACTACCGGTAATTGCAATGTTAACCATATTGAGTTTTGTAATATTTTTTATATTCGCCGCTTTTTATTCGTTTCCACCAATCCTGGTTTTTTCTATACCAATCTATAGTTTTTTCGAGCGCTTCGTCAAAGGAATGTCGAGGCTTCCAACCTAAGTCCCGTTTCATTTTCGACCAATCAATCGCATATTTTCTATCATGCCCAGGTCTATCTTTCACGAATTGCAGGTGGCTTTCATCTTTTCCCATCATCTTTAAAATTCGCCTAATAACTTCTTTATTAGGAATATCTTCGTTGAGGCCTCCGACGAAATATGTTTCTCCGACTTTTCCTTTATGCAGAATTAAATCTAGTGCCTCACAGTGGTCCTCGACATACAACCAATCTCTCACGTATAGGCCATCTCCATAAACAGGCACTTTCATTCCTTCCAAAATATTGCTAATTGCGAGAGAGATCAACTTCTCAGGAAATTGATACGGACCAAAATTGTTAGAACAGTTAGAGATGGTAGTAGGCAGATTATAGGTTGTCGCGTATGCTCTAACAAGATGATCTGATGAAGCTTTTGAAGCAGAATATGGGCTTCGGGGATCATATTTAGTATCTTCATTAAATTTATCACTGGAATCAAGTGGAAGAGCGCCAAAGACTTCATCGGTCGAGATATGATGGAATCTCGCCACTTTGTTTTTTAGAGCAGACTCCAAAAGGATGTAGGTTCCTTCAATATTAGTTTTAATAAAAGGTGCAGGATCAAGGATTGATCTATCGACATGAGATTCAGCGGCAAAATGAACTATGGTATCAATGTTGCTGGTTAACTGGTTAACTAGTTGCAGGTTACAAATATCGCCTTGGACAAATGAATAATTGGGATTTTTTTCGCTGTTTACGAGATTCTCGAGATTTCCTGCATAAGTAAGTTTGTCCAAATTGATAATCTTATCTTGAGGATATTTTTTAAGCCAGTACAGGATGAAATTTGAGCCGATGAATCCGGCTCCTCCCGTTACCAGTAATTTCATAGCTTTCATTCTAACAAAAAACAGTCTGAGTAGCTATAATATGACCATGCAGAATAGACATATAGCCGTAACGCTAGAGTGTTTTGTAAGAAAAAAGGGTAAATATCTTATGCTCCATAGAAGCAAGGATAAAAAAATATTGCCAGGAGTGTGGATGGCTCCGGGTGGACATAGGGAATTTAATGAAGGGCTTTTCGCATGTGCAAGAAGAGAAATATTTGAAGAAACTGGTTTACGAATAAAGAATCTTCAGATAAAGGCCCAGGGAAATGCATATCTGCACGATGTAGATAAAGAGTTTTATTTTCATTTTGTTTTTGCAGACTATGCAGGAGGGAAACTAAAACAAAATAAAAAGGACGGAGACTTAATTTGGCTGACCCCCAAAGAAATTATGAAATTGGACAATGTACTTACCGAGATAAAAGAAGTTGCGCCATATATATTTAAGAAAGACAAAAAAGTACTATCATATAAAGCAGTTTACGAAACAGGGAATAAACTTTCCTCTTTAGAGATTGAAAAACCTTAATGAAAAAATCAGTGATAAAACCCATAAATTACAAGCTAATATTCGAACCTGATTTGAAGAAATTCAGTTTCAAGGGAAATGAAATATTGTTGTTTGAAGTCGTCGATCCGACTAAAAAAATTGAATTAGATCTTGTGGAATTGAAGATAACTGATTGTCGATTACAAATTAATCAGAGAAATAAAATTGATTCATATCAGACTGATAAACAAAAAGAGAAACTTACTATTTTTCTTTCACAGAAATTAGAACCTGGTATATATGAGCTTTTTATCGAATTTACGGGAATTTTAAACGATAAGTTGGCCGGTTTTTATCGAAGTAAATATAGCGACAAGGGAAAAGAAAAATATATTGCTACCACTCAATTCGAGGCCGCAGATGCAAAACGGGCTTTTCCATGTGTTGATCACCCGGCATACAAGGGAACGTTTGATGTTTCATTCATCATTGATAAAAACCTTTCCGCTCTTTCAAACACCTTGCCTAAAAGAGTTATTAATTTAAAACGTCAGGCCAACCTAAATTCGACCTCGCAGGTCAAACGTGGGGCATGGCAAAGGGCCCGAATGGGGAAAAAAATGGTGATTTTCGAAAGGACGCCACTCATGTCTACTTACCTTCTCTATTTGGGAGTCGGGGAATTTGAATTTATTGAAGATAAGTATAGGGATATACTACTTCGTGTTGTAACGACTCCAGGAAAAAAAGAATATGGCAAATTCGCGCTCGATTGCAGCAAAAAATTCCTCAAGTTTTATGAAGAATATTTTGATTATCCTTATCCCTTAAAAAAATTAGACTTGATAGCGGTACCGGATTTTGCTTCGGGAGCGATGGAGAATTGGGGTGCGATTACATTTAGAGAAAATGCCTTGCTGCTTTATCCGAACTTAAGTTCGCGCGCAACAATGGAAAGAATTGCTGAGGTAGTAGCGCATGAATTAGTCCACCAATGGTTTGGAAATCTGGTTACGATGAAGTGGTGGGATGATCTCTGGCTGAACGAAAGCTTTGCAACCTATATGGCATACAAGGCCCTTGATAAATTTTGGCCTGAGTGGAAAGTGTGGTCAGGCTACCTCACCTATGCTGTTTTTGGAGCAATGTCCCTCGATGGTTTAAAATCTACCAGGTCGATTCATGCAAAAGTCTTGAATCCGCACGAAATCGATGAACTCTTTGACGAAATTGCATATGAAAAAGGAGGGAGTATTTTACGGATGATACACGAATATCTTGGCCCCAAGGTGTATAGAGACGGATTGCGAAACTATATAAGAAAATTTGAGTACGCAAATGCTGAGGCAGATGATCTCTGGAGCTCCCTACAAGATGCTTCACGTAAACCCGTAAAAGAAATCATGAGGAAATATGTTTTGCAAAAAGGATTCCCCTTAGTAGAGTTATCAACTAAAGGCCGAATGTTGAATTTGAAACAAGAAAGATTCTTTTACCTCGATTATAAAGATGAAAGTAAGTGGATTATTCCTTTAGTATTTAAATTAGCAAAAAAAAGTTACGCCAAAGAACTAATAGAAAGAAAAGAGAAAAAAATTCCTTTTAAAAAATCTCCATTTTTATATTTGAATACGGATTACTCGAGTTTCTTTATTTCAAAATACGATTCTAAAAATCTTTTGTCTTTAGGCAAACACATACAAAAACTAAACGAGCTAGAAAAGATAGGATTGATTCATGATCTTTTTTCTCTTGTAACGAATGGAAAAATGGAGTTAAAGGAGTGTTTGGATTTTTTGGAAACACATACACTCAACGAAAAAAGGGAAGAGGTATTGCAATATATGATAGGGAAATTATCCGGAGTGTATTTATTAATCAGAGGAAAAAAAATAAAAAAACTCATTCTCTATTTCGCCTCAAAATCACTTAAACTAACTGGCGCGAACCCAAAAGAGAAGGAGGATATCAATATAACTCATTTGAGAAACACCGCCCTATCTTCCTTGTCGTCTTTAGATGATAAAAAAACCCAGGAATTTATTAGGAATAAATTTGAGATTTTTGTGAAAACAAAAGTCCTGCACCCTGATTTGAGAGGGGCAGTATACAGTGGAGCTGTTTGGCAAAAAGACTTCTATCATGGAAAAATCAAAGAATTGTTTGAAAAAAGTACCGTGCAAGAAGAAAAGGCCAAACTACTTATGAGTCTAGGCAATAGTAAAAATGCACATCTGATTCGAAAAACATTAGATTATGGCTTAACCGGAAGAGTACGTTTTTCCGACCTATTTTACCTAATAGCAGCAGTCTCACGCAATAGGTTTGCGACTGAAGAAGCGTATGATTGGTGTGTTAGAAATTGGGACATAATTAAAAAAAAGACCGGTGGGCATTCCACCGTTTTATTGAGACGAATGTTAAAAATGATTGTTCCCATTGGAGCTGTAAGGAAAGTAAACGACGCGATAACTTTTTTAGAAACTCACAGGATCGTCGGACTGGAAAGAACATACGAACAAGTCAAAGAAGAGCTGCTCATCAACTCAAGATTGGTAAAGAGACTAAAGAGGTGAAGGTTTGTTGATTAAATTTTCCAGCATCTGCCAGCGTTGTTTTTTGACTTTGTGGACAACGTCATCCTTTAAAATTTTCGTAGCTGAAGTCATTGGACGCTCTGAGTATTCTGAAATATAGGCTTTTTGATAGCCCACGAGCTTTACTAATTTCACCGTATTCCTAAACTCCTCTTCTGTTTCACCGCAGAACCCGACGATAATATCGGTGGAAAATTTTACACCAGGAACCTTTTTTCTTAGTTTGCTGATTATTCTTAGATACTGTTCTGTTGTGTACCAACGATTCATCCTCCTTAGGACATTATTGTCTCCTGATTGAATTGGGAGGTGGATCAATCGTGTAATATTTTTGTGTTGTGCAATGACATCGATGAGTTCAGCAGAAAAATCCCACGGATTTGATGACATAAAATCTACTTTCTTGAAGCCCATCTTTGCTATTCGTTCCAGAAGGAAAGGAAACAAAGTAGGTATACGATAGCGGCCGAGATGCTTGACGTAAATAGGCTTCACATTGTTCAATTGTTTCATTGTTTCATTGTTGCTGAAATATGTTTTTTTTACGCTTCCTTTATTCGCTAGATCCCTCACTTCGTTCGGGATGACAGAGGGAGGAAGAAGGAGGTCTACCCCATAGGAGTTAACGTTTTGTCCCAACAGGGTGACAGATTCATATCCTCTTGCCTTGAGATGAAAGCATTCCTCGATGATGTCTTTATAAGGCCGGCTAATTTCGCGTCCACGAGTGAACGGCACCACACAAAAAGTACAGAAATTGTTACAACCATTTGAAATCGGAACCCATGCATTTGTTTGATTTTGTCTTACCGGTTCGCTGTCAAAACCAACCTCCTCAATTGGCATGAATTCATCTACTTCTGGCATAATTTCTCTAATCCGCTTTAGATATTTACCTGTCTTATCTCTATAAGCTAGTCCTACCATGCAACCGGTTACCACAATTTTTAATTTTGAATTTTTAATTTTTAAATCTCCCAAGTTATGTACCAATCCGTAGACTCGATTCTCTGCGGACTCTCTGATCATACAGGTATTGATAACCACGTAGTCAGCATCTTTATAGCCGCGGGCAGATTTCATCCCGCGAGCTTTAAATGCTGAAGCGATTCGCTCGGAGTCTGCTTTATTTTGTTGACAGCCAAAAGTTTTAATAAAATACTTCATACTTTTGCTTTTTTTATTCTTTGAATGATTACCATGAAGAAGAGGAGAATGATTGCTATGGTAAGAAATGCAAGGAGTTTCTCAAAACCCCTAAGGAATAATGCGGCTATTCCCAACATGATAGATACGATCCAATAAAACAGTGCTATCCTTCTTTTTCCCCAACCCAGCTCCAATAACCTGTGGTGAAAATGTCCCCAATCTGCCTTAAACGGTGATTGCCTCTTTTTTATTCTGCGGAAGATGGTATAGACTGCATCGATCATCGGAATTGAAAGAATTAAAACCGCCGTTCCGACTTTTCCGAACGAAAGTATGGATAATATTCCCAAAAGGAAACCGGCAAGAGCGCCACCTCCGTATCCAGGCATTATTTTTTGGGGATAAAAATTGAAGGGTAAAAAACCTAAAAATGTACCTGCAACAATAAAGGAAAAAAGAGAAACGTGTTGTACCGAAATATCATGAGCCGTAAATCTTTGAGCCAAAAGCCCCAAGAAGAAAGCCGTGATTCCGACAAAACCCGGAAGTTGCCCGTCAACTCCTTTACTCCAGTTGACCATATTCATGATCCAGGTCAACCACAAAATTGCGACAATATCGGCAAATACCAATACAGAATGTTTGCCAAAGAGATCGAAAACTATTTGCCACTCATCCAGGCGGATGATTCCACCCAAAGGATTCGAAATATAGGGAATACCAAGCCCGAATCCAACGACAATCGCAGAAATCCACAAATTCAGAAAAAAACGCAGATAAGGTGAGAGGTCAATATAATCATCCAGGAGTCCTAACAAAACAAGAATGAAGCTTGCTATTAAGATCCCGACGATAATTTTATTAAGCGGAACAAAGAGTAGAGTAGTGATGCATAACGCCAAAAATAGAGGTATTCCTCCACCTCTTGGAATTATCCCTTTATGGGTATGCGCCGGATGGAAGCGTTTTCTCCTGTCAGTAACCAATCCAAGTTTTTTAACGAGATATATAGTAGGGAGAGTAAAAAAAAATGAAATGAGTGCCGATATGAGAAAGACTTGGAATTCCATTTAAGCGACAAGAAAAACAATTTTTATAAAAATCAAAGTAAAACTCACCATAACGAAGAGATTCAAGTAATAAGAAAGATTTTTTATGAGCTCGTTATCCTGAAAATATCTTTTAACAATAAACTGGTTCAAAATAAAAATTATATTCATCATCAGGGGGACTATAATGATAATCCACGTATCGCCCAACTGATCTTCTCCCAGGGGGAGCGAATAGAAAAGCGGAATCTGAGGAGGTAACGTACTGAATTTCCAAACAAGAACGCCAGCCATCAAAATATTAGCGATAAAAAGCGGATACAAAGCCTTTAAGCGCTGAAACATAGAGAAATTATAGTTTATTTACGAAGGAAAGGTGAGAGATTTTAGGGAACAGGGAATCTTCGGGCAAATTTCACTACTCTCGATTTTAATTTTGTGATTTCGGGATTTTTATTCAACAGCACCTTGAAAGCTTTTCTCGCTTTTTGGTCTTTTTCTTTATTTTTATGGCCAATATCAGGGTTTCCTAGTTTGTGAGCTATCTCAAGGCCTTCATTTATAAATTTTGCTATAGTAACCATGTCTTTTTCTTTCATACCTCGAGTCGTGATGGCAGGAGTACCAAGCCTAAATCCGCTGGGATAAAAAGGCGAGCGCGGATCAGAAGGAATAGTTTGCTTGTTGCCGAATATATAGGCTTTTTCCAATGTGACATGTGCTTGCCAACCGTCGATATTTTTATTGCGCAAATCTATCCAAATCATGTGATTTTCTGTACCGTTTCCAACGAGTTTAAATCCGTATTTTTTCAACTCATTTGCGATGGTCACGGCATTTTTCACAATTTGGTGCGCGTATTTAGAGAATTTTTTGCTAGAAGCCTCTTTTAATGCAACCGCAATACCCGCGATTTTATTCATGTGTGGTCCACCCTGGTGTCCTGGAAAAACGGAAAAATCTATCTTTTTTACTAATTCAGGATTTTTCTTAAGGCCTTTTTTAGTAAGCATGATAATAGCTCCTCGTGGGCCACGTAACGTTT
>MFZI01000077.1:16799-24064 GCA_001789355.1 Candidatus Roizmanbacteria bacterium RIFCSPHIGHO2_01_FULL_39_8
AGTACGCCCCGATTTCATCGGCTATTTGTGAATATTTTTTCCATTTAAAAACGCGCGCATATCCGGTTCCTCCGCTCCAGATTATTTTCGGTCTAATTTTTTTGGCAAGTTTGTACAACTCATCGAAATCAACCTCCCCGTCAGGAGTCAAATGATAATATGCAGCTTTATAATACTTGCTGGTAAAGCTTGCCTCCTGCCCCATGGAGAGATGTCCTCCGTGTGAAAGCAATTGAGAAAGGACGATATCTCCCGGCTTGCAGAGGGCACCAAAAATTTCTAAATTTGCGGGAGAACCTGAATATGGCTGGACATTTACATGTACCACTCCAAATAATTTTTTGGCTCTTTCTCTACAGTAATCCTCGAGCGGGTCAACAAATTCGTTTCCGGTATAGTATCTGCGACGAGGATAGCCTTCGGCATATTTATTTTCAAAGATCGAACCGACCGCTTCCCGTACAGAAGGGCTCACATAGTTTTCCGAAGGAATCATCTCGAGTCCGTCAAATTGCCTTTTTTGTTCACCCAAAATAAGTGCCGCGATTTCTTTGTCAGATTTAAGCAAGTTTTTTACATTATTCATTGGCAAAAGAATAATACTTCTCTCTACTAAAATCAATCACTATTTTCTAGCTCAAATGGTAACAATTGCTTTCATTTCTTTTTTTGCCATTTGGTATTTTGAATTAAGGGAGAGTATAAGTCGTCTTGGATTGGTACGTGGAACTCACCGAGCTCTTCTTTAGTGGGATTTCTATCCTGAAATTGAACAAAAGAAACGTCCTCAATGAGAGCTATTGGAGTTTGTTCGTTTCCCTCTCCCATTACGGTGACCGCCGCAGAAGCTAGGGAATCGGCCATGTTTACTTTTTGTAATTTTAAGTTTCTTCCAAAGATATCTGGTTTGCCTATGTAGCTTTTCACCGCTGCAAACCCGCTGTGAGTAAGCGATATCCCAGTTGTTCCTGCGCGAAGTGGCGTTGTTTTGCTGTCTGTGATGAGTACCCCTATTCGTTTGAGTTGAAACTTATTTTTTAGATAGGACCGAATACTGTTTGCAGATTTTTGCGGATCTTGGGGCCAGAGAATATAAAATCCGTTTCCATTTGACTCATCGATTCCTGCGGCAAAAACCATGAGATTATTTTTGATAGTCAGATGATAATTATATTTTGTTTCTACGGGTGGCAGATACAAATCGGCTTCCTTTTCAATCAGTTCTTCTTTATCAATATCGGTAGTCTTAATGATGCTTCCTTCACAGACTGATACTATTTTGGAAGTCACTACGATGATAGAATCATCATGTAAGACTCTTATATATTTGTCGAGTACTCCGAAAATGCTTTCCTTATAAGGAGCGATTTTATGTGTTTTGATCGGTGTTATTTTCATGCTTGCTTTTTAAGATGAGTATGGTTATAATTTAACAATTATACATCAAGAGTGTCCGATGTAATATCGGACCAGCAACCGAGTCCGCCTTATTAAGCGAGATCGCGGTGCTTTATCCTTCGAGAGGATAGATGTGGTCCGATGTTACATCGGACAAAAATACAACACCTCTCGAAAGAGAGGTTTTTTTATGGTTACAAAGAAAATTAGAGAACTACAAAAAAAGCTACAGGGTAATGAATGTATTTTTCTGGATGGAGCAACGGGTACCGAAATCCAAAGAAGAGGTGGAAAAACTACTCTTCCTTTATGGTCGGCAGGCTGTCTACTACAGAACCCCAGCCTTGTTGAAGAGATTCATGATGACTACATCGCATCAGGAGCTGATATCATAACCACCAACACGTTTAGAACAACTACAAGAACACTGAGAAAAGCAAAGATCGGTCAACAAAAGGCAAAAGAATTAACGATCTTAGCTTGTAAATTAATAAAAGATGTCATAAGCAGAGCTAAATCCAAAAAAAACATCTACATTGCAGGTTCAATTGCTCCCCTCGAGGATTGCTATTCTCCTCAGCTTACTCCAGCAAACAAAGAATTAATAGAAGAACACAGAGAACTGGCTAAAAACCTGAAAGTAGGTGGGGTAGATTTCATCTTAATAGAAACGATGATTACCATAAGAGAGACCTTGGCTGCAATAAAAGCATCACTAGCCGTTGGGCTGCCTTTTGGGATCAGTTTTTGTTGCGACAAGTACGGAAACTTATTGGGAAAAGAAACTCTCGAAGAGGCGCTAAAAGCTATTGAAAAATTTCGACCTCTCTTTGTTGGTGTCAATTGTATGCCTCCCCAAGACATGAACAATTCAATCAAAAAATTGAGGAAGTTAACTCATCTGCCTATTAGTGTGTATGCACATGGAAAAGGTCATCCAGACGATCGAGATGGGTGGATATTTGAAAAAGGAGTAAGCGAAGACGCATACGTCAGATACGCAAAAAAATGGGTGAGTAACGGTGCACAGATAATAGGTGGATGTTGTGGAACAACTCCGCAGTATATCAAAAAAATTTCGCTCGGTTTGTAATATTCAACTATGTCTTTTGACGGCCAAGTAAGACAATTCATTCCAGGTCACGAGAGAGAACTTTTAAATACTCCTCTTGGACTGCATGTATCGGCGATGCTTGGACTAGGTAGAGATGAGTCAGTGTCGCATTTATTTATGACTGAATTTGGGCCAGAAGACGGCTGGAGTCTTTTGATGAGAGAAGCTATAGAAAATGTTGCAGATACGGGAGTATTTGATTCGGGAAGATTTCTTGATTTGGGTATAGGGGATGGTCGAAATGTCCGAAAAGCCGCACATTTGTCCATTGCTCGAGGAGTGCGGAATATACAGATGGTTGGGGTTGACAAAGATGGTTGGAAATTGGCTTTGTCTTATAGAAATTTTACATCTGACTCACTTTTGAAAAAATACGTTGGTCAACATGATAATTTACATCTGTATGAAGCTGATGCAGTAGATTACATATTACGTAATGGTAAAGGATACTCCGGTACCGCTTTTATTTGTTTGCCTCAATCTGAAGGTAGTAATGGTGAAGGGACGACATCTGATATTGACAGACCGTGGCCTTCTCATCAAGATTTTGATAGAGAATGGGCTCAGTATGCTTTTAGATTAAACGCGGCAGTTCTTACAAGATTAAGACAAACTTGTGGAGCGGACACAAAAGCCTTACTTACATTAAGTGGTCGAATACCTTCTCAAATAAGGGACAAGCTCATTAATAGATCTGGTTGGAACAACCTAGCCATTGTTGCACAAGGGAGAGTATGGCAAGATTTCGATACCCCTATAAGCTGGATGCGAGGCAGAGCAGATTTGAACCAAGGTGATCAATTTTTCGATCAATATAACAATCCAATCGAAACTGACGAAGCAGTTGAAAAACACATAAATGGAGAACCTATCCAGCATGATGTATTTATCTATTTGTTAAAACCGAGATAATCAGTCGAGAGACTGGATGACGTAGCTGCCATTTCTATTTAAAATAAAAGCCCGCTTAGGATAGGAAGGAAGCGAAGTCGCGACTCGTTCCTTGGGAATTAGGGTTTTGCCGACAAATTGGGGAATTTCCTCATAATTTTTATTAAAGACATAGACTCTACTTTCATCAAAATAATATTGAATGGTAAAATAATCCAGCTCATCGGTGACATAAACCAAATCATTTTTACCGGCTCGTCCAGTTATTTCCTGTACTGTTTTACGGATATCGGATTTCTTTCTTTTCACGATCTGAAGTCTCAGGAAACTAAAAGTAAAAAAAACGAGTATGATCAGCAGTACCCATCTTATTCGAATAGGGAGTTCTTCCAACATAAAAATCGTCAAGAAGATAAATCCGATAGAAGAAAAGATAAGATACCGTGGTATAAATATAGGCTTCACAAAAGAAATAAGTCCTATAAAAAAAGCCGATCCGATGGACCATACGATAAGAAACAAAAACAACTTTCGTCTTTCATCCACTTCTCTTTTTACTTTTACGACAGTAACTATGAACATTATTCCAAAAAGGATAGTCAAAAGTTGTAACTCCTTTGTAAAATAGCCTGTCCCTTGTTCAAAGCCTAAATAGAGAACAGAAGGCAAATTGACAAGCGTTTTAATCTTCAGTCTCTCTATCCAGAATGAAGTAGCAAAGAACTGTCCTTGAAAGAAAACATATAACATCCAAGGAAGGTAAAAAATGAAGACAATATACACATAGCGCAAAAGCATGCGGTCTCGTTTCTTTTTTCCGGTGATAAAATAAAATGCAAGCTGGCTTAGGAGTACAAACACCATAAAATAATGGGTGTAAAGGCCGAGTATCACTGATGCCAGATAGAGTTTTGGTTTACCTAAGTAGTAAGAGTAGTATGAGAGAAGGGCAAAAAATGCAAACATCGTATACATCCGTGCTTCGAATGCAAAATATAATAACAATGGATTTATAAGAAAAATGAAAAGATAAGCCAAGCTTTTAGCAGTTTTTAACTTGAAAATATCTTTTAAAAAATCAAAACAAATATAAAGAGTAAGGGGAAAAAAGAGAAGGGAAAGAGATCTGATTGCAATCTCCGATGTACTAAACATTTTCATCCAAAAGTGAAGAACAATGTAGTAAAAAGGAGGATTGAAATCCCGAGCCGTATAGAAAAGTATCTCGAAAAAACTCTTATTGGCGAGTACGTATGAAAAAGCTTCATCCCGCCAAAATGGTTGGATAAAGAAAGCAAGAGGAGTTTGAGTAAAAAGAAAATTCACCATAGAATAGTCATAAAGTCCGTAAAGTCGAAAGTCTATAAAGCTAAAGTGTTTTTTTTGACTTTTTGAACTTTAAGGACTTTAAAGACTTTTAGACTTTCTCTGTAACTTTATACTTTATTTTTTTTCCTAGTAATAGTCGAGTATGCGCTTCAAGTGCGGGAAGAGAAGAAAAGAAGAATGAAATGATAGGAAGAAGGAACCACTGAATAAACATAAAGGGCAAAGCTGAGATTTTTGTTTTTTGGTTTAACCGGGAGCGAAGTTTGTGGTCTAAATAGGTATAAAGAATAAGCATCAATGAAGAAACGGTAAGTATGAGTCCTGACAGCTGGGGAAGGAGGAATCCTAACACTGTTTTTTTGAAGACTGGATTAACAAGTGGAGGAATAGACGCGGATATGGTAAGAACAAAAAAAGAGGTTGGCCAAAGGAGGTGTGCTTCAATAAGAAACGAAATTCTTTTTAATTTCGCCACAGGATTGATATGAGGCGTAGTAAAGAATTTTTTAAGGGTATAGCCAATATCTGAAACTCCCCATGCCCAACGTTTTTCCTGTTCATATCTGTTTTTTGAAGTATTGAGAAGTGTTCCCGAATAGACGGCATCTCCGTTTATTATTGTATAGATAGGAACTGTTTTTATTTTTTCGCCAAATGTAAAAAAAGCCTGATAAAAGACATGCCAATCTTCTGGAATAATATCCACGTCCCAAAAATTAATCTGTTTCAGAAGCCAAAGATTTGTGGAATACGTTGATGTTTGAATCAGATTATCTTTCTGAGACAAGAATGCCAGTCTTAGGATAGAAGATAAGGTGGCCTGAATGCGCACAAAAAAAGGCAGCTTCCAAAAGTTGTTATACAGGAGAACCGGTGCCCAATAAAAATGATAGAGTCGAGACGGGTCCTTTGTAAATTCGAAAGAAACATAAGACAAATAGTTAGAAGCAATATGACTATCCGCATCACAGATGGTTATGAGTATATTTTTCTCATCCAATTTGTGTTCCTGAACATAGGTATATACTATTTTACAGGCAAAGGTTTGATTACTTGCTTTTCCCGGAACTTCGTTTGGTAAAAGAGGATGAAAAGTTATGATTATGTCAGCAAACTGATGAGCAAATTCATTTTTTAGGATTTTAGATTTCTCCTCTGCCTCTTCCTCTCTTTTTTCGAATGCAAGAACAAGGTGTACTTTTTTATAGGGATAATCAGACTGGGATAGAGAAGTTATTGTTTCTTTTAATTTGTAAAGAGGTTCTTTATAGTTGGGTATGATAATAAAATGATGTGTCTCTTTTGCCATATGGTTTTCTTCTATCTTCTTGCAGAACGCAATATGAGAATATTCGAGGATTTTTTTGTATGAATACGTAGCATAATAAGAAGTTTGAAGGGCTTTATATAAAAAATATAAATCAAATGCAATAATAAAATAGGCAACCATCGCAGGGTGAAAAGGAGAGAGCCAGATAGGCATCGTTATCATAGCCCAAGCAACAAGTGGTACAAGGATCTCAAAAAGTCTGAGGATCAAGGGAAATTTTACTAGTGATTGGGCCATTCTAATATTATATACAATTATTAAACAGAAACGCCGCCACAAAGCATTTTGTATTCACAATTCTTACAAAAAAGGGTGCCGCTACATTCGAACGAAGATGTCTCTATCTTGTCTCTTAGTTTTAAAAACTCGGATACGGCGGATCTCAAATCATCTTCGGTGCGCGATGTAGTCACCTTTTTTCCTTTCTCAAAAAAGTAGAAGGACATCTTAACATCAGTAATATGTTTTCCTAATACCCCTGGATTAGTTGCGGCGAGTCCATAGATAGTCATTTGCAAGTCTGAATCAAGGTCTTTTTGTGTAGGCATGGTCAATCCTGTTTTATAATCTATAATTTCTATCTGTCCCCTCCCTAAATCATCGATTCTGTCGATTTTGCCTAGAATTTTTAGCGCAGGGTCTATCCTAAAACCAAATGACTTTTCAAGCAGAAGAGGTTTAGCCAATCTATGTAAATCGGTTTTTAGATAATCAATGAGAAAAAATTGAGCCTTTTTTTTTGATTGTTCCTCATGGGCTTTACTCATATATCCGCTCCTGACCCAATTATTTACGAGAAGTTCCAGAAGAAGATCCTTTTGCCTCGAGTTTTCCGGATTCTCTCCAAGAATGGTGTAAAAATCACGCAACGCATAGTGGATGGAGTTACCCATGGCTTGAGCTGCAGACATAGGTGTGGGCAAGCGCAAAAGATAACGAAGTTTAAAATGGAGTGGGCACAGTTTGAAGGTTTCAATGGCAGAATAAGAAAGATAGTCAAGATGAATTTTCTCTGTTTGTTTATCTGTTAAAGGGTACTCTTCAGATTTTTTTTGCCATTCAAAAAGAGGTATTTGTGATGAAGGGGATGCAAGAGGTTTTTTGACTTGCGCAAGATCAAGCGCCTCAACAACATAAGGCGAGACTTTTCTTTCTCTTTTTCCTTCACCGTAATAATTTGCAGAAGTCAAAATGAGTTTTTTT
>MFZI01000078.1:0-6008 GCA_001789355.1 Candidatus Roizmanbacteria bacterium RIFCSPHIGHO2_01_FULL_39_8
AAGAGTTCGGCCAATTTCAAAAGGAGTAAACTCTGATCGGATGTAAGCTGCAAAGCCTTTACATAATATTCCAGAGCTTTTGGTATGTCTTTTTTTTCCTCGTAAAGGACTCCCAAACTGATAGTAGTCTCCAGGTCTTTTGCGTCAGATTTCGCCGACTCTTCATACATCTGGATTTGTTTACCTGTTTCGCCTTTCATCTCGTAAACCTTTGCGAGATTTTTTAGAGCGGAGGCATTTTTGGGATCTTTAGAAAGAATTGCTCGAATTAACTTCTCTCCTTGCTCTATCTTACCTAGACGAATATAGGTAACCGCGACGTTTTCAAGCGCTATGATTTGATTCCTTCCTAACTCTTGAGCTTTTTTATATTCTTCAAGAGCTTCTTGTGTCTTACCATCTGCTTGGAGTTTGTCACCAAACCGAAGGTGGTAATAAGACAGGATATACTCACTCTCACTATCAAGCCAAGATATCTTGGTCCTCGATAAAATGTTACCGTACTCTTTTGCAAAATCTATATTTTTCGCTGGGATTCGTTTGTTTTTATAGACAATACCTTCCTGTAAAGTTTCACTATCGTAGTTTTCGAAATCCTTATCAGCTGCAAAATAAAGAGGTCTCTTCGGATTCTCTTCAATAATTTTCTTTTCCACTATTTGCCTGTGTTTATTCAGATCTTCGTAGGAGCGTATTGGTATGGTTTTTTGAGCATAGATACGATTGAAGAGATTATTCGACCTGTCATAGAGGGTAACATCCGGTCTTTTTTTCTCAACAGTTGTCAAATATAAGAGGGGGAAGATCCAGATGTTTTTGTCAGCCACAATGATTGCATTCCTATCGACGGTATTCAATATATTCATGCCGTGTTCATACGCGAGACGGTTATTACTCCAATTACTTACTTTCACATTCGTATTTAAATAAGAGAAAAGAAGTAAAACACTTATTCCAATCACAATGAGTGATAAACGCGCTAACTTTGGTGTTACTTTTTCAACAAGCCAAAGTGAAGCGATACAAAACCATATATAAAGAATGAAAAATGAGTAGAGATAATGGGCAAAAAAAGTATTTGAATCAGGAGTAGATGCATTCGTTAAAAAAGCGAACCCCCACCCACTCAATAAAAAACATAGAATAGTCAAAAGCCACCAAGAGCGAAGTTTTTTTTTACGCCACGCTTCATACGTAAAAAGGAATAATCCCGTGAAGCTTATCAGCAAAAACCAAGGTGGAAATTCTTTGCCCACTGAAAGAAAAAAAGCTACTAGACTCGAAAAGGGTCTTGAAATCAGATCTCCTGCCGATGTGAATGATGAGATAGGAAGATATACTCCAAGCTTGGCCTCACTCCCACTAAGACCTATACCAAATTGTTTTCGTTGAATATATTGTATGAAACTCTGAATAGTATCCGGACGACCCCAATTAATAGCTGGATTTGCTCTTGCCCTGATGGGTAAATATAAATAAAAAGAAAGCCCCAAAAGGAAAAAAAGAGTTACGAAAAAGACCACTTTGTATCGTTTAATGATACCGACGTCATTGAGAAAAACCCAGATAATGAGAGTCGGGAGAAGAATCAGAACCAGGTAATGAGTCGCAAGACTTAATCCGAATAAAAAAGCCGAAAGGTAAAGAAACTTAGGTTTTTTTGACCTCACCCAACTAAAAAGGGTCAGTAAAAGCATGCAAAATAGAAGATTGTTTAGGCTCCAAACTTCCGCAATGACAGATACCGTCCAGGTGGTCTTCGAAAAAGAAAAGAGAAGTGTCGATATGAGCAATAATGAATAGACGTATACCTTACGGGCTTTTATATTGAATAAATTTGTGACATATAAAAGAACGAGGAAAAAGAGAGAGGCAGATATCGACGAAAAAAAAGCGCTGGAAAAATTCACCCTCCATGCTACAGAGTTTACTGGGATGAGTGTGAAAAGTTTTGCAAGAATGGTCCAAAAAGGTGAGCCGGGAGGATGGGATATCCCAAGATGATACGCCGCTGTCACGAGTTCACCAGAATCACCGAAGGTAATAGTCGGAGCAAGAGTAATGGTATAGATCGCTAAGGGAATGAAAAAAGAAGCAAGCCAAAAAAATACGACAACCTTATTTCTTATCAGATAAGATACCATTGATTACTCATCATTATATTATCTTTATGTTTTTTTTCCATGTAGATTCTCGTCAATATATTCTATATTTTCTTAAACATAGCAAAAAGTTTATAGAGTTTAAGCGGGGCTAATATTTTGCAGCTGGTCGGAATGGAATCTTTGGTCAACTCAGATTGAATATTTACTTTATTAAAACCCGACCATTGCGAATCAACTCTTCCCTCATAGATACCACTCGACCATACAACGCTTAGCTCGTCAGAATAATTCTCAACTATCTGGGGTCGAAAATTGTCGACTTGGGAATTCTCTGTAAGCGATTGTGATTTTTTCCAAGTTGTACCCTGATCAAAAGAGGTCCAATTTTCCAATTCAAACCGGTCATGTTTTTTACTTAGGAAAATATTGTATATATTATCCGGATCGATCACAATCCCGCCTGAAAAAAACTCCCCGGTATCATAAAGAACCGAGGATGTAGTGATGAAACTATTCACCCAGGATGATCCATTCCACCAAGCGAACCGGTACTCATGATAGGGATCATCCTTGTAAGCGAAAACTATGTAAGGATTATTTTGATTGTCCGCTACTATATCCCATGCATAATCCGGGTCATCTCCCGAGTCAAAGACAATGTCTGCTTTATTTTCTTTCACTGGTAAATTCAACTTTGTACCGTCTTTTTTTTGCCAAGTCTCACCCCCATCCGGGCTCACCATGTAGTAAACATTTTTCTTAGGAGTTTCTCCGGTTGACTTATTCCACGCAACGTGAATTTGGTTATTTTTTGCATAGATAAATGCATATACCCCGTCTGATCCAAAATCAATCAGTTTTTTAGCTTTACCCCAGGTCTGACCGTCATCTTTCGAAACTTTGTAAAATTCATCCGAATTATAAAATACTCCTCTTCGATAAAAGAGAAAGATTGTCCCGTCAGCGAGTCTTTTGGCCTGGGGGTAGTTATAAGGAATATGCGTACTTTTATCACTTATCGTTTGCCTTTTTGTCCAAGAAGATATGTCTTCAGGAGCAGCACTTCTTTTCATGAAAAAAGAGTTATTGACATCGTGGACAACATAGAAGATAAGGATTTGGCCGGTGGGGAGTATTAACAATGAAGGAGCGTTGTGATCGTCTTGAGATTCTATCCCATACTCTGGATACAAATCATCTATTGTAGAAATATCAGAAAATCGTTTAATTTTATGATCATAAAATCTCATCTGGATTTTGCCCGAGTGCGCAATCCAAGAAATATAGGTACGGTCATATTTTCCGACGAATCTGACTGCGGCTGGCTTCTGAATCCACTCAAAAATTGAAGAAGTAGCAATCGGATTAATATATTCCCTTAGACAAGAATATCGAATGTAAAGGGAAAATAAACCGAGCGAAAGACCAAGAACTAAAATTAAGAATCTTTTTCTTCCATAAAATTTTTTTAGCATATCAGAGTATACCAAGCGACAAGTACACCTCAGAGGTGTACTTAAAATATTTTAATAACTTGAAGGGTCCCTATACCAAGGAGAATTAAGCGGACAAATTTACCTAGAAAAGTTGGTACTACAAACATACGGTATGGGATGCCGAGATATCCAGCAACAAATCCTATTAAATCATAAGGAAATGGAATAAGAGACCAGAAAAATAGAGCATATGCTCCATATTTTTGAATACTTTTTTCGATTCGCTTAACTTTTTTCCCTTTAGGAATAACAGCTGTTCCGCTTGTTCCGATAAACCAGGCTATACTATCATTCAACGTTATTCCGCAGGCTGAAATTAGCGCAAGGGGAAGAAGTTGAAAATGTTTAACAAGCGGAATAATAAGAAAAGTACCCGCTCCCAATATGTTAAAGACAAAAATTCCCAAATAGCCAAATCGTAAAAATGGTTCTGGTTTTACCGCAAAAAAAGCCGCGATGATTAAGAAAGCTATCCCGAGGAAGAATGAGAGTTTTTTAAAATATTTTGATTGAAAGAAAAAGGCTAGTTTCACTTTGCATCAGTATACCATTACTTATTTTACGAGAGATATGGACTTATGGACATGGGATCCTCTATTTCTTATCGAATCTCTTTTTCTTTTTTCCATCTGCAATCGCTTATTCCTTTGCTTACTAATATCTCGTTCTGAGGCTTCCTGACATTTTTTATCCGGACAAGCTGTTTCAGTATTCTCGATGGTCGAGTTCTCAGATTTTTCGACCCATACTCTCACGACTATCCTCTCTTTTCCGCAGCGAGGACAAATGTTTTTATAAGGCCTTTGCATAGATGCTTTAATAACGTCGGTAATAATATTGACGTTTTTCCTGATCGAGCCGGTGTGCCTCCATGACGATAATACGGCTACCCTCTAACATCGAATTATGTAGTGTATGAATCGCTTTTTCCATTTCCCGATCACTCCCCATAAGTACATATCCATGTCCTGCGTGTGTCTGTGGGTTATTGGTCTTAGAGAGACTCGCTGATACCACTCTTCCTGCTTTAGAGAAGTGATCAAAGAGCATCTGGTCTGTGGTTTTCGGAGAAAGTTTTCCTACGTATAGTTTTTTAACCATTGTTGATAAATGAATGAATAATTGTTTTAGTAAGAAGTTGTTTAGATAAGTAAGAATGAGTCCTATTTTATCTTGAATACCCTTAAAACAATTTCAAACTTTATACATTAATTATACCACATAAAATGACCGAATGATCATTACTCCAACACTTATTAGATATAAAGAGTATACTTGATAAAGTGAGGAGATTTTCAAAAAAAAACGCAGTCAAATATATTTGTCCCTTTTGTAAAAAAGAGATTGTTTCTTCCAAAAAAACCGAAATATTTTACCGAAGTAGTTGGATAAAAGGCTGCTATGAATGTTTTTCCTTGTCGATAAATGAATCAACGTTAGTTAGCTTTCAAGGTAAAAATTACTGAGGAGTTATTTTCTTCCTTTTCTTCGTCTAATCAACTTCCTCACAACTCCGTGCATCTTTTTTTTCAATAAAGATCTCTTTTTCTTTCTATCGCTTCTTTTCATGGGGGGGAATAATGGGTAATGCCTAACACTAACAGGTAACACACTTATTGTCAAACAGGATACTATATACGTAAAAACTTATTTTAAAAAGATTTCTTTTAGTTTCTTTACGTAGGGCATTCTTTCTTCTGAAGTGGTCCAACGAAAATCATCGTGCAGCTTATATAAGTTGTCATTTGTATAGCGAGGAAATACATGGACATGAAAATGCCAGATGTCTTGATTGCCGGCTGGCTCGTTGTGCTGTCGAATCGATGTACCATCACATCTATACGCTTCTTTCAAAGCAATAGCAACCTTTTTCACGAAAGAATTAACTTTGTTTGATAGATCATCTGGAGTATCATAAAGACTTTCTACGTGAGTATTGGGGATCACTATTACATGGCCGGGATTATTTTTCCACCATTTTGGCGAGATATATGCAGTGATAAAATCGTCACGATAAAAAATATCAGACTGCTTGGAAGGCTGATCATTTTTTCCCTTCACGAGTCCGCACATCGGACATTCGTAATTATTCGGTTCATGATTAAACATTATGTTCGAGGTTTCTCTGGCCAGGGATATGGCATGACAGAGGAAATAGGAAATTGTTTTATCTTTCCATCATCTTCACAGATAATCATAATATCGATCCCCGAACGCAGACCATTTTCATAGATAAGTTGCTTACAGATATGACAGTTTGGTCCGGTGATAGCAATTATTTCGAATTCACCATGTATTGCTGCATGGGCAAGAGCCGTCATCTCACTGTGCATGGTTAATGTTTCTGTATCGGAACCATATGAAATACCTGGATAGATATTTCCTTTTTTTGTAAGCGCGGATACTA
>MFZI01000078.1:6044-8599 GCA_001789355.1 Candidatus Roizmanbacteria bacterium RIFCSPHIGHO2_01_FULL_39_8
TCACTTTTTTCGGAGTAAACATGGAAAAAGTATAACAAATACAATACTTAAAGAACTGCTATGACGACAATAATACTAAATACGTTTCTATTCAATTAGATCGTAGGGAGAAAACTCTTCTTTTTCCCAAGGAAATTTAATCCAGTCACCCTTTTCTATCAGGAGGTAGTAGTCGGGCCAAAGCTTGCACACATCTCCATTTGCAGCCAGAGTAGCGGTTTTTAAAACGCTTGGCTTGTATCTATCTAGGATCATTTCTGAAATTGTATGTAGTGTTATTCCGCTTTGTGCTATTTCATCAACAAGAAGGATTTTCTTGTCCTTTAAGTTAATATCCGGAAAATAGTTAATCGTGACAATTTCTCTTTTATCTTTTTTACTTTTTTTGGCGGTTATTGTCAAAATGTTTTTTATCTCCAGTCGTTGAGCGAGCATTGCTAAGGGGTATAGTCCTCCAGTAGTGACTCCGATTATGTAATCAGGTTTGAATTGACTTTCTTTTATTTTTTCTGCAAGTTTATCAGCAGTCTCTTCTACCTCTTCCCAAGATAGCCTTTCCATATCTTTATCTCCATAAAGAAAATTTTCGAGTTAGTTCATTTACTTGATTTATTTCTCCAAATAGGCAAATTCCATAGTATTCCAACTCCGCCTCCGGAGTTTCTTTGGTCCTTTGTTGTTGCTCAATATATGTCCCCACTGTCATTGTCGATGTAAAATCGACGAAATGGATCCCTTTTTCAAGACAAGCATTTCTCAGTGTTCTGATTTTATTCGAGTTATCAGCGGCAAGGATGATAAATGGATTATCTGAAATGCTTTTGTGATTTCCTCCGTCTTTATCAGTATAAGTGTCGAATCTCATGTCGGCTAGATTGGGATAACTTGCCGATAATCCTGCCGCCATATGCCCCAAGGCATTCAGCAAAAGATTTACCGGAATTTTTTTGTTCAAAACAGCAACAAACTTATGGATAAGTGGGTTAAAAGGAACATTCATATGAAACAAATTATATCAAAAGCTCAATTGGATCAATACTTCTTCATTTTATACAATATTATTGTATAATTATGATATGAGAAATGGATTTTTGCCTCCTGTACAAGAAAAAGTGCTCACGGTATTTTTACGAGATAAAGATAAGCAGTGGTTTGTTAATGAGCTTATTCGAAAGACCAAAGAATATCCAAATGCAATTCATTATGCTCTCGTCGCCCTAGAAAAAAATAATTACCTCAAAAGTAAGATTATCAATAATCGCAGATTCTACAGTCTAAATTATGATAATTCACTTCTCATGAATATCGAAGATATACTTGTCAAAAAGGGCTTCCTCAAAGATTCAACCAAGGTAGAAGAACTCGCTTCACCCTGGACTAAACTATTAAATAGGGAGGCATCTCTCGCGTTTCAATTCGAAGTCCCCTTAGTGAACCGCGACATACTCCCTAAAATCATCCACCACTCCATAGGAAACTTCTGGTACAACGGCATCACTTATGGAGTCTACTACAAAAAAAACGATCTTAAACTTTTGGCCGCCGCAGTGGAAAAAAAAGTTAGATCTGATAAATACTTTGTGAAACAAAATATCAAAGGCTGTTATGTGCTTGGAAAAAAATTGCTCAAAGACTCTCAGATTGACAACCATCAGAATTTAGCAAAGATGAATAATAAAAATCTCCTAATATTTTTCACGCGTTTTCGCAGGTCTTATCAAACATTCATGCAATACCTCATGTACCCACATCTCATCGAGCGCTATTTTGTTGAAGTGATCAAAAAAGACCTTTTGCTCATTTTGCAGAAGCAACACAAAGAAACTGAATTAGCTGAAATTCTTAGTAGACTCACTCATCCTGTCTATCATGAAATAGAAGAACAAATAGAGATGCTTGAAGTCGCGCGTGAAATCCAAATCCACGGCGACACTCCCCAGACTAAAGAACTAATCAAAGCTCTCCATCACAAATACCTTTGGCAACCCTTCTTCACCGTGAACGCCAAACCACTTTCTTTTGACTACTATAAGGATGCTATTGATGTGCTTGCGAAAAGCAAGATCCCATTACAGGATGAAATCAAGAAGATTAAAAAAGAACAGGACAAACGGAAAGTAGAGCTGAAAAAAACACTAAAAAAAATAAATACTTCTTTGCATCTAAACAATTTCGTAGAAATCTTGCAGTCATATATGTATTTACGCACCTATCGAAAAAATATCATCTCCAAAGCCCACTTCCTCCATCTTCCGCTCATCAAAGAAATCACTCGTCGAATGAATGTGGAAGACTCTTTTGGTTTAATCAGTTATCAAGAAATGGCCGACTATTTAGCTAAAGGAAAACAGCTTCCGAAACGGATCGTGAACAAACGCAAAGAAGGTTGGGCAATCATCGCCGAGAGCGGCTTCGTCGAAGTGATATCGGGAAAAGGAGAGGTGCTTGAGGTAATGGAACGATTTCAAATTGGTATGCTTCCAATCATTCCTCCAGCGAATCGGATCATCAGAGGTATGCCTGCTTGCCAAGGAAATGTTATCGGAACGATACGG
>MFZI01000079.1:0-2409 GCA_001789355.1 Candidatus Roizmanbacteria bacterium RIFCSPHIGHO2_01_FULL_39_8
GTAAACGTATTTATTGAAATACCCCAAGGATCTTCGATCAAATATGAAATTGATAAAGAATCAGGAGTAATTATGGTCGACCGATTTGCTTATACGGCAATGTTCTATCCCTTCAACTACGGATTTGTACCCCAAACCAGCGCCGAGGATGGTGATGCAGTCGATGTCCTTGTCATTTCTACCTATGCCGTCGCACCGGGAACTGTGATACCTTCCCGGGTCATCGGAATGCTTGAGATGGAGGATGAAGAAGGAATCGATACGAAGATTTTGGCAGTCCCGACCGTAAAGGTCGATCCGTTCTTTGCAAAAATCAATTCAATTGATGATCTCGACGAGGTGACAAAGAAAAAGATTCAACATTTCTTTAATCACTATAAAGAACTCGAACCGAATAAGTGGGTCAAGACGAAAAATTTTTTGCCTAAAGAAAAAGCGTTGGAAGCAGTAAGGAAGTCCTTAAAGTCATAAAGTTTATAAAGTCCATCAAGTGAAAACAAAGATAGAAAAATTTGAAGACATCATAGCTTGGCAAAAAAGTAAAGAATTAACATTAACCTTATATAAAATTTTCAAAAGTAGTAGAGATTTTCAATTTAAGGACCAGATATTGAGAGCGAGCCTTTCGATAATGAATAACATTGCTGAAGGCTACGAAAGGAAGGGAGATAAAGAATTAGCAAAGTTTCTTTTTATTGCGAAAGGTTCTTGTGGAGAGGTCAGATCTATGCTTTATTTAGCTAGAGAACTTAGCTATATAAGTGGATCTGATTTTAATAGAATTTATAACTTAACTTTAGAAATTTCTAGAATTTTGTCAGGTTTTATGAAAACTTTATAGACTTGACGGACTTGATGGACTTTATAGACTTATGAATAATATCCAAAGTACAGAAATTACTTCCGAGATGAAGCGGGCGTATCTTGATTACGCGATGAGTGTGATCGTTTCACGCGCGCTTCCCGATGTGAGAGACGGACTAAAGCCTGTCCACAAAAGAGTACTCTACGCGATGTACAAAATGGGTCTTGTCTCAACCGCCAGATATTCCAAGTCAGCTAAAGTAGTCGGAGAGGTTCTAGGAAAATATCATCCTCACGGCGACGCTCCTGTCTATGAATCCATCGTTCGTTTGGCTCAAGATTTTTCCATGCGATACCCGCTGATCAAGGGACAGGGAAACTTTGGTTCAGTTGACGGTGATCCGCCTGCTGCGATGCGTTATACTGAAGTAAAATTGACCAAAATCGCCGAGGAAATGCTCGTTGATATAGAAAAAGAAACAGTCAAGTGGACCGACAATTTCGATGGAACCTTAAAAGAACCTCTTTTTTTACCGGCAAAACTTCCCAATCTGCTTTTGATGGGTGCCGAAGGAATTGCAGTCGGAATGGCAACCAAAATCCCTCCCCACAACCTCACCGAAATTGTTGATGCATTGATCTTCATGATCGATAAGGCAAAATCAGTTGACGGCAATGACATAGCAAGCAAATCCAAAAAATCTGGGAAGTCAGCCGCCGACAATCAACAACTTTCATACGAAATCAACGTTGACGATCTTATGCAGTTTGTCAAAGGACCAGACTTTCCCACTTCGGGAATCATTTACGGGGTAAACGAGATTAAACAAGCATATGTGACAGGCCGGGGCTCAATTTTACTGAGAGCCAAAGTTGATGACGAAGATATGGGAAAAGGAAAAACAGCCATTATTATTAATGAACTTCCCTACCAGGTCAATAAAGCGACTCTCGTCGAAAAAATTGCTAAACTTGCCAATGATAAAAAAATCGTGGGCATTTCCGACCTTCGTGACGAATCCGATAGGGATGGAATGAGGGTCGTTATCGAGCTTAAGCGCGACGCTTCTTATCGAAAAGTCTTGAATAATCTTTTCAAATTTACCGAGATGCAGACTTCTTTTCCGATCAATATGGTAGCGCTCGTCGACGGAATTCCCCAAACGCTTTCGCTCAAATCCATTCTTGAGCAGTATCTCAAACATAGAGTACATATGGTCATCAAGCGGTCAGAGTTCGAATTGAAACAGGCTAAAGCCAGAGCCCATATTTTAGAAGGATATCTTATAGCACTCGACCATATTGATGAAGTCATCGAAACGATCAAAAAGTCAAAAGACGAACCTACGGCGAAGGCCAGCTTGGTCAAAAAGTTTGGTTTGTCAGAGATTCAGGCTCAAGCTATTTTAGATATGCAGCTAAAACGATTGACTGGACTGGAGAGAGATAAAATTGAAAATGAACTTGCAATGTTGAAAGAAACCATAGCATACCTTGAGTCACTTCTCAAAGATATTTTTAAAATCCTCAAAGTAATCAAAGATGAACTTTTGTATTTGAAGAAAAAATACGGAGACGAGCGAAGGACACAGATCTTCAAAAATC
>MFZI01000079.1:2419-2950 GCA_001789355.1 Candidatus Roizmanbacteria bacterium RIFCSPHIGHO2_01_FULL_39_8
GAAATCACTGATGAACAGCTCATAGAAAACAAGGAAGTAATCATCGTCATGACAAAGGAAGGTTATATTAAGCAGGTCGTACGCGAATCATTTAAGGTGCAAAACAGGGGTGGGAAGGGAGTCTCTGGTATAGAGACGAAAGAAACGGATAATGTATATTATATTACTTCCGCGATGACCCACGATTATATGCTCTTTTTTACGAATCAAGGAAGGGTTTTTCAGACTCGCGTATGGGATATTCCCCAGGGATCCAGAATTTCAAAAGGAAAAGCCATCGTAAATCTTCTAACTCTTCGACCAGACGAAAAAGTAACATCGATCCTTACTTTTGATCAGGAAACACAGGAAAAACCAGACGGTTTTATCCTTATGTCAACGAAGTTGGGAACAGTCAAAAAATCACCGTTTAGCGATTATGCCAACATCCGATCCAATGGAATAATTGCGATCCGGCTTGAGAAGGAAGACGAACTTCTGTGGGTAAATCTTACTGACGGCAAACATAATGTTATCCTCACCTCAAGAGCG
>MFZI01000079.1:3041-3657 GCA_001789355.1 Candidatus Roizmanbacteria bacterium RIFCSPHIGHO2_01_FULL_39_8
TTACGGCTGCCGATGTTTTCTCAGATAAAGAATTCGCCAAAGATATACTTGTGCTCGGAGAAAAAGGAGTAGGGAAAAAAACTAAGCTTTCATTTTTTAAAGGCCAACATAGAGGGGGAAAAGGCGTCAAAATAGCCTCTGTTGATCAAAAAATAGGCCAAATCTGCTTCGTGCAAATCTTAAACTCGGAAAAAACCACAGCTATTATTACGAGTTCGAAGGGCCAGGTGGTAAAAATACCTCTACAATCAATCCCATCACGCTCACGAACTGCAAAAGGGGTTATCCTTATGCGCTTCTCCCAGCCTGGAGACAAGATTGTAAGCGCGACGATTGTGTGATATAATTTAAAGGTTGGAAGATAGACGATTCACTACTTTTATATGGAAATTGATGGAAAGAAAATAGCCTCACTACTTGAAAAATACCTCAAAAAGGAAGTAAAAAAATCACGAAAAAAGAGAAAAATTAAGCTATCAGCTATTTTGGTCGGCAACTCACCAGATCAACTCTCGTACGTCAAAATTAAGGCTAAGACTGCAAAAAAACTTGGGATTATCTTTGAATTGACTCATCTAAAAAGTGTACCTTCATTCGAAAAATTCATGCATCTTAT
>MFZI01000079.1:3707-5570 GCA_001789355.1 Candidatus Roizmanbacteria bacterium RIFCSPHIGHO2_01_FULL_39_8
CGCTTCCGGCCCAACTCTCAACAGCAAGTATCTATGAATATATACCAACAGTAAAAGAAATTGAAGGCCATAAAAATAAGTCACCTTTTTATCCGCCTCTTGGACTTGCGGTACTCACCTTACTCAAAAGCATCTACGAAAAATCAAAAAAAGCAGATGACCTCATGGTTCATCTTGATAAAGAAAAAGGCTACTATAAGAAATTATTCAGGAGTAAACGAGTAGTTCTTGTCGGAAGAGGAATAACAGGAGGTCAGCCCATAGGTAAAACCCTGACCGAAGCACGCATTAATTTTATTAATATAAATTCTCAGACATCAGAACCAAACACATACTATAAGGAAGCTGATGTTATTATTAGCGCTGTGGGAAGTAAAATAATCACTCCTGATGTATTAAAACCTGAGGTGATACTCATTAATGTCGGGCTGCGAAGGGAAAACGGCAAACTCAAAGGAGACTACGAAGAAAAAGAAATTAGAAAAATTGCTTCATTTTATAGCCCCACTCCGGGAGGCGTAGGACCTATCGACGTCTTATATCTCTATAAGAATCTAATTGAAGCCGCCAAGCTCCAGAAATGACGTGTATAATACAATAGTTCGCACGTCATCCCGAGCGTTAGTGAGGGATCCCCGTACAGTTAATCTCATGAACAAGAAATCTAAAATTATAATAATTACAGGCCAGACTGCTACCGGTAAAACTGCTCTCGCATTAGAATATGCACGAAAATATGATGGAGAGATAATAAATTGTGACTCACGCCAAATATATAAATACCTTGACATTATCACGGGAAAAGATATCGAAGGAAGCTCAAAGCTCAAAACTCAAATATCAAAACCACATCTAAAATCTCAAAACTTCCAAAAAGTAAAAATGCTTGACAATAAATATAGTATCGGTTTTTATAAGCTACGAACTATAAACTATAAACTACTAACTAAGCTTTGGCTCTATGATATTGTCAAACCAGATCAATACTTTTCTTCTTTTGACTATCAACAATGCGCTCTTTGGGTGATCAAAAAAATCCTCTCCGAAGGCAAAACTCCAATAATAGTTGGCGGGACATATCTCTATCTAAAACATCTTCTCTATGGAGTGGAAACCGAAAACATCCCTCCTGATTGGAAATTAAGGAAAAAACTTGAGAACAAGCCTGCTCAAGAATTGTTCGCAATCTATAGTAAACTTTTGTCTCAATCGTCGAATCAGACAGACTATGTGGCGACTCAATTGAACAACAGCGAAAAAAACAATCCCCAGCGTTTGATACGGAAAATCGAAATAGCCAAATCAAATAAGCATCACCATCTTGATGCCGATCGATCAAAGATGGTATCGCACACTATACTTGCGCAAAAATTAAATCTACCTAAACTAAAAATTGAATTGTTTGGGTCAAAATATAAGAAAAAGGTAGAACTACGGAAAGCGATCGAAAGCAGAGTAGAGAAGAGGCTTGAAGAAGGTGCGCTGGGTGAAGTGAAAAAACTCCTAAAAATGGGTTGCAGCGAAAATGATCCAGGTCTCAAAACGATCGGCTACCAGCAGCTTCAAGCACACCTCAGAGGTGTGCTTACGAAGGAAGAGGCCATTAATCAATGGATATCAAAAGAAATACAATACGCCAAAAGACAGTATACGTTTATGAAGAAAGATAAAAATATACAATGGAGATTAGTCTAAAAGTCCATAAAGTCCTTAAAGTCGAAAGCAAAACAAGAAACTTAAACTTTATGACTTGATTGACTTTATGAACTCCTTCTGAATAATTTGAGGAATGCTTCCTTTGGAACCTCGACTTTCCCTATCATCTTCATCTTCTTTTTTCCCATCTTTTGCTTTTCTAATAGT
>MFZI01000079.1:5594-18167 GCA_001789355.1 Candidatus Roizmanbacteria bacterium RIFCSPHIGHO2_01_FULL_39_8
TGATTTCGTACTGCTGCCTGGTTATCAAATCCCGGAGCCTTTTTACGAGCATATGGGCTTTCTCAAACGATCGTTCTTTAACGACAATCTCAGAAAATTCTTCTACGGGATCACCGTTAATGAGTAATAGTAATTTGTCAGCCTCAACGAGTCGGTATTCAAAGAATTCCCAATCCAAAGATGCGTATCCTGAGCTGACACTTTTGAGAGAATCATAAAAATCTGAGATCATTTCCGAAAGGGGCATTTCGTATTTAAGCATGATTTGATTTTTGTTATCCATCGTCATGAACTTAGCCCTGTATTGTTCACACAATCTCATCACCGCTCCTACATATTCATTCGGGGTGATAATAAAAATTTTTACCCATGGTTCCTGAAGAGAAAACTTCCCCTCTCCTGCTGACTTATACTCAACTTGAGGAGGAGTAAGCACTAGACTCAGATTGAACTCCCTCTCCAATCGCTCACGAACAACATCGGCATGAAGAAGACCAAGAAAACCTACCCGAAAGCCTGCTCCTAATGCTTTACTATGAATACCGGAAAATTCGAGAGACGAATCATTCAAATATAATTTTTCCAAAGCCTTTTTCAAATTGAGGTAGTCTGATGTGTCTGTTGGGAATATTGAAGCAAACACCATAGGTTTGACTTTTTTATATCCGGAAAGGATGGAGAATTGGTTTTTCACATCAATAATCGTATCCCCAACTTCTACTTTATGAATATCTTTGAGATTTGTCACTACGTACCCAATTTCTCCTTCAACTAATCTGTCAGAGGGATGCAAATCTGGCGAAAAATTTCCCACTTCCTGAATTTCGAATATTTCACTTGCAACTCCAAGTTTAACCTTGAGACCCTTTCTTAATTTACCTGAGAACACTCTTGCAAAAGCTATTACTCCGCGATGCGAATCATAGTATGAGTCAAAAATGAGTGATTGAATTTCTTGAAATTTGTCATTTGTCATTTGAGATTTGTTTGGAAATTGGGACTTGGGATTTGGAATTTTAAGAATTACTGCTTGCAATAATTCTTTTACCCCTTGACCCGTCTTGGCCGAAACTTCAAAAACTTGTCCTGAGCTTGTCGAAGGATCTATTCCTAGAAAGTCTATAAGTTGTTGTTTTGTTTTTTCTGTTTCAGCACTAGGCAAATCGATCTTATTCACCACAGGAATAATGGTTAGATTTTTTTCGATGGCCTTGAAGGCGTTTGAGATTGTTTGCGCTTGAACTCCTTGAGTTGCATCGACAAGGAGAATGACTCCCTCTACACAAGCAAGCGTTCTATCGACTTCATAAGAAAAGTCAACGTGACCTGGGGTATCTATCAAATTCAGAATATAAGTTTTAGATAACGTGTAGTTCATTCTCACGGGAGCTAGTTTTATCGTGATTCCTCTCTCGCGCGAGATAGGATTACGATCGAGATACTGCTCGTCATGTTTTCCTTGTTGGACAACTCCCGTTATCTCGAGTAATCTGTCGGCCAGAGTTGATTTTCCATGATCGATATGAGCGATGATAGCAAAATTTCTGATATGGGATAAATCCATAATTAAACGGTGACAATAGTAATCGTATCCCCATGAAGAACGATGAGTGAGTCTTTTTTTTTGATGAGGTTTTGCGATAAAAGATTTTCTATCGCTTCCCTCACATCATTTTGAAGTATTTCTCTTTGCCCTGCTGGTATCTTATGTACGAAAGCTCTCACTGCATAGTTTACTGTCAAAGCTTCACCAACAGCGGCTGAGGGAACAAAGGTAAAAATCGGTACTTGTGGTCTGTACCTTGATACGAGTCTTGCCATCGTTCCTGTCTCGGAAAAAACTAAGAAACCCGATATGTGCAGCTTATTTTTTTGGGTCTGCAACAATAACCCATAAGCGCTATCGGCCAACAATTCCTCATAGTCTTTAAGCTCAAAGTTAAATCTAACCCTGCTATCGACCGTATTTTTCTTTTCATTAAAACCAACTGTCTTACTCATGAACCTCACGGATTCGACTGGATATTCACCCAAAGCCGTCTCCCCCGAGAGCATTACCGCATCGGTAAGGTCGTAAGTAGCATTTGCAACATCAGAAACTTCAGCCCGAGTTGGGTGTGGATGATGTTCCATGGATTGAAGCATCTGGGTTGCAGTTATTACCGGCTTATTCTTTTGGATACTTTTCTTGATGATAATTTTTTGGTAATAGGGAACTTCTTCCAAAGGCATCTCTACTCCAAGATCACCTCTTGCCACCATTACAAGATCCGCCTCTTCAATTATATTATCCAAATCATCTATGGCTTTTTTGGTTTCGATCTTAGCAACTATCTTTGCATAAACAGAATATTTTTTCATTTTTTCTCGGACTAACTGTATGTCTTTCGCCGAACGAACAAACGACAACGCCACAAAATCTACCTCGTGTCTCGCAGCCAATTTAAGACCTTCAAAATCTCTTTCAACTAAAACAGGAGCAGGAAAATTAGATCCAGGAATTGTTACTGATTTCTTATTTTTTAACTCACCCTTACTTAATGAAAGTAAAAAATGTTTCTTCCCTTTTTTGTTCAAAATAAATTCAAATGCACCCGCATCGATGATGATCTTTTGACTGTCTTTAAGATAGGGGAGTATCTGGGTGTGGGTAAAAGATATTCCTTTTGTTCCGGCATTTTTTATCGCCTCCTTACCAAAAGGTATCTCTTCATTTAATGAAATGTCTATTTCGTCTTGCGACATAATGAGGCGTATTTCTGGTCCCTGAAGATCTATCAACGTTCCGACGGATTTATTCAATTTTTTGGCTACATTATTTACCCGCTGGATAGTCTTATTGTGCCAATCAAGAGTGCCATGCTTGAAATTAAAGCGGAATACATCAACTCCGGCAAGTATTAATTCTTTGATCGATGTTTCAGATTCTGTCGCCGGACCAATGGTGGCCACTATTTTGGTGAATTTATCCATATGCTGTACCTTATTATACACGTGCTATACTTATCCAATGTTGGTCATCTTGAGAAAAGCCTGGTATAGTAATTTCATCCGTGGAAGCATGTTTTTTACCATCGCTTCTTTTGTTGTTAATATCCTCAACTACCTATTCAATTTTTTGGCTGCTCAAGGTTTGGGTCCAAAAATGTATAGTGAAATCACTTCTTTATTTTCCTATATCTCCATATTCGCGGTCCCAATGGTCGTTTTTTCCAATTTTTTGATCCAAAAGTTGAGTGCGAGGGGAAGAGGAAAATTCATTATTGCCAAATCACTTGAGGATTTTTTTTGGCTCAAAATCAAAAAGTGGAGTTTTGCTCTCATCTGCATTCTTCTGTTAACACCATTTATCTCTCGCATAACTAATTTGTCTATGGTTACCGGGGCAGCACTCTTACCGATGATATTCTTATTTCTTTTCGGATCATTTTACAACTCGATGTTCCAAGGCTTACACATGCTTTTTATATTTGGTCTCATAAGTATATTTGCCGTTTCGCTGAAATTTTCAGGTGCTTTATTAGTCTATCTTGGGTTTGACGGTATGCAAACGATTATCTTATTTCTACTCATATCTTCCATCGTACCTCTGTTATTAAGCATCCTCATTTTGCGTTCATATTTTTCCAAAACAATAGTAGGCAAGGTACCAAAAATTGAAAAAAAAATATTTTCTATTATAAAAGATTCACAGTTCATAATCATTTTTTTGTCAACCTTGGCCCTGACTCTATTAAACAATGTTGATATTGTCTTTGTCAAAAAAGTTTTTTCTGCTCACGACGCGGGTATCTATAGTTCTTGGTCTCTTTTTGCCAAAATGATTTTTTACGCAGTAGGTCCTTTAATTGCAATCGGCTTTATTTTTTTCTCGAGCCGCGAGCATCAAAAGCACCACGATATAACACTCCGAATTTCCCTCCTCATGCTATTTGCCGTAACGATAATTAGTTACACCCTTTATAGCAATTTTGGTGATTTTCTTGTCACGATTTTCTTTGGATCCAAATTCGTCGAGGTATTACCCTACTTATCCAAAGCAAGTCTATTTGGAAGTTTTTTTACGGGTATTTCTTTTATGAGTTATTACTTTGTTGCTAAGAAGAGTTACTACGGACTTATTCTGCCACTATTAATCCCATTCTATGTCGTATCCTTATTTTTTATAAAGAAAGAGCTATCAAACATTATGGATGTCAATATATTATTCTCACTAGTCGTGGCAGTAATCTACGTAGGCGTCTATTTGAAAGATAGCTTAGACTCGAATTCTAAATCTTCTTAATGTTTTTTTTCCGTTGGGAAGATCGATCGTGACCTCAAAAGTCATCTGCGTAATGTTTGAATGATAACGACAAACGCCAGCCGAACATGTACCAAAATCCAGTACTCGTTGCGCGCTGTTTCCTGCCGCCGAATCGATTGAACCGCCAACTCCTTCTTCTTTCCCGTTGGTCTGATACATAAGGACATAACTTACACTTTTTGCCTTACTTACATTTGAAAAATAAACAAGCAGAGCTTTCCTATCAGATCTTAATCTCACTGACGTCCCGACTCCGCTGCCCGCTGTCATTTTTACTCCGGTTTGCTTAAATCTCGGTAACAACTTGGCTGCAAATACAGTATTGCTCGAAAAAAAGTGTCCCAAGAGACCAAGAAGAAGAAAGGTAAAAATACTCTTTTTCATACCTTAAGTGTAACAAAAGAGAAAGTTGTTGACAATCAAAGATGATACTGAAATAATGGAAGAACATATGAAGAAGAAAGTGACCGCGATATCAATCGTGGCAATCGTAAGCTTGTTTCTCGTTGTCTTATTGATTACATTGCGCAAAAATCCTTCTGAAACAAAATCACCGCTCGGACAAGAGAAAACAGGCGAAAAAGACGTGTTAAGTGATACCTCGTCCAAGCTCCAATCGTATCAAGATCCGTCGGGATTTCAATTCTCTTTTCCAGAAGGAATTGTCATTCAGCCGGAAAAAAATCTTGATCAATCGACGTATGCAAAGCTTACCCTTTCCTCTCCCAATAAAGAAGGCACCATGCAATTAAACGTCGCATCAACTCAGTTTTCCTCGGCTGATGATTGGTTGAAAACTAATAAAGATTTGGTTAAAACAGTAAAAGTTACCGACATCAAAATAGCCGATATCCAGGGAAAACAAATAGAGACAAAAGATAAGATAGTTACCGTCTTTGTAGACACTCAAACACTGTTTGAGTTCACCACAGAGAGCCGCAAGAATCTTCCCTACTGGAAAAATGCCAATGATATAATAGTCGCTTCCTTCTCCTTTGCGCTCCCTAGTGATGAAAATGTTACCAATGAACAAAATTTAGACACAGGTAGTGAAAGTGACGTCACATTTGAGGGAGAGGAGATAGTTGAATAGTATATAATAGGGCCATGAAAGATAGAAATGATCAACACTTCTTAAGCGTAATAATCCCCATTTACAAACAGGAACAAAGTATTATAAAAAACCTCCGATCGATTAAGCGTGTCTTGGATAAGATTAGGTATAATCACGAGATCATCACTGTTGTAGATGGAATCATAGACAGGTCATTAGAGAAAATAAAAAGAGCTGGAATTCAAGATGTCAGAACTATCGGGTATATGCAGAACCAAGGAAAGAGTCATGCGATACGGCTCGGGATGAAGGCTGCAAAAGGTGACTATGTCATGTTTATCGATTCGGGGATGGAGATAGATCCAAATGGTATCTCTATGCTCCTTGAGCACATGGAATGGTATGAGGCTGATGTCATCGTTGGTTCAAAAAGACATCCTGCGTCTTTTGTAAAATATTCGTTACTAAGAAGAGTCTTGAGTTTTGGCTATTACTCTATAGTTAAACTTCTCTTTGGAATCAAAGTCCACGATACTCAGGCAGGAATCAAGATCTTCAGAAAAAAAGTACTCGAAAAAATTTTACCCCGCTTGGTTGAAAAACAGTTTGCGGGAGATTTGGAAATGCTGGTTGTGGCTGATTCCATGGGTTTTAAACGAATTTATGAAGCCCCGATAAAACTCGATTATACACTCGGAAAAATGACCTCAGCTGCAACTATGCGATCAATTCTCGGTATACTTGTTGATACGTTGGCTATCTTTTACAGAAAGAATATATTGAAATACTATAGTTAATAACAATCATTTAGTCTCAAATTTATAGGGAAGAATAGAATATTTCTTTTATCCCTGCTTATGAAGTATCCTATTGTATCGGTAATTATAACAACACATAATTCGCAAAATTACTTAAACAATTGCCTAAAATCCATAGCAGAGCAATCTTATCCAAAAAACAAAATTGAAATTATAGTAGTAGATAATAATTCTACTGACGAGACAAAAAAGATAGCACAGCTCTATGTAAAAAAGCTCTATAACAAAGGAAAGGAACGCTGTTCGCAAAGGAATTTTGGCGCTAAAAAATGCATGGGGAAATATTATTTTTATCTTGATGCAGATATGATTTTGGGGGAAAATGTTATCAGAGAATGTGTTACAAAACTTGAAGGTGACCCAAAAACTATAGCACTGTATATTCCTGAAATCATATTAGGCAATAAGATTTGGAGTGCAATCCGCACATTTGAGCGTAAATTTTATGAAACTTCATGTATTGACGCTGTTCGTTTCATACGTATGTCAGAGTTCAGAACAGTCGGAGGGTTTGATGAATTATTGGAATGCGGTGAGGATTGGGACCTTGATAGAAGAGTCCGTATGCGAGGAAAAGTAGATATCATAACATCTCCACTCTATCATGACGAACAAAACTTAAGCCTTATAAATTATCTTAAAAAGAAAAAATATTATCTTGACCGGCTAAAAGGATATATTGAAAAATGGGGTAAAGACGATAAGGATATAGTTAAACAATTTGGACCTTTATATAGATTTTTTGTAGTGTTCGTAGAAAAAGATAAATGGAAAAGTAGCTTAAAAAAACCACACCTGTTACTACTCACCTTATCATTAAAGATTTTAGTTGGAATGTATTCCTTCTTAGCGTCGGATACCAGAGCGACTTCAAAAGTCCAATAAAAAATAAGATTACGGGAGATATTTTGTTGGGATTAGTCAATTGAAGATAATATATAATGGTTCCGATAGTTCATAAAAAGTAAAAATCAGCTTTATCTGATGTTATTCCTAGCTGATTTTCAGAATTATTTAGACGATTTCTGAAATAAGTCTTATAGGATATCTGAATATGTTGAAAAAAAATAGTCGGTCGTACTTTTCCGTCATTATTCCGCTTAGAGAACTGAGCTATGTGCTTCTGTTTGAGAACCTGCCTGCATTTGATAATCAAACCTACAAAAAGTTTGAAGTGATCGTCTTACCAAATGACCATAGCCAGTATGACATCAGTCTTCTCAAGAAATATAAATGGCTTCGAATCATCCCCACGGGGAAAATCATAAAACCTGCTGAAAAAAGAAACATTGGGGTCCATCAGGCAAAAGGCAACATAGTTACCTTCATTGACGATGATGCATATCCAAAGGCTGACTTTCTAGAACAGGCTAGCACTCTTTTTACCGACAAAACTGTGGCAGTATGCGGACCGGGCATCCTTCCTCTAAACGCTTCGTTATGGGAGAGTGTCTTTGACGAAGTCCTTAAAAGCTGGATGGGGAGTGGAGAATATGCCTATCGTTTTACACCGAGAAAGAAACGCTTTGTCGACGATTTTCCGTCAATGAATTTTTCTATCAAGAAAAATATTTTCTTGAAACTCGGAGGGTTTAAAGGTAATTACTGGCCTGGGGAAGACAGCAAATTATGCGAGGATGTCGCATACAAAGAAAGAAAGAAAATACTCTATCATCCTGACGTGATAGTCTTCCATCACAGAAGAAAAGATCTAGAGAGCTACCTAAAACAGCATGCGAATTATGGGTTTCACCGTGGGGCATTTTTCGCACATGGCGACAAAAATTCTCTTCGCATTTCCTATCTTGTTCCCACATTCTTTGTTTTCTATCTGCTATTTAGCACTGTTTTTTCTGTTTTTCTTCTTCATTTCTCTTATCTCTTATCTAGTAACTACTATCTAATAATTATTATTTTTTATTTTCCCCTTATTGCCTATATTATTCTAGCTCTCCAGATTTTTCTAAATTCGTTACTTAATAGAAAAAATCTGGCAATTGCTTTGTTTTCACCTTTTGTGCTATTTACTACTCATGTCGTATATGGGATAATGTTTATCAAAGGGTTTTGGAAGGGAATGCGAAATAAAGATAGAATATACCAATAAAAATCACTAAATCTTAAATGATAATTTTTAAATAAACTTTTAAATTTTAAGAATTAAAAATTAGCGGACATGGACCAGGTTCAAACCATCAAAAAAGACGATATTGAAATCAGAATCATTCGCCCTAAATGTATAGGTGCAGCAACCTGTGTAGTCTATGCTCCCGCTACCTTTGACCTCGATAAAACAAATATTGCAATTATCAAGGAAGGTCAATGGGACAAGCTTGAAAAAATCATAGCGGCAGCTCAATCGTGTCCAGTCACTGCTATAGAAGTATTTTCGGGAGGAAAAAAATTGTTTCCTAAAGAATGATTTCTTATTGACATTAAAGCAAAAAGGGATCATAATGTAATTGAAATCACATGCCTAAAAAAATCTCACGTAAAAAAATTAAAATCGCAGTGGGCTATCCTCCGATTGAGTCAAAAAAAGGGGTGGCGCTTCTCTCGCAAAATAGACAGTTTCAATATTTTAATGCAAGAACCTTCATCTATCCCATGGTACCTGCCTATGCAGCATCCAATCTCCAATCAAAAGGCTATAAAGTCTACTGGATGGACGGAATCGCAGAGAGGAAAAAGTACGAGCAATGGATGGGTGAACTCAAAAAAGTGAATCCAGACTATCTCATGGTCGAGACAAAATCTCCGATAGTAAAAACACACTGGAAACAGATCAATGACTTAAAAAAAAGGTTTCCTAAGATTAAATTAATATGGGTTGGAGACCATGTTACGTATTTGCCGCTCGAACTTTTTGAAAACAGCAAAGTCGATTATGCCATAACCGGAGGCGATTATGACTTTGTTTCGGTAAATCTCTTGAATCATATTCACAGAGGAGAGGAATTGGAAGGAGGAGTCTATTGGAGAAAAAGTGACAAGAAGATCAAAGCCAAACCGAAATTGACGATGAAGTTGAAAAACGGTGACGTTGTCTATAGCTCCGGACCCGCCTCACTTCGCCATGTGCTGGATACCTTGCCGTTTGTAGATCGTGATCTGACAAAATGGGAGTTATATGCATATGATAATGGAAATTATAAATATACTCCGGCCACCTATATGTACAGCGGTCGCGATTGCTGGTGGAACAGATGTACCTTCTGCGTTTGGGACCATACCATCAATCCTTTAGGCTCATACAGAAGTTTTTCACCCGAGCGTTTGTTTGCCGAAGTAAAACACGTAGTCGACAAATACGGAGTAAAAGAAATCTTTGACGATGCCGGGACCATGTTTATCGGACCTAAACTTAAGCGATTCTGCCAACTGTTGATCGAGAGTGGTTACAACAAAAAAGTCAGATACGGTTGTAATATGCGTTTTAACGCCTTAAATCAAGAATATTACGACCTTTTGGGAAAAGCCCGCTTCAGATTTATCTTATACGGTATGGAGTCCGGAAACCAAAAAACACTCGACAAACTTGATAAGGGAACGAAAGAAGTAGATGCGATTAATGGTCCGAGAATGGCAAGAAAAGCTGGGTTAGATCCTCACGTGACCATCATGTTGGGTTACCCCTGGGAGACGTATAAAGATGCAAAAAGAACAATTGAAATAGCCAAATATGCCTTTAAAAAGGGCTATTATGAAACGATGCAGGCGACGATCGTGATCCCTTATCCGGGGACCCCACTCTACAAACAGTGCAAAGAAAACGGTTGGCTATTGACGGATGATTACAATAAATTCGATATGCGTGAACCGGTTATGAAAACTCCCATCCCGAAGGAAAAAATCCTGGAACTTGAACAAGATCTTTATTCGTGTTTCATGACTCCGCAATATATTACCAGAAAAGTGTTGGGAATCAGAAGCTTTCATGATTTTAAATACCTTTTCTACATGGGGTGGAAACTTTTGGGACATCTTATGGATTTTGACCCCAATCAAACTAAGGTGAATTGGTGGTCACCAACCTTCTGGAAAAATGCTTCTACAAGCCTTTTCAAACATCTCTTCAGGCCGAAAACTTCAGTTGACGCTGAAAAGGATGCCATCAGACTTGCCGACAGCGCCGTCAACCTCTGATATATGGCCCCTCCCGTGACAAGAAAGACGTATTTTACACCCTGCGAAACTAAGAAGTCCAAAATGAAGCTTTAATTTATCTCATTAATCTTCTTGGGATTGACCTGTATTTCCTCCATGGTTTTGACTAACATATTCTTCCGAAATTCGTCTCGCGGTAGTACTGGCGAAAGGTCTTCGATTGGCTTGCCGAATTCAAGCTTGGGAATAAGTTTTTGCAGCGGGTAGATTCTCACATCGCAGATCACAGGCCCCTTGTGGCGTAAGACCTCTTTTATTTTTTTAGATAATTCAGTGTTATGTTTTATCAAAACCGTTTTTACTCCATAGGCTTTTCCGACTTTTATAAAATCAGGAGCGGAATACCCCTTGCCTGTGGCCTCATAACGCGAACCCAGATATAGTTCCTGGAACTGTTTGATTATTCCGTACCCGTAATTATTTATAATGAAGACTTTTACCGGTAATTTTTGGTAGACCATAGTTTGAATCTCTTGAATATTCATCTGAAAACTCCCGTCTCCGTCGATACAGATCACTTCTTTTTTTCCCAGCGCAATTGAAGCTCCGATCGAAGCAGGAAAGGCATATCCCATCGGAGAATTTCCGTAAGCTGAAAATAGTCGCTGGCCCTTTTTAATCTCGAATGCCTGCATCGTCCATGTAAGGTGCCCTCCGTCATCTGGCACAATGACGGCCTTGCTGCCAAGTAGTTTTGACAAGGTTTTGATGAATACATATGGATTAACAAACTTCTTGTCCCTGCTATATTCGGGAAGTACAACTGGATACTTTTTTTTCCATTCCCGACACAGTTTTATCCAAGGAGAAATATTCGGTTTTTTGAATTTTTTTAGATTTTTAAGTAGAGTAGTAATAAATTCTTTTGCGTCTGTCTGAATTGTAAGCGCGGGGGTCAAGCCTCTTCGCTTATCCAGTTCTGCCTTATCAATATCGACCATGATAACTTTGGATTCTCTAGCGTAGGTCTGGGGTTTTCCGCCTGTTTGCCTAGTGTCAAGACGTGAACCAATGGCGATAAGCATGTCCGAATTTTGCACGGCAAAGTTAGCTGCTCTTTCTCCATAAACTCCTTGTGCTCCCAGATATAAACGGTGACCTCTATGTACAGTATCGTAACCGCTCCATGAGCTAACAACTGGGAAGCCTAATTCTTCAATGAGCTCTCTTATCTCCTTTTGAGCATTGGCCAACATGACTCCACCGCCAACCAAAAGTACAGGACGCTTGCTTTTCTTAAAGTACTCCACTGTTTTTGTGACTTTCTCCATAAGTTTTGTCCCGGTGTCTTCGTATTCCTTTTTTGAGGGCGGAACAAATTTCTTTAATTTTTTAGGTTCTATTTCAGCCCTCTGAAAGTTCATGGGAATATCTACAAGAACGGGTCCTGGCCTTCCTGATTTTGCCAAATATGTAGCTTTCTCCAGAAGAAAACGAATATTATCTGTAGAATCGAGTTGAGCAGCAAATTTGGTGATCGGACGGACAATATTCACAATATCTGTCTCCTGAAATCCCACTTGTCTGACTTTTGATTTTTTCTTTTGCTCATACGTATTCACTTGCCCGCTGATGTGAATTGTAGGGATGGAGTCAAACCACGAGCAGCAAATGCCAGTTATGAGGTTAGTCGCACCCGGCCCTGAAGTCACCATAGTTGCGGCATATCCCGGACCCATTCGCGAGTATGCGTCGGCCATCATCGCGCCCGCCTGCTCGTGAGCAACACACACGTATCGGATATCTTTTCGTTTGGAAAAAGCGTCAACTATAAATGCGATCGCACCACCTGTCACCAAAAAAACATGCTTTACCCCTTGGGAAACTAAATAGTTTAAAATGTAGTCTCTTACTTGCATAGCCACTATTATCTAAAAAATGTTCAGGAAATTCAATAAGTTATTTTATGTAGCATTAATTTTTCTACCTTATCGAAGGGTACTTGAAGCTTGCGCCTTTATTGGAGGTCGTACTTGAGAACAGACCTGCATAAACCACCCAACCTGACGCGAAGGTATAAACAATTCCCATCCAGTTGCACCCTCGATGCCGGAGCCACCATCGCTAAAATTTACAACTTTAACCCAGTCTTCTGGCATCTGTCTCTGTAAAAGATTCACTTCATCCATTGTTAGACTTACTTGAGTAAGCCCTCTTCTTATTTCCATAGTTTTGTAGTTTATCAAACTTTTTGATTTATTGCAAATACCAAATTTTTTTACTATTAT
>MFZI01000079.1:18184-34751 GCA_001789355.1 Candidatus Roizmanbacteria bacterium RIFCSPHIGHO2_01_FULL_39_8
GCTGTCTTAAATAAAGCAACCCAACTGGAACGAAAAGGAAAAAAAATAATTCATTTTGAAATAGGCCAGCCGGATTTTCCCACACCCAAAAACATTTCAGAGGCAGGAATAAAAGCTATCCGCGCCGGATTCACCAAATACAATCCTCCTCTTGGCATTCTTCCGCTTCGCCTGGAGATCGCCAAGGAGTTAAACAAAACGAGAAAATTGAATGTCACTGAAAATAATATTGCGGTTACCCCTTCGGGAAAAGCCGCCATCTTTATTACGATGGCGTCTGTTCTCGAGAAAGGAGACGAGGTGATCTATCCCGATCCCGGTTTTCCCACATACCATACTCTCATTGACTATTTCGGATCAATCAAAAAACCCATACCCTTAGTCGAAAAAAATAATTTCAGTTTTGATATGAAGAAATTTAGGAAATATTTCTCAAAAAAAACCAAACTGATTATTCTTAATTCTCCAAGCAATCCAACCGGCGGCCTCATGCCGATCGAAGATCTCAGAGAAATCGCAGAGACAATCAAAGGAACAAGCTGCTGGGTGATGACAGATGAGATGTATTCGAAAATTGTATACGATACAGCGATTTATCCAAGTTTTTATGGATTGAAAGGAATACAAGATCAGACAATACTCGTGGACGGATTTTCCAAGACATACTCGATGACAGGGTGGAGGATTGGCTATATGAGCTGCCCAAAAAGAATCATCGACAAAATAGATTATCTTCTTACTCATACGGTCGGATGCACCGCTACCTTTACACAAATGGCTGTACTGGAAGGAATGAAAAGTAAACAGCTGCAATTAAAAACTATGGTCAAAGAATTCAAAAAAAGACGTGACTTTGTCGTCTCTGAACTAAACAGAATAAAAGGTGTCAACTGCCAGATTCCGCTTGGAGCTTTTTATGCATTTCCCAATATCTCATCTTTTAAAAAATCCTCTCGCTGGCTTGCCAATTATATTCTGGAGAATGCTGGGGTTGCGCTTCTTGACGGAACTGCTTTTGGCACCTATGGTGAGGGCTACTTCAGAATTTCTTATGCCGCCTCCCTAGATAATCTGAGAGAAGGCATTGCCCGAATTAAAAAAGCCCTGCTGAAGTTATCCTGATTAATCAAAATTCTTTTTTAGAAAGCGGTCGAAGTCTCACGAGTCACAATCTATCAGATCCTTATTTTGCTAAAGACTCTACATATCCTTTTTTATACAGGAGCTCTGCCATAAGAATAGCCCCACCTGCAGCTCCTCTTACCGTATTATGAGAAAGCGCTATGAAATGCCAATCAAATTGTTTGCCTTCCCTCAATCTCCCCATCGTTATTCCCATCCCGTCCTCAAAGTTTCGGTCCACTCTGGTCTGAGGTCTTGACTCATCCGACAAGTACTTGATGAATCTCTTAGGAGATGAGGGAAGTCTCAAATTCTTGAGCGGATTAAAACTTTCTATTGCAGATACAATCTGCTTTCGTGATGGTTTTCGCTTAAATGTAACCGAGACAGAAGCCATGTGTCCGTCTGTTGCCGGGACTCTTATGCATGTTGCCGCAATCACGGGTTTCCTGGCGTTTTTAATTTTTCCGTCAACCATCTTACCCCATATCTTCATCGGTTCCCGCTCTGATTTGAGCTCCTCACCTCCGATGAAAGGAATTAAGTTGTCAGCCATCTCTGGCCAGGTTTCAAACGTTTTGCCTGCTCCTGATATGGCTTGAAGGCTCGTCACGTGAACTTTGGTCGGCTCGAATCTCTTCAGCGCTGTTAAAATCGATACATACGATTGGATCGAACAGTTTGGCTTTACCCCTATGAGACCGGTTGTCCATCCGCGGTTTTTTCTTTGCACGTCGATAAGTTTGAGATGTTCCTGGTTTATCTCCGGCATGACCATGGGCACATCCACTGTCCACCTGTGGGCGGAATTGTTGCTCGCCACAGGAATTCCGGCCTTTGCAAAGCGGATCTCGATCTGTTTGATTTTTTCTTTATCCATGTCGAGCGCAGAAAAAACCAAATCTACTTCCTTAACAATCCTGTCGAAATCATTCTCCATGGCCATCACAGCAAGATTTCCTACTCTGGTGGGAATCGGAGACTCCATATACCATCTTTTTGCAACGGCTTGCCTATATCGCTTACCTGCTGAAGCTGGTGATGCCGCGACTACCACAACCTCAAAAAATGGATGCCCGTCCAAAAGTGAAATAAATCTTTGCCCGACCATGCCGGTTGCTCCCAACACTCCTACTCTTAATTTTTTCATATTATGCTCTTAATATTCTGATAATTTTTAATAAGTCCGCAAATACTCCTGCAGCGGTTACCTCGATTCCAGCTCCTGGACCTTTGATGATCATTGGATTCGCTTTATATCTTTCAGACCGAATCTTAATGATATTATCCGGTCCTTTTAAAGATCCTATATCGCCTGAAATCTGCACTTCTTTCAGTGAGACCTCTGTTTTGTTTTTTGTCACCACTGCTACATAGCGCAATGTTTTTCTTTCTCGCAAAGCGTTCGAAAGCCTTTTTTTGTAGCCTGAATCGAGCCTATGGACTTGAGAGAGGAACTCATCGGCGCTCAACCTTTTCATTTCTTCAGGATACAAGGGTATCGTTTTAATATTTTTCAGAGAAATTCGTTTTCCCAGCAGTCGAGAAAGTATCAAGGCTTTTCTTGCAACATCAATTCCAGATAAATCATCTCGAGGGTCAGGTTCTGTATATCCCAATTCTTTTGCCGCTAAAACTGCTCCGGAGAAGGGAGATCCTTTTTCAAGTTCACTAAAAATAAATCCGAGCGTACCGGAAAAACAACCCTCAATCTCTTCTATCTTATCTCCCGACTCTATCATATCTTTGACTGTTGAGATCACGGGAAGGCCTGCTCCCACTGTAGTTTCATAAAAAAAACTTTGCTGAAATGGATTAAATTTTTTGCGATCGCTAAGCTCTGATATCAAAGTCTTCTTATTCGAAACTACGGCAAATCCTCCCCTTTCCAACTGATATATGAGAAGATCAACTGTCTTATCTGACGCCGATGTATCAAGCAAGACAGATTTTTTGGGGATGAATCTCATCAGTTGTTTAATGTGAGTTTGACCGGGGGTATTTAGCCACCGTAAGTTTTCGTCTTTATTAATAACTTTTTTTATTTCCTTATCACTTAGACCATCGCGGCTGAATAAATATTTGTCTGATCTGACTATTCCGGAGACTATTATTTTTATCCCGAACACAGATTGGATTAATTTTTTTTGCTCTAGAAGAATCCGCAAAAAAGCTTTTCCTACATTACCCGGCCCAAGATGAATAATGTTAAGAGATGACTGTACCCCTGGCATTTGGATCCAAAAAACTTCTAATGTAAATAGGAATTTTTTTTCTCTTGACCGGGGCAATCGCCTTGTGGTAAATAACTTTAGCTCCTTTTTTAGCCATTCGATAAGCTTCTGAATATGACATATTTGTCAACAATTTTGCATTTTTATCCTCCTTGGGATTAGCTGAAAAAAAACCTCCGACATCCTTCCAAAGATAAAGAGCTTTTGCGTTTAGATATCCGGCAAAAAATGCAGCGGATAAATCAGACCCTCCACGTCCAAGCGTGGTGGTGCATCCGTCGTGAGAAAAACCGATAAATCCCGTAATGACAGGAATGATATTGTTATGAATAAGAGGATAAAGTATTACTCTTATTTGATCTTCCGTTTTTTTATAGAGAGGTCTAGCATTTCCGAACTGGGAAGTTGTAGCCATAATATATGAGGCATCAATTGGATAGGCTAACACATGGTAACGCTCAAGCGCTTCAGCGATAAGCCTGCAACTGAATCTTTCACCGAACGAAACAATATAGTCTTCTCGCGCTTTTGTCATTTCCTTTCTATGTACATTCCTCAAAAAAATTTCTAGCAGTTCAAAAAGTTTAATAAGCTCAATCTGAACTTTTATCGCTCTCTGTTTTTTATTGATAACTTTAAGTGTAATAAGATGATCTTTTTTAATGTTCTGGAATAATTTCAGAGCTTTCTCGAGTTTTTTACCTCTTATGAGGCTAGTAATTTCATAAAGTTTGTCAGTGACCCCTTTCATTGCTGAAACAACGAGAATTATTTTATTCTTCTTAGAAAATTTTTTAACGATTGTGCAGGTGAGGCGGATGTTACGAATATCTGCAAGCGATGCACCACCGAATTTCATTACTATCATATTTTTCGACATAATTGTATCAAAATTCATGCAAATATAGAGTGATCAATATTGCATCATAATTGTACATCTATTTTCGGAGTGGTATACTAGTTAAGTTCGTCAAACATCGTTTAATTACCTATGGCATTTAATAATCAACTCGTTAGCGTGATCAGCGTCAACTTCGGCGGACTACCTTTTCTACAAAAACTTGTCAAATCGATTAAAATACAGATGTTTCCTAATTATGGATTTTTTGCTTAATATGGTTAGTTCTAGTTATGAAAGTTAGACTGTTATAGCTCCCTTATTTTGTCATTGCGAGCGGTGATTTGTGATGCGAAGCAATCTCAACCCAATCGGCAATAACTTTGCAGTAGAAAAACTGGTTAAAGAGGACCATTATCGAATTCATGAGCTAGAGTAAAAAAAATTTCCCTAAATTCAACCACGCTCATTTGATATGATATACGAATGCTCAATTATCTTTCGATCGATCTTGAGTCCTGGGCAATGCCAAATACCCCCGAATTTTTACAGCTCAAAAGTCAGCAGAAAAAAAGACTGGATAATGGTCATGCTGAAAAGTCAACCCTGAAAATTTTGGACATTCTGCAAAAAACAAAAACTAAAACTACTTTTTTTATCGTTGGACAGATTTACCAATGGTATCCAAAACTTGTAGAAAAAATCACAAGGGATGGACACGAAGTTGCTTTTCATACCCACGCACATGACCCCTTGCCCGATGAGTCGTCCCTCATCAGGAGTCTCGAACTCTCCAAGGAATTTATTCAAAAATTCAAACCCATTGGCTTTCGCGCCCCTCGCATCAATTTTGGAAAAAAATATTTTCCGATCTTGAAAAAATACGGATTCAAGTATGATTCCTCCAGCTATGGAGAGTTTTATTCCCAGTTTGTCTATAAAAAAGTGAAGGAGTTCCCTGTTTCCGCTTGGAAAAAAATTCCTATAGGCTCAGGCTATTTTATCGGACTTTTAGGAAATCACATTGACAAGGTTTATCAAAGACTCAATCGATCAAATACGCCTTTCATATCATTTCTTCACAACTGGCAGATACTCTCACCGTTGAAACCTACCTTTCCCACACGTAGCTATCTCATTACTCATCCGCATTATTTTCCTTACCTAAAAAATACGTCTAAATCATTAGAATATTTGGTGAAAAAATTTTCTATTTCACCGATGAAAAATTTGTTACAATGAACTTCTCATGTTAAAGCAAAGACAATACTGGAACAACAAAATAATCGAGTGGAGTGCTTCGGGGTATCGGAAAAAAAAAGAGAAAATAAGCCTTGTCGAGCGGATTGCCTACCCATTTAGAAAGGCCGACAAAAGATACTTAGCCGGGATAGAACTTATTGGTCCTCTCGCTAAGAATAAGGTCGTTCTTGACTTGGGATTTGGGGTGGGAGATTTTTCTTTTGGCATAATAAAATACGGTCCAAAAAAAGTGTTTGGGATAGATATTGCAGACTCCGCCGTTGCTTTTGCTATGAAAGTGGCTATAAAAAAGAAGGTAGAGAGGAGAGTGCAATTTAGAAGGGGAGACGTGACGCAAATGAAGACTCTCCCCGAATCGGATATTATAGTCGGTTTAGGTTTCATAGATTATTTAAATAGAAATCAACTTAGATATTTATTTAAACTAATCGGCAAAAGGAAATTCCTTTTCTCTTACTTTGAAAAAAAACTATCCATATTAAATTTGATTCATTCAGTCTACGTAAAATTTCAAAACTGTCCAGGAGCATTTAAGTTTACGAGAAAAGAGATGAAACGTATAATTCCTCTATCGGCAAAGACTTCCCTTATTTCTAAAAATAATCTCGTTTTCATCACAAATATACCAAATTTAAAGGAGTTGGACTGGCAATATAAGTTATAATTATAGAATGAATATTCTGGTGACTGGCGGAGCGGGTTTCATTGGAAGTTTTTTGACTGATTCTCTTATCAAAAAGGGTCACAAGGTAAGAATCTACGACAACCTTGAATATCAGGTTCATCAGGGAAAAATTCCAGAGTATCTAAATAAAAAAGCAGAGTTTATAAGGGCTGATATCACAAATGCGTCTCTTTTGGATAAAGCTCTTCAAGATATTGATATTGTATTTCATGAAGCTGCCATGGTTGGTGTAGGACAGAGTATGTATCAGATTGGGAAATATACGAGGATAAATACTTATGGGACTGGTTTGCTTCTTGATCTAATTATTAATAAGCATAAGAAACATATAAAAAAATTGATAATTGCAGCTTCGATGAGCGAATATGGGGAAGGCCTATATCGCTGTGATAACTGTGGAGATATAAAACCTGATTTACGATCTGAACAACAGCTGCAAAAAAAAACATGGGAATTGGTATGTCCAAACTGTAGGTCTGTCTTAAGGCCAAAAGCCACATCGGAGAAAACGCCTTTAATTACGAGTTCAATCTATGCGCTCAACAAACGCGATCAGGAAGAAATGGTTATGATGATTGGAAAGGCGTTCAAAATTCCATCAGTTGCGCTTCGCTATTTCAATGTGTATGGGCCTCGTCAAAGCCTTGCAAACCCGTACACAGGCGTCGCTGCTATTTTCATCTCCAGAATCAAGGCAAATAAACCTCCGGTGATAAATGAAGACGGCAACCAATCTAGAGATTTTGTCTCTGTTCATGATATTGTCAGTGCCAACATTGCGGTGATGAAAAATCCGAAAGCCGACTATCAAATATTCAACGTCGGCAGCGGGGATAAAATTACGATTTTGAAACTCTCCCAGCTGTTGATTAAACTCCAGTCGGGTAACAATTCCGGATTACTACCATTGATTCGCAATGAGTTTAGAAAGGGAGACATTCGGCACTGTTTTGCAGACATAACTAAAATAAATAGGACGATCGGCTGGCAGCCGAAGATGAACTTTGAAAAAGGTTTGGATGAATTAATTCGCTGGAGCAAAACTGCTTATTCAGAAGACTTATTTGACAAAGCACAGTCAATTCTGCAAAAAAAAGGAGTCATATGAAGCCACTCGTTTCAATTGTCATTCCAACATTTAACAGTCAACATTTGTTGGTTGATTGCCTCGAATCTGTCAAAAAACAAACCTACAAGAATATCGAAGTTGTTATTGTTGATGGATTCAGCACCGATAAAACTGTTCATATTGCCAAAAAATATGGAAATGTCCATTCTTACGGAAGAGATCCGAAGCAAAAAAATATATTTGCCGTCCCGCATCAGAGAAATTATGGCATGTATAAGGCAAAAGGCGAGTATCTCTATTATATCGATTCAGATATGAGACTCACTCCAACCATAGTCGAGACATGTGTCAGATTGATCCAAGAAAAAAATGCGGACGCAGTGATCGTTCCTGAAGAGGCAGCGGGAGAAGGGTTTTGGGCAAAATGTAGAACACTGGAAAAATCTTGCTACAATGCAAGCCCTGATTCTTTGACGGACTCTGCGCGATTTTTAAAAAAGAGTGTGTTTGAAAAACTCGAAGGATTAGACGCAACCCTGGGTGGAGGAGACGACTGGGATTTTCAACACCGTTTGAACATACATGGGTATAAAACGGTGAAATCACCTGTTTTTATCTATCATTATGATGGACACCTCACCTTAAAAAGGATACTTCAGAAAGAATTCATTTACGGTAAAAATACTCTTGCCTATTTCAAGAAATACAGCCACAACAAATCGTATCTTTTTAAGCAATTTTCTTTCCTGCGAAAAGATTTTTTGCTCAACGCGGCTAAATTGATGAATGATCCCATCCATGCTGTAGGCATGTTTGTGATGAAATGCATAGAATACCTCGCGGTATCCGCGGGAATGATGTACGCTTTTTTTCGCAAAGAAAAATTAAAAATTCAGTCCGTGGCTCATGAGAAAAAATAAACTAGTATTCAGCATTTTAATTCCCTCATATAATGGAAAAGAGGTAATAGCTGGTACGATTAAAAGCGTTTTGGCTCAAGATTATAATAACTTTGAAATTATCATCAGCGACGATGTGTCAACAGACTCAACGGTCAAAATAATCAAATCTTTCTCCGATAAGCGATTAAAATTATTTAAAAACCAGCGCAATCTCGGATATCCAGGTAACCTCAACCAATGCCTCAAGCACGCAAAAGGAGACATCGTCTACCTCTTAGGACAGGATGACATACTTGCAGAAAATGCTTTGAGCCTTACTGCTAAAGCATTTGCCAAGTCAAAAGATATCGGAGCGGTTACCAGACCCTACCGCTGGTTCGACGAAGATCTTCAGGTCACCGTTCGCGCCAGGCTTCCGCTCAATGCTGACCGGGATGAAGTCGTAAGGATTGACGATGATCCCAAAATTGTTATTGAGGTATTTAAAAGTCTCGACTCATTATCTGCTCTGGCGTTCCGGGCTAAATTTTTAGACAGGCCATTTCATCAAGATATTTTTCCTTGTCATGTCTATCCCTTCGCCTCTATTTTTAAGAAACATCCCATCGTATACCTCAAAGATTATGTGTCGTCTGTCAGTATGAAGAATAGCCAATGTCGCCATGTATCATCGATCTATGATAAATCTCCTGTTTTGAGCTGGATTGAAATGTTCGAAACTATATTCCCAGAGAGGAAATTTTCTACATTAAAAAGACACTGTGTCGAAGATTTTGTTGCAATTAACTACGTTGGTCTTGCCCAAATAAAAAATTATTCTCGACATAATTACCGATACACCCTGCGTGAAATATACTACCTTTTAAAGTATAGGCCGAAAAATACGATCAATCCTATGTTTTGGTTTTTTTCCCTGGGAGCTTTGCTTACCCCACCAATTGTTTTGATTCCTTTGGTTGATTGGTACAAGAAAAATATAAACAGGATTAAATTTAAAAATATTCGGTTTAAACAGCAAATAGTAGAGACATGATTTATCGCGTCTATACTTAATCCTATGAATTACGCCCTATTTTCTTTTTTAGGAAATCTTTACACGCAACTATTGAGAGGAAAATTCCACTCGTTCGGAAAAAACTCCATAATTAAACCAATTCTCAATTCCTCGAATGAGGAATACATTTCAATTGGAGATTATGCAAATATCGGTTCTTTTTGCAGAATCACCGTGAGCACTGAATTTGGCGGACACAAGGTAAAAAGCAAAAATAAAATAAGACTCAAAATCGGCGATCACGTTGATATCGGAAATAATGGTTTTATTACAGCAAACAACAGTATAGAAATAGGCGATCATGTAATTATGTCAGCATATGTAACAATCAGTGACCATGATCACGGTTTCTCTGACATAAAAAAACATCTCCATGAACAACCGCTCACAGAGAGGGGTTACGTCAAAATAGGTGACAGTGTCTTTTTAGGAGTAAAAAGTACCGTTCTTAAAAATGTTACTATCGGTGAACACTCAGTTGTTGGAGCAAATGCGGTTGTAACCAGTAACGTAGCTCCATATACAGTAGTTGCGGGAAATCCAGCCAAAGTGATTAAAACCTACGACTTTACCCTAAAAAGATGGTGTAAGCGAAGTTAATTCAATATGAAAAAAAAACTTAAAACAAATGTGTTTCTAAAAAGAATTGAAGAAATGTTTTTTCATTTAGCAAAAGGTAAGGGTGAGACTCAGCCATCTAAATTCTGGCTAAATTTGAATTCTCTTCATATGAAAGAACTGATTGAAGAGGGAGGTTATCAAAACTTTAAACAGACTTTAGTGAGAAAATATTTTGCAAATACTCCCTTTTTTTTTATGAACCGTCAAACTTTGTTTCTAATCTTAAATGTTAATCCGCTTGTAACAGTTAGCACACTTTTAAGAAGCATTTTAAATGGTAAACATAAAAATTTTACGCTTGTCGATTCATGGAGTTTCAGTTTTCTTTCTCTTATGGTGTGGGAGTTTGCAAAAAAATATGATCACAAAAATCTTCTAGATAAACTCGAGGAGCCTTTATTTGGCAATCCACCTAGGATATATTTAGATAATAAACTAATTTCACAAGATACAGGTAACTCCGTTCTAGAATACTATTCCATAATGGATTCCGTAGGAAAAAATAGGAAAATAAAGGTTATTGCGGAGCTTGGAGCCGGATCGGGGAGAAACGCTTTCGTTTTCATATCTGTTTTACCAGGCGTAAAATATATAATTATAGATATCCCTCCAGCGTTAGCTATTTCAGAAAGATATCTCAGTGACGTTTTTCCAAATAAGAAAATTTTTCGCTTTCGCACATTCAAAAAATTTAGTGAGGTTAAAAATGATTTTGAAAAATCGGATATATTATTTTTTTTATCAAGTCAAATTGAACTGCTTCCAAAAAACATCGCAGATTTATTTATTAATATCTCATCTCTACATGAGATGCGAATGTCACAAGTTAAATTTTACTTTAAGCAAATAGTAAGGCTTACAAAAAAAAACGGGCTGTTCTATTTTAAGCAATGGAAGGAAGCATATGTTGACCACGAAAATATTTATATCAGAACTAAGGATTACCCTATTACTAATGCCTGGGAAAAAATATACATTAGAGAAGCCAAAATTCAAGTTAAATTTTTTGAAGCATTGCTTAAACGGAAATAGACCATTTCTTTTTTTCTCCTTTTGAGCTTCGATAGAAAAATTTCATAAGAACGTCAGCGATATCGACCTTAAAAAAGCTCAAAATCAAGACCCTCATGGTTCTGGTCAAATTTTTGATAGTAAGTAGAAATATGAATTTTGTCGTGATACTTTTTCTATTAATTTTCTTAATAATACCGTAATGTCTATTGAGAATCGGGTACCAGTAGATCAAAAATTGAACTCTGTCGCTTGGTCCAAATGACCGATTGTCGGCTCTGAATTTTACAAGTGAATCAGCTATGATATATATCTTGAAATCATCTGGAAAATAGTAGAATAGGGAAGAGTGAGCAAATTGATTCAAAAAACCATTGTAAAATAAAACTTTTTGCCAGTTTTTTTGAAATAATTTTTTACTCACAATTAAGCTCGAATAAACTCCAATGTGCCAATCAAAAGGCAGAAAGAATTTTTTTTCTAAGTACGAAAAAAAATCTTTTTTTGTTTTTACGAAAACATCTTTTTTATTTCTGAATAGGTTTGTATCTAAAATTTTTGAAAGATCTTTTGAGTATAAGTCCATATTTACCATTAGTACATCAGGTAAATTTTTTTGAATTATTTTAATTACGCTTGAAATAGCATTTCTCTTTTGCAGATCGTCATCACTAAAAAACCAGATGTATTTTCCTTTAGCATGGTTTGCCGCCATACACATATTAATATCTGCTCCAACATTTATTTCATTTTTGTAGTAATGTATATTCTTAAACTTCTTGATGTATTTTTTCACTATTTTTTCTGTTTTATCATTACTCGCATTATTATGAACAACTATTTCAATCTCGCTTTGCAAAGGCATATTTTTAAATTGAACGGTTAGACTAGCCAAACATTGGTCTAATAAAGGAGCTCGATTATAGGTTGGAATACATACAGATAATAGAGGTGTAACCATATTTAATAATTTTGATTTATCAGCAAAAAAGATTATCCGTTCAGTGTCTTTTTGTAAGAGTCGTTAAAATTTTTGAATTAATCTTGTTAACGGATAATCCATTTAGGTCTAAAAGATAGGGGATTGATCCTGTTACGCCAGTGAAAATATCGGGAACTCCAATTCGCGTAATAATGGACTTACTAGCCGATTCTGATGTAATTTCTGATATAGCACTTCCTAAAGCGCCAATAATATTATGTTCCTCAACTACAAAAATATTCTTATAAAGCGCTAGAATTTTTCTTATAGCAATTTTATCAATCGGTTTTACTGTTGGCATAGTATACAGATTGATTTTAATTTTCTTTTTTTCCAGTTCTTTTACAGCATCATAAGCCAATTCAAGCATGCCTCCACTAACGATGAGAGCTGATTGGTTGCCTTTACTTATTAGAAAAGGATGACCAACTTTTAGTTTATCTCCGGTTTTATGAATGTCTTTTGAGCCGACTTTACTAAATCTTATATAAACTGGTCCATCTATTTGATAAGCCTGAAGCAAAGCCCATTTCATTTCATAAGGATCCCCGGGCGATAAGATTGTCATACCAGGAATCAATCGCATTAACCCTATATCCTCCTGCGTAAAATGGCTCACTCCAAGTTGATTAAGACTAAAACCTGCATTTACGCCGACTATTTTTACATTAAGATTGTTATATCCGACATCTAAACGTACTTGCTCAAAACACCGCATCGTGGCGAACGCGGCTTGGGCATAGAAAAAAACCGTGTAACCAGACAGTGCCAAGCCTGTCGAAAATCCAATCGAAGCTTGTTCCGTAACACCAGTATTATAAAAGCGAGTAGGAAATTCTTTTTGGAGATTCTCGTAAACTGAAAAACCCATGTCAGCAGTTATAGTAATAATATCGTTATGCGATCTCATAAGCGCTGTTAATGTATCAATATAGGCCTTTTTCATATTAAACCCTCCAATTTTGCGACTTTTATTTCATTTTCTCTTGGAGTCTGATAGTGCCATTCATTCCTATCCTCAATAGCGGAGAGACCTTTTCCTTTAATTGTATGTGCAATGATAACCTGTGGTTTATCTCTGACGACAAAACATTTTTTAAATGCTTTATCAATTTGATAAAAATCATGCCCATCACGGACCATTTCAGCATGCCAGTTAAAAGCTTTCCATTTGTTTATTAATGGTTCCAGATTAAGCACTTCGTTTGTTCTTCCAAAACTTTGCCACTTATTGTAATCTACAATAACCAAAAGATTATCCAACTTATGATGGGCAGCAAGGAGGATAGACTCCCATGTTGAACCTGTATCACATTCTCCGTCAGAAATAAGAACTACCGTTCGATTTTTTTTCCCTTGGAGTTTCATCGCTTTTGCCAAACCAACACCTATCGGCAAGCCGTGCCCCATGGAACCAGTTGTTGCCTCAATACCACGTATTCCATTTCTTGTCGCAATCCCTATCATTTTGCTGCCGTCTTTACAATACTCATTGAGCAGTTTTTTAGAGAAAAAACCTTTTTTGGAAAGCAAGACATAAAGAGCAGAAACACCCCACCCTTTACTTAAAATAAACCTATCTCTATTGGGGCTCGCTGGTTTACTAGGATTCAAATGTAAAACTTTTTGGTACAGATAAACTAAAACTTCAACTATCGAATATGCCGATGCTAAATGGGAGGCATGGGCAGTTAAAATCATTGAAAATACTTTTTTCCTTACATCGAAAGCCGTTTTTTTTAAATTATCTATTTCGCTAGTTATCAATGAAGTTCTCTTATGCTTGAAAAATTGTTTTTGTGTCATGTAATTCTCATCACCCGCTTACATTATAATAAGAAGATGCAATAATTCTACTAGGTCGAATTATAACACACATTGCTGATAAAAATGATACATGCAAACTGCGATAAAATATTTTACAATAGAGAGATTTAAAGCTATGAATAGTAAAAAAATAAGTGTGATAATACTTACTTTTAATGGGTTAAATTTTTTGAAGAGCTGTTTGCCTACCATAAGAAAACAGACCTACAAAAACTTTGAGATAATCATTGTTGATAATCATTCCACAGATGATACTTTGGAATTCGTGTCTAAAAATTTCCCTGGGGCTAGAATAGTTAGAAACAAGGCAAATTATGGATTTCCTAAGGGAAATAATATCGGAGCAAAAAAGGCAAAAGGAGACTATCTTTTTTTTCTCAATAATGATACAGAACTTTTTCCTGACACGCTCGAACAACTAATCAAAGCCTATCGACCAAAATCTTTACTTAGTCCTTATCAAATCCCAGCGAGAAATAAAAAATTGCAGGGGAGAGCTGGCGCTGGTATGGACATCTTTGGCTTTCCTTTTGTCGATCAAGACGATCTAGATAAGACGAAATTTTTTTACGCTGATGGCGCTGGTCTATTTATAGAACGTGCTGATTTTTTTGCTATAGGAATGTTTGACGAGGAGCTCTTTTTCTTCCAGGAAGACATCGACCTTTCTTGGAGGGCGCGGATTTTTGGATATAATGTCATACCTTGCCCAAAAATTAAATTTTATCATTACTATGGAGGAACGGCGAAGTTAAATCTAGATTCACGCAGAAGGCTGCGAACAAGCTACTTCAGGCGCTACTATAACGACAGGAATGCGATTAGGAATATCATCAAAAATTATAGCTTTCCCATCGTAATTCCTATTCTTTCCATGCTTATTTTTTTCTACTTTCTCGAAATGGCACTTTTTTTATTTCTAAGAGATTTGAGGGCAGTCAAATGCTATCTCAATGCGTTTCGCTGGAATCTTGTCCATATCAAGGATACGTTAAGAGCACGAAGGACTGTCCAAAAAGGCAGAAGAGTTTCTGACTGGAATCTCATGCGCGATATGTATTGGCAGTATTCCAAATTGATCCTTTTCCTAAAATTTGAGCTGCCGTGGTTTCAGGATTGATGTCAACGCTTCCAACCGTTTGGGTGATTCCGGTACCATTTGACAAGAGAGAGTATGCTGTCTGTGATTTTTCTTTTTGGTTTCCACCCTAGGACTTTTTGGGCTTTATTAATCGATGCAATAGTCTTTGCGTAATCGCCCCGTCGGGGTGTGGTCTTATTTAGTTTGAATTGAACACCGGTTGTTTCCTGTACTTTTCTCACTATCTCCATAACTGAATTCCCACTACCTGTACCCAAATTAATAATATCGCTCTTACCACCGCTAGCCAAATACTGTAAAGCCAAAAGGTGAGCTTCATTTAAATCCATAACGTTGATAAAGTCCCTGATCGGAGTTTTGTCCGGAGTTTTTACTTGAGGACAGGTGAGATAAAATTGTTCTATTCCTAAAGCCCCCCGAACCGCATTCTGCACGAGGAGAGAAGAGGGTTTTTTTGAATCTCCCATTAACCCGTCATCAGACGCGCCACATACATTAAAATAGCGGAGGATACAGTAGTGTATCCCCTTCAATTTTCCATACCACTCGATTATTTTTTCGACCATCAGTTTTGACTCACCATAGGGGTTTTCTGGATTTGTCGGATGTTTTTCATCAACCGGAATATAATGGGCGTCACCATATACAGCACACGTTGAAGAAAAGACGATTTTCTTCACGTGGTATTTTGCCATGCTTTCCAAAAGATTAGACGCCGCAGCAATATTAGAATTCAAATAGGTATAGGGATTTTTCATAGATTCATCGACAATACAGTAAGCCGCATAGTGGAGAACTGCATCGATTTCTTCCTTTTTAAAGATGGACGAAAGATTTTCTGCAAGATCTTTCTTATAAATATGCAGTTTTTCTTTTCCAAATATTTTTTGTAGAAGAACGAGGGGTTTTTTATAACCGCGGGAAAAATTATCCAAAGCCACAACACTATAGCCTTGCTGCAGAAGGAGATACGAAGCAATTGATCCAATGTACCCACCAGCACCAGTAACGAGAACTCTATTTTTTGCTGACATGTTGAGATACTATATAATAAAATCTATTGAAAAATCAAGAACGTTCCATTAGACTTTTTCCGAAATGATTCCCATAACCAGGATAGTTGTAAAAAAAAGCGACATTAATGCAGTCGCAGAGGTCTTAAAATCAGGCTATCTCGTCCAGGGAAAGAAAGTGGCTGAATTGGAAAAAAAATTTGCTACACTTTGCAAAACTAAATATGCGGTCGCTTTAAACAGTGGAACAGCCGCTCTCCACACTGCTTTATACGCGTGCGGCTTAGGACAGGGTGATGAAGTCATTACGACTCCTTTTACGTTTGTGGCGACAGCTAACTCGATACTCATGGTTGGAGCAAAACCCGTATTTGTCGACATCGAGGAAAAAACATTCAACATCGATCCAGCCAAAATAGAAAAAGCGATCACAAAAAGAACGAGAGCGATCATCGCGGTGAATATGTATGGCCAGCCTGCCGATTATGATGCCATCTGGAATATCGCAAAAAAGCATAATCTTTTTATAATCGAGGATGCAGCCCAGTCGGTAAATGCAACGTACAAAAAAAAGATGAGTGGAAATCTGGGGATCGTTGGTTGTTTTTCCTTGTATGCCTCTAAGAATATTATGTCTGCCGAAGGAGGAATCCTTACCACCAACGACAAGCGAATGTACGAAAAGGCAAGGAGATTTCGTCATCACGGAGAAGATGAAGGAAAAAGATACCATTACTTTGATCTCGGTTACAATTATCGGATGACTGATATTCTAGCGGCACTTGCCATCGGTCAGCTAAAGAAAGTGAAAGAAATAACTAAAAAAAGGCAAGAGAATGCAAAA
>MFZI01000080.1:0-194 GCA_001789355.1 Candidatus Roizmanbacteria bacterium RIFCSPHIGHO2_01_FULL_39_8
ATAATATTTTTGATATTGTTTGAAACCATACTTTCAAGCAAATGTATTGTTCCAACAATATTGTTTTTGAAATATTTTTCAGGTTTTTTCATTGATTCATCAACAAGACAGGATGCCGCATAGTGTATAACTGCTTGGATTTCTTTCTCATTCTGAAAAAGAGAAGAGAGGTCATTTTGCAAGTCCAGTTCATA
>MFZI01000080.1:270-16578 GCA_001789355.1 Candidatus Roizmanbacteria bacterium RIFCSPHIGHO2_01_FULL_39_8
CCTTTCTGAAGAAATAGATAAGTCGCAACAGATCCGATATATCCCCCAGCCCCAGTGATAAGAATTTTTTTAGTCATCATCTCGTTTTAAAAGTGTTAAACTACAATTTTATCAATTCCTGAATAGATAAGTTCTCTGCCTCGCCGGTATTTTATGTTCAAATCGGATGGCCAAACTCTCTCCCTTCTTAAATTCGGATCTTGAGTGAAATCTCCACTTAACTCCATAGCTAATTTTCTCACATTTGTGTTAGGTCTTCTAGGAATCTCTCTAATCATAGTTATATTACTCAAGGAATCGCCTTCAAATGTAGGCTGTGAAAATAACGCCATTGTTAGAAGTTCGGCTAAATCACCATGTTCACCTATACGCTTATTTCTCAGAAGTAGATGTTCTATCCTTGTAGGCATTCCTACAGTTCTTGGGCTATTTGTACCTATGTGGAATATGGTAGGGTCAGTACAAGTCGTCTGCATCTTAATAAGAGATTGTATTGGCGACATCATAATCAACCTTAGTCCAGTGTCATGAGCTTCCGAATGAACAGCATCTAGATCTTCATCTTCATTCCATGCTGTATCGTCAAAATGATAAAATGGTGGCGAGCCAGCAAACTGCCATGAAGGAGGCATCTCTTTTCCAGATGAGATCCTATATAAACTATCTTCGTCTAAAATAAGCATGTCTTCGTTGTTGTATCCTTTTCTTAAAATAAAGGGTAATCTAGTGCGTATTGCAGATACTCCTATTTGTCGCCAGCTTGGTTGTGAAGGAAAAAAAACACTATAAAACATTGCTCCTGGCAGAGGGGGAGATAATAGTCGATTCTCTTTTGTTTCACCACCATTATTCTCACGTGTAAAATTAGCTAATTCAAATCCTTCTGTCATTCGTATTTGCAATTTTAATTAATTGATTCAATGGGTGCCAATGGATTCTTTTCTCTGCAATAAATATTCCCCCGAAAATAAGGAGCGAACCGATAAAGAAATGAATCGTCGGATATTCCTGAAGGAGGGGAATGGCGATCAAAACAGCGATTATGGGATCGATGTAGGTAAAAAGTCCAACTTCCTGTGTATTGATTTTTGCAATACCATAGTTATAGAGGTAGTATGCCAGTCCTGACGAGAGTAATACCCCAAATATAATTCCTGTCCATCCCTGTAAGTTAAGTGAGCTAAAAGACCACGATTGTAGTTCGAGAAACATAAAAGGCAAAAAAGTAAAAGCTCCGATAAAAAAACTGTAATAGGTAACTCGTAAAGAACCGATCTTTCCGATTACATTCTTCTGCAAGAGAGGGTGAAGTATCGCACCCAATGTTGCGAGTACAAAAAAAAGGTTTCCCGTCAACTCACCCATGGCGAATTTCTTCCCGTCAAATAGAATCGGCGAAAGAATTATTAATATAACACCCAGCAAAGCAATCATCATTCCCAAAAAAACATTGGGCTTGAATTTCTCCTTCAGAAATATGATGGAAAGAAAGAATAAAAAAACAGGCCCTGATGAGGCAATAATTGGGGCATTAATACTTTCGCTGCGCTGCAGACCCCAAAAGAAAAAGGTGATATTGATACTGATACCGAAAAAAGCGCCGAGTGCTATCTGTGCCCAGTCAGTCCTATTCGTATTGAGATTAGTTCTTTTAATGAAAGGAAAAAGTAAGAGGGCGGCGAAAAAAAACCTGATAAAAGCAAGGGTGAAAGGAGGAATGTTTTCAAGCGAATATTTGAATATGGGCGAAGCAGCGCCCCAGATGACATTTGCAATAACTAAAGCCAAAATCGGATTCATAAAAATAAGTCTATCAAGTCTTAAAGTCTATAAAGAACTTATTAGTTTCCTTTGTGAACTTTACGGACTTTATGGACTTTATAAACTTTATGAACTGTTTTTTTTGCTAATATAGACAATGAGTTCTCCAATAAATCCTGTCAGGATAACTTGTATACCAACCAAAATAAGTACCATAGCAAACAAAAGCACCGGACGGTTAAAAAGAAGTTTATTATAGAAGATTCTCTCGTAGGATAAGTACAAAGCTATAAAAAAACCTGTGCTAAAAAAGGCTCCTCCGATCATCCCGAAAAAATGCAGTGGTCTTTCGGAAAATTTGTAGAGAAAGTAAGCGGTTAATGTGTCCAAAAAACCGATAAACACTTTGTTTACTCCGAACTTTGACTTTCCATGTATTCTTTGCTGATTTTGTACTGGAATTTCTGTCACCTTATATCCATTATAGTAAACAGCGAGAGGAAAAAAACGGAAATTATTTCCATAAAAAGTGAAATTATTCAAGACTTTCCGTTTGAATGCCTTGAATCCACAATTAATGTCTGTGTAAGGGGAGTGGAGAAATACCTTCAGGAAGAGTTTAGCGAATAGGGAATATATTTTTATAAGAAATGAATCTTTTCGTCCGACTCGAATCCCGTTGACAAAATCATACCCCTGATCCAGTTTTTCCAATAATTTGGGAATGTCATGTGAATCATCTTGCAGATCAGCATCCATAAAAACGATCGTATCTCCTTTTGCTTCTTGCAATCCAGAAAAAAGTGCCTGTCCCTTACCAAGCCGTTTTTTATGCGAAATTAATTTCAAGATCTTGTGGCTTTGGAATTTTGAATTCTGAATTCCCGATTTTGAGTTATCGGTGGACCCGTCATCAACTAAAATAATTTCAAACTCGAAATTATGTTTTGAACATATATCGATTAATCGATCAGTCAATACAGGTATATTTTCTTCCTCGTTGTGAAAGGGGATGATGATGCTTAACATAAGACTATTTTACAATGTGTCTAATTTTCGTTTATATACTTCAAAGTTTTTCTTTCCATAGATTAATTCGTAGCGGGGATCCTGTTTCAATTTTTCATAAGCGGGGATGAGTTCGTCTTTCTCTGGATAGGTATACACCTCATTGAGTCTTAGTATTATGTAATCTGCAGTCTGGTATTCGGCTGAAAAATTGTAAAAATACCGTCTCCCGCTGAAAAAAGGGGCAAGATGTCCTACTGTCGAAATCTTAAATTTCTCACTTCGTAATGTCCGTGCCCATAACTCTGTATCTTTTGTCTCAATTTGTGGGTATTTAAATGGGTGAATATTTTGCCCTTTCGTAAAAGGTAAAGGTCCATACCAATAAGCAAAAGCTGCGGTCAAGATGAGTAGATATCCACAAAGGAGAAAATAAACCTTTTTGTTTGCTTGTTTGGGTCCTTTGCCAATAACCAATAACCAATAACCAATAACTTTCTTCGCTCCATATATTGCTGAAATAAAAACAAAGGGAGTGATTACCGCTGTATAGTGATAGTAGATATTACGCATGTTATTATCCTTGGAGAGTATATTTATGGCGAGTTCCGGGAGTGCGATAAAAAACTGCAGAGGTGCAAGAAGTGACAAAAATCCTGCCGATCCCAAAATCTGAATGAAATAATGAAAAGTTCTCGCATGGAAGATATATCCGAGCGTCGAAAGGGGCTGGGTAAATATTCCAAGAATTATCGATCCGGAAGAATTACCAAAATCAGAATATCGTGCCACTGCAAAATGTTCACTTCCTCGAAAGTAAGGGATAATGAAAAAGACTGATGTGACAAACCAGATTAGACTCACCCCTATTATAAGAAGAGAAAAAAAAGTGATTTTTTTGTCGCTTTTGAGCTTAATTATCCTTATTCTTTTGGAAATTAGTAACTGGTAATTGGTAATTAGGAAGGAATAAATTCCAAACATAGCTGTTGTTAACCCCACCTGTTCTTTAGATAGAATACTTAATCCAAAAAAAACAAAACTGATCCAGTATCTTTTTACCAACCAGAAATAAAACATGAAAAGCAAAAATGTTGTTGCCAGGGTAACTGCATGAAAATCGAAAAGGTTCGATTTTTGCAGTGGAGAATAGAGAAGATATGATAGGGCGAAGATAAAAGATAAGAGTGAGGAGTAGTTCTCCTTTTCAAAAACTTTCTGGGAGATCTTAAAAACAGCGATAGCACCAAGAGCCAGTATAATCGTCTGAATAATTAAAAGGGTCTCGGGTCCGTCGTAAATGAAATAGAAAGGAGCAAGAAGAGCAAGTAGTGGATCATTATGGATAGCCATTCGTTTTATCTGGTCAGGACTGTCAACATCCGTCATCTCCAGAACCCTGCTGAAATCCCTGTTTTGGATTCCTTTGTAGGTATTATAAACAGTCTGGTGCATAATGCCAAGGTCGTAATATGAAGCATAAAGGGTCTTGTAGCGAAGGACGGAAAGATAGGAAAAGTAAACGATATAAGCTATGACAAAAATCGTAAGTAAAATCTGATATTTATGTTTTTTGACGAAATTTACCATTTAATTATTTATTGCCGGAGTGGAATTTTTCATGAATTTCCTTCAACCTTGTATTGGTTACATGAGTGTAGATTTGAGTAGTGGAAATGTTTTTGTGCCCAAGCATCTCTTGGACCGATCGCAGATCTGCCCCGTGTGAAAGCAGATCTGTAGCGTATGAATGACGAAGTATGTGAGGACCTATCCGAAAAAGAATTCCAGCTCTTTTCCGATATTTTTCAATCAAACGTTCGACCGATCGTACTGAAAGGCGCAGTTTTTCATCCGTGAAGCCTTCTTTTGGTTTTGGTCCGGAATAGCGGATAAAAAGTGGACGATTGGGATCCGTTCTTTTCCCGAGATACTTGGTAAGCCATTCTTTGGCCCGCTTGGAAAGAAAAACAACTCTGGCTTTCCCGCCCTTTCCTATGATGCCGAACTCTCCTGAATCAATGTTTACCTGCTCGCGATTCAAAGACACTAACTCAGAAACGCGGAGCCCAGTAGAGAAGAGCACTTCGAGAATTGCCTTGTCACGAATTCCCATCGTTTCTTTAGTATCTACCGCCTTGAAAAGCCTCTCCAGTTCATCTTCCATCAGATATTTGATGTTTCTGTCTCTCAGCTTCCCGAGCTCGATTGTTTCCGGAGAAATAGTCTTTACTTTATGCTTAATTAAATATCTGAAGAAGGAGCGGAGAGCAACTAAAAAGTAGTTCTGTGTCTGTCTTTTCAGCTCCCCCTTGAATTTATTTTTATATTCGTGCGAAAGATAGAGCCGGAAGTTCCGAATGATCTCTTCATCAATGTTTTCCACGGAAAAGTCTTTTGGTTGATCGCTTTGATCTTTGATATTTGATCTTTGATCTCTATTAAGCAGCCAATTCTGAAAAAAGTGGAGATAGTACCCATACATTCTCACCGTTTTCAACGAAAGATTTCGATCGAGTTCGCTGTATTCAAGAAATCGCAGTATCGCTTCCTTTATTCCCATTCCTTTATATTAAACGACATCTCCCGAAAAATCAAGAAATGTTATAATGATTTACTTGCCGCGGTGGCGGAATGACAGACTGTCCGACGTGCCAAAGCCCCGATGCTGGAATTGGCAGACAGATACGGCTTAGGACCGTATGCCCAAAAGGCGTGGAGGTTCAAGTCCTCCTCGGGGCACCAAAAAAGGGTTTATCCTAAGCGGAGTCGAAGGATTCAACTCCTCTCTGCGGCACTTAAATTTTATGAACTTCGATGAAAAAAATTGACTTACTGCCTCTAAAATATCAGTTCACGAGTAAACCTCTCTTGGTTGGTGGAAGAGCAAAAGAGTATTATGGAATACGAAAATCCGGACCTGACACCGATCTTGTCGTCTCACAGAAGGACTATGAAAATTTAGCCAAAAAATATCCTGAAAACAAAGCGGATCTTTTTGGTGATTTAGGGGTGAAACTATTCGGATTTGAGATTTGGTCAACCATCTCCTGGTTTAACTACGATTTTCTCTCAGAAGGATCGATAGGGGAGAAGTCCTACAAAATAATTTCACTGGAAAAACTCCTTTTTCTTACGGCGTTAGCCATAAAAAAACCAAAATACCTCGATGATCTCAGGTTTATCGTCAGAAAAATAGAGGAACTTCAAAGGAAAAAAGGTAAAAATTCCTTTATTTCATCAATTTCGCATAAATGATTCCTGCGACCGGAAGAGATATTAACATACTTAACCACCAGCTCAAAACCATCATCAAAGAAACGGGAAATGTCGTATAGGTGACAAACATGCCAAGAAAACCCAGTATCCAGTAGATGAGTCCAAATTTTACTCCTTTTTCCCAATCCTTCCCTTTTTTAAATAACACCTTTACTTTGCTCCATACCCATGCGAGCATGATTCCCTGAATAAAGGGATAGGCAAAAAACAAAGTCATCAAAGGATCTGACCAAGGCCGAAAAAGTGCTGGGTTTTCATATTCTGCCTTCAGAGCCGGAAAAAGAACCTGACATATTGGCCCAAATGCCAAACTCACAACAAACATTGCCACTCCTGCAATCAAACCAACCACTATTATGTTTCTCATCCTATATCACCCTCTTAATATTTGAATTCGCCAATTTTCTTTTTGAATCCATTGACATCATTTTCCGAAATAGAATTGAGTTGAATTGATATTTTTTCCTGAAGTTTCTTCTCTAATTCTACTCCGTATTCTTTCATCTTTATCCATCTTTGTATCTTATTTTTAGAATAACCACTTTTTTTGCGGCGCTGGACCAGATCATCGAATCTCTTCGAAAGAGTGGTGATTCCGTATGGTGCCACTCGGAAGTCGGAATACCAACAGATTTGAAGCTCGGGCTGATCGTCGGGGATTTGGTGTTCAAAATCTGTTTTTGGCATCGTGTCCAAAATATATAAAGATTTATCATCGAGTCCGACTTCTTTTGCGATCGTCATGACGGCAGCATGATCGTCTCCATATTTCTCTCGAAATAGTGTCTGTACTTTTCGCCAGTGATCCTCATTTTCTATAGGAAATGTTTTGAAATCAAAAAAAAGAATATTTCCTGTGTCATGGACAAGCAATGTTTTAGCGATTCTTGCCACATCCACCTCACTGTCTTTTTTCCAGTTACTACTCACTGCATTTCCCACTGTCGCAACCCGTATCATGTGCTCCTGCAGATTAGGCGGAATCATGTATTTCGAATAAATTCCGAATATATTCACGCATTTATTATAAACTAAACGAAGCTATACCGCAGTGAATGTTATAAGGATAGTATCAAGGACTTCCTCTCTTATACCTTTTAGCTTTTTTGATTTAGGAATCTGGATCTGGACGGCGAGTGAGTCCGAATCTGTTGAATTCATAGTAATCCCCATCGAATGAGGCGCTTTTTTCTTACTGACAAATTGTTCTATCAAGTCGTTAAGGGCGCAAACAAATTCGGGAGATTTTTTCTGAAGGATTTGGAGGGGTTTTTGATACACAATTCATCCTAACACCATCTCTTCTTTGAATTCTGTATCGTATGTCACAAATTTTCCTTTCTTACATATGTCTATTACGACTCTCATGCCGCCGTACTCAAGTTGTAGGTGGTTTAAAAAGATTGGTGATACAATATAATTACTATTCATGAATAAAACAAAACAGCGAAAGAATATGCGGGCCAATTTTCTCTTCGAGACTCAAGTGCTCAAAAGACTTAAAAGGACCGGTTGGCAGATCTTAGGGGTTGAGGATGAGTCTATTTCAGAGCATCTTTATCTTACCGCAGTAATAACCTTTGTATTGGCAAAGCAACTGAATGTCGACATGGGTAAAGTTTTGACTATGGCGCTTTTTCATGATACTCATGAGACAAGAGTAGGCGACGTGGATAAGATAGCTCTCGGCTATATTAAAAGAGACATTTCTAAAGCAAATAAAGATATATTTCAAGGGCTTCCTTTTGGAAAAGAAGTTTTATTGATTCTTGGTGAATATGAAAAGAAAAAAAGTCTCGAGGCAAGGCTTGTATACGAAGCTAATGTCATCGCTCTTATTATCCAACTCAAAACCCATGTCGATCGAGGGAATCTTCATGCGAAAGAATGGTTGATGGCAAACAAAGAACGGGTAAGTCTCAAAGAATCGAAGACACTGGTTGCAGAGATAATGAAGACAGATAGCCAGGATTTCTGGCAAGATATCCGCAACAAACTACATTCTGGGTTCAAAAACAAAAAAGAATAGATCTGCTCAAATTCCCCTATGATGGATCACTCGAATAAAACTATATGTCGTATTCAGTATATATCCGCAAAGACTGAGTGCTGTAGTATGTATATGTCTAGAGACTCGTCTATGTTTGATAAGGACTTGACTCGAAAGTGAAGATTTCATAGAAACCAAACTTTACGAAGCTATTTAAGCAGGTCTATTCCTTTATGTTAAGAGTCAATTGTATCAGACGAAATCATGGATTGCAAGCCGAGTTTTTGCCATTAAAGTACACCTCTGAGGCGTGCTTTTGCCTTTATTTTAAAGCCGATTCTAATTTTTTAATCAAATCTTTTTCATTTGAGTATTCGGTAAAATCATTCGATACTATCCTCAGCGATCTCGAAACTTTGGACCCTTTCCTATAGATTAAAACAATTCTTTTCTTATCTTTATTCGCCCAACCAAGCTCGATTCCAAGACCAGTCGAAGGGTAAGAAATTTCCGCAATGACTAGATCGCAAGTTGGGATGACCTCTTTTGAATTGAACACTTCGTTGCTCTTCTCGTGAGGAAAAATGAACTCATGCTTTGTATTCAAAAAAGAATTCCGAATCGGCTCATAGAGTTCTTTCCTGAAATCAAAACCCGACGAGTGACAAACATAGATTTTCATTTATTTTTCCGTAATTTGGTCAGATCGATCAAATCCATGACCATCAATACTTTTAATATAGATTCTGTCGCGCGATAACTGTAGGTAGCATGTGGAGGAATCACAATTACATCACCCGGCATTCCCATCGTAAACTCCTCGTTGATAATGAATTCTCCTTTTCCGGCAATAATGTAGTAAATGCGAGGTTTATCACCGACTTTTCTTTGCCCGTGATCTCCAGTCACTTCCGCATAGATGACCGATCTCCCATCGTCCACATCCGGCAGCTGGTAATACCAACCCTTCACCGCATCAGTCTCATTTTTATACGCTTCTTTTTGCGAAATTTTTTTGATCGACATACAGTATTATATCAGTCGCTTTATAGCTAAATCACGTGGTAAAATTAAGCGAAACATTCTCAGGAAGAGTCGCATAGCGGCCCAGTGCGTGCGCCTGGAAAGCGCATGAGCGCAAGCTCACGTGGGTTCGAATCCCACCTCTTCCGCAGCATGAAAAAAACAGAAAATAAACTACCTATTTGTTTTTTAATCACACCTATAGGATCTACTGATTCCATTGATAGAAATCGAGTTAATCAATGGCAAAAGCTTATTTATAGACCTGCAGTCAAAGGAAAATACAAAATCGTTCGTTCTGACATAATATCAACACCTGGTCTTATTACAAAACAAATCATAGATAATATTCTTGACGCAGAATTGGTAATAATTGATTTTACGCCTTCTGGCTCATATCTAACGCCAAACCCTAATGTTATGTATGAAGCAGCTATAAGACACATAGCTAAAAAACCTGTAATCCATATTACTCCAGAAAATACAGTTATACCATTTGATATAAAAGATTTTAGAAGTATCAGATATTCGCAAGAAGACTTAGAATATCCAAAAAAATTAAGAGACGCCATAAAAAGAGCTATTAAAGATATTAACTCACACGATTATAAAACACCGGATATTATTGGTCATACATTTGATCTAGAAAGAATAGTGGCTGACCCAGAAAAATTTATACAAATACTTAAAGAAAAACTGTTTGCAAATGAACAGAAACGTATTCAATTTCAAAATGCTATAAATTATGGAACATCGAGTGTTTCCAACGCATCCCTCTCTGATAGAACTTTTTTTGGAAGCTCATCACTGACTTATAATTTATCTGATACTCACTTATGTCCTCAATGTGGAGCAATAGCAACAGCTGTAGATTATTTAAGTGACCATAGCCACACTCATACTCAACATGCTAATGCACAAACCTCATATGGAGTTGCAATAGAAAGAAAAAGACAATATAGATGCACTAATTGCGGATTTCTTTTTTACATCTAAAGTTAAAGTACAACATGCATTCCAGAGGTGCACCTGAGGCAGAAAGATCGTTAGTTCATTCAAGCTCTTTATTCAAGATGACTGTGGCCTTTCGAGTATCGATTTCACCGGCCATATTTTCGTGCATTTTGGATTTTATTTTTTCATAAGGGACACTTTGCTTGATTAGCCACATCAATTTTGTAGTCATCGTCTCCATACTCATATCATAAGCCTGAATAAGCCCTGCCTTTAGAGCTTGCAGTCCTGCGTCGTTTACTCCTAATACCGTTGCTCCTCCTGGACATTGAGTCGTTCCAACTATTGGAATTTTTTTCTTACGAGCGTATTCTAAAACGGGTAAAAAATCGTAGGGAATATCTCCCGAACCATAGCCTCTTAATACCATACCTTTAATTCCGCTGTCAATCATCTCTTTGAGAAAATCTGCTTTTAATCCAGGAACTAGTGTGATGCTAATAATGTTATCCTCGAAACCATTTTTTACTTTCAATTCTTTCGTATGTCCTGGCCGCGACTCATCACGAATAAGGAGTCCCACTCCGATCTCGCCAAAATCCGGTTTGTTGAACGTCTTGAATGCATCTAGATCAGATTCACTTACCTTTTTCGCCCTACAACCTAAAATAATTTTGCTTCCGAAGACAACAAAGACTCCACCAAGATTGAGCGTACATACACGAAGCGCATTGACTAGATTATTTCTTCCATCGGTGCTTATAATCTCTGCCGGAATCTGCGCTCCAGTCAAGACTACTGGTTTTCCTATGCCCAAAAGCGCCCAGGTGATCGCAGATGAAGTATAAGCTAGGGTATTTGTTCCTTGTGTGATAAGGAAACCATCATAATTATGATATTCTTTTTTTATCTCGTTCACTATCTTCTCCCACTGCACATGGGTCATATTGGTGCTATCAAGGTTGTCTATAAAATGGACATCGATGTTGGCAAGCTCAACGATTCTTGGCTCAAGTTTGAAGAATTGATCTGCTCCATGAGCTACATCAAGTGCTCCCGTCTTTTCATTCTTGTGCATCGAGATAGTGCCTCCGCAAAAAAGAACGAGGATGTTTTTCTTGCTTTTGTGCGTCATGGCAAAAATTATATTACAAGGCTCGAAAAATAACAAGAAACAAACAAAAAGTTTTATAATATTACTATGAGCGATTTTAAGATTGTTTTTATTCAAGGATATACAGCTTCTCATCTTGCCGATTGGTATCCAAACATTTCGAAAGAATTGGATAAATTGAATATCGATTACACGATTCCGGATCTGCCGGGAGGAGAACATCCACATGCGGATGAGTGGCTTGAAACTTTACATAAAGAAATCAGCGAGTCCAACAAGCCTCTTGTCTTAGTCGGACATAGTCTAGGAACTCGAACAGCTCTGCTGTATCTTGAAAAGTATCGGCCAAAGGTCGAGAAAGTATTTTTGATTGCCACCTTTTCAAATAGAGTAGAGAATGCCAAGCGGAATAACGGAGAGGCTTACCCTGATTTTTTTACTCATAAAATCGATCTTGAAAAAATCAAGCCGCGTGTCGGCAAATTCATCGTCATCCACTCCAAAGACGACCCGTCAATTCCTTATAAACAAGCTGTAGAAATCGTCAAGGATTTAGATGCAAAACTTGTTACATATTACAGTCGTGGCCATTTTGACCTCCCCGATAATGCACCAATTATCCTGAAAGAGCTCAAAAATGAGCTCGGATTCTGATTCTATTAGTGCTTATGAGTAAAAACTCCCCTTGCATTCTAGAATATGGTATAATAGACATTAGTTAAAACTACTAGTAAGCTAGACTGCGTTATGATCTAATTCAGTTCGCAAACTTCTTTGTAGTATATACACGATAATCAAAAGGAGGTGAAATATATACATGAATAAAAATAAACTATTTGTCGGCAATTTACCATGGTCAATAACGAGCGATTCTCTAAAAGAGATGTTCGCTCAATTTGGTGATATTGTCGAAGCCATTATCATAACTGATAGAATGTCAGGAAGATCAAAAGGCTTTGGTTTCGTTACATTCGCGACTGAAGATGCAGCTGGTGCAGCTATGCAAGCTATGAATGAAAAAGATATGGAAGGACGAAAAATCATTGTCAACGTCGCAAAACCTAGAGAGGAAAGACCTCGAACAGGTGGAGGCGGTGGCGGATTTAGAAACGATCGCAGAAGGCCTTATTAAGAATAAAACCAAAAACACTATCTATTTTATGCGGTTTTTTACTGTGTAGTAGGTAGTGTTTTTTTGTTATAATTGTCAAATGTCGCGAAATCAGATCATCATCGGCCTTGTTTCTCTCATAGTCTTGTTTATCTTCCTTTTCGTCGCATACACCTTAACCAATAAGCCCGAAAATCTGCTCTTTCCCGAAGTAAGCAAGATATTACCTTCCGACCATGTCAAATGGGCAAAAGATAAGAAAAATATTCTCGTCGAGTACAGTGACCTTCAGTGTCCTGCCTGCAAAAGCTTTCACGATATCATAAAAAGCGAAATCGAAACAGACAAATCGATCACGAGTAAAGTAACCTTAGTCTACCGTCATTTCCCCTTGTATCAAACTCACCCCTATGCCGAAAAGGCAGCCTTCGCAGCCGAAGCAGCAGCTATGCAGAATAAATTCTTCGAGTATACGGACAAGCTTTTCCTTAACCAAGAGAACTGGTCTACTGGAAAAGACATCGATAAGAAATTCGATATGTACGCGAGTGAACTCAAACTTGATATTCAAAAATTCAAAAAAGATATAAACTCTCAAACGGTCAAAAATAAGGTCCAGGCCGATGCAGCCTCCGGTGATAAATTCCAGGTTAACGCAACACCGACTTTTTATCTCAATGGCGAGAAGCTCAATTCCGTCCGATCCTTTGAAGAGTTTGTCCAGCTCCTCAAAAGCCTCTAGTCAAAATGATTAAAAAACTCAATTTTCGTCTCCACATAGAAAAGAAAAGGGGAGGGATTGTAATATTCTCCCTACCTCAATCAAACCACTACCACCAAGTTACGAACCTTGAGATCGGAAAGAATGAAATCCGCGAGGAAACCGTCTGGAAAAACAGGGTATTGCTTATAAAAAACTCTGACACCGATATTACATTTCACATAGAACTCAAGGAAATTAATACCAACTTCTCAGAAAGATTAACTTTAGAAAACTACATACAACTACCAAACCCTCTTCCTACTCCTGATCGTTTCATAAACGGCCAAGATCAAAAAATCATTTCTTTTGCTCGAAAAACAGTAGAGCAAGAGAACAATCTCTCATTAGTCGTGCGAAGGCTATATGATTTCACTCTGGATTTTTTAAGTTATGGCAGACCAACCGACGGACTCTATACTTATAGGCAAGCGATGGAGGAGAGGATCACTGATTGTGGCGGATTCTCAACTTTTCTCGCCTCCCTCCTTCAATCTATTGGAATCCCATCCCGCCTCGTGGTGGGTTTTCTTATCAAAGAGGATTTTTTTACTCACCTGCTTTCCAGATTTGATATTTGCACTTTGAGCTTTGATCTTTTATCCATGCATGCTTGGCTCGAAATACTTCTTCCCGATTCCACATGGTTTCCTCTTGATCCCTCGATTGAATGGAGAAGAACTAAAGGATTAACGAAGCGAAAAGGCGGTTTTGGGTATATCCCTGCCGATCGACTTGCTACCTCCTTCGGCCAGAACTTCGAGATACAGATTGAGGCGAAAAAGTATAAAATAGACTTGTTACAAAAACCTATATATTTAAATCGTTAACTGTTATTTGTTAGGTGTTAGGCGGAGGCATAGATGTATGATTAGTACTGACTTTGCACCAAACGAGACCTGGAGTGACGCCTGGGTCAGCATCAAGCTCCTTTTTCAACCTTGGAGATGGAAGAAAGGGAAAGAAATGAGTTCTATTCAAAAAGATTTACTTTCCCAATTCCAAATTACAAATAACAAATTACAGATTACTCTTTTTTTGTCTGGTAGATCCGCCCTCTATAATCTCTTACAGTCGCTTAAGCTACCTAACAATTCGGAGGTGTTAATCCAGGCGTTTACCTGTGAAGCGGTCGTTCTGCCTATTATAGAAGCCAATCTAAAACCCATCTATGTCGATATCGAAACCCAGACCTTCTCAATGGACTCTAGTCAACTAGTTAACAAGGTAACCGGCAACAGCAAGGTCCTCATCCTACAACATACATTTGGCTTGACACCCAAGTACAGAAAAGAAATTCTAATTTTCGCCAAGGAACACAATCTAATAGTTATTGAAGACCTCGCCCACGGCTTCAACCCTCAACTTTTTTCCCCTCCTAACTCCTATCTGCTAACTCCTAACTCCTATTCATTATTATCCTTCGGCCGTTCCAAAGCATTATCTTCAGTCTTCGGCGCAGCCCTTATCAGCTCTAATAGGCAACTAGCTAACAAGCTAACAAGCCATCTTGCATATCCCTCTTACTTGTTTATCTTCAAATGTCTACTGTATAAGCCGCTTGTTATGCTTATTAAATCAACCTATGATATTAAGATTGGACTAATACTTCATAAACTATTCAAATCGATCAATTTACTTGTACTTGAGATTTCAGAGTCAGAAAAGGGGGGAAAATTTGATCAATTATTGAATAAAAGACTGCCAAACGGACTTACAGTACTACTTGAAAACCAGCTTAAAAAATTCGCTATTGTTCAACAAAATAGATCTAAAATAACTAATCTCTACCATCGGCATTTTCAAAAAACTATAAACTATAAACTGCAAACTATGAACTCGCCTCTGCTTCGTTACCCCTTATTGGTGGAGAATCGCAACCTTATCTTACAGAAAGCCCGAAGACAGAATATCTTTCTTGGCAAATGGTACGATCAAGTAGTGGCACCAAAAGATCTGGATCTTGAGAGAGTAGAGTACAAACTGGGAAGTTGTCCGGTAGCAGAGGGAATAGGTAAAAAGATTATTAATTTACCAACTAATATTACTCTTAAAAAGGCAGAAGAAATAGTAAATATCTTAAACGACGTAAAATGATTAGACGACGTCCTGCTAATTAATCAACACATTCATGAAAATAGATGAAATTAAGAATCAGGTTATTTGGACAAGTTTTCTCAGTGAGAATGATACCAAATCTTTCCTCCAATCCTGGGAGTGGGGAGCACTGCAGGAGCATCTGGGATATCGGGTCAGGCGACTGGGAATATATGAGGAGCGAGAACTTCTGGGTATTGCCCAAGTGATTGAGATTAAATCAAAAAGGGGTCATTTTCTTTTCGTTCCGCATGGACCTGTAATAAAACAACAAATGACGAATAACGAGGCACAGATAAAACTTATAATTTCTGAACTTATTCACTATTTAGCCTCAGCTGCGAAGAATCACCATTGTTCTTTTGTGCGTATAGCTCCGGTTTTGGAAGATTCGCAAGAAAACCGAAAAATATTTTCAGATCTTGGATTTAGGAAATCTCCGATTTATATGCATGCCGAACGAGTCTGGATTTTAGATTTGGGCAAAAGCGAAGAACAACTCCTCTTAGAGATGAGAAAAACAACACGTTACTCCATAAGAAGAGCGAAGCGTGAAGGAGTAGTTATCGAAAAAAGGACTGATACAGAAGCCACTGACGACTTTTATCGAGTCTATAAAAAGACAGCATTACGAGAACAATTCGTTCCCTTTTCCAAAAAATTCATCAGAGAAGAATTCGAGTCGTTTCACCGATACGGCGACGCTTTATTTCTAATTGGGAGCGTACCATCGGCCCAAACCACGATAGGAGGTGTAGCTGGCACTCTAGCTGCCTCTCTGCTAATCTTCACCAAATCGTCGGCTTTTTATCATCAAGGCGCCTCAATACACTCCAGAATCCCTGTTCCTTATCTCATGCAGTGGGAAGCAATTAGAGAAGCCAAGCGTCGTGGTTGTAACTATTACAATTTCTGGGGAATACTCCAGCCGGGAAGGTCACCTAAAAACTGGGGAGGACTTACGATGTTTAAACAGGGATTTGGCGGGTACCAAATCGATTACGTGCCGACCCAAGATTATATTCTTTCACCAAAATACTACCTTACCTATCTCTACGAACTCTATCTGGGGTGGAGAAGAGGGGTGTAAAAAAGATTAAACGACGTTATAGCTTAATAGACCTTCACTAGACCTTTTTCCAGTACCTTCCTGAAACTTCTGCTTAAAAAGAAAAGAGCTAAAATTAAGTAGATTAAGTTTAAAATAAAAC
>MFZI01000080.1:16589-17816 GCA_001789355.1 Candidatus Roizmanbacteria bacterium RIFCSPHIGHO2_01_FULL_39_8
ATCTCCCCCAATCAGGCAAGATAGATACTGGATAGTAAATCGCCGAAAACGGCCCGAATAATCCTCCTAAAGTCCACGCTAACGTCTGTACCTTGGTACCATAGCGTAAGATCAAAGCTGCTACAAAAAATCCGATTGTCCATCCTGTCATTATCAAAAGAATCATAAAGGGAATCATTGAGAAACCGAACGAAAAAATATTAGTTTTATAAAGGAAAAAGGCGAAAAGAGCTGCAAAAAGAAAAGAAATGAATGCCTTTAATATTCCATGGATCACAAGGGCAGCAATCCACTCACTAAACTTCAGGGGAGATACGAAAATATTGATTAAATTCCTGTTCCAGAGATCTTCGAGCAGATTCACCGAGATTTCGTACTGGCCCCTCCATAAAAAAATCCAAAGAATTTGACCAGCAAGGATTGAGAATATGAGGTTCGGGAATTCCGGAGCTATGGAAACAAAAAAAGAGCTGGTTAATCCCCAGATAAAAAGATCGAGAGCCGGCCAGTAAAATACATCGCTCAGACGGTCATAACTTCTTCGCAAGTTATAGAAAAACCTTAAATTGATAGCAATAAGTCTGTGCAGTTTCATCTTTTTTGTTTGACCACCTCCAAAAAATAATCCTCAAGCGATGGTTTATTAATACTGATCTCCGTGTAATACACTCCCTTGTCCATCAGTTTTTTTAAAAAATCGGGAATTTCCTTTTCCTTGAGGTCCACAACAATATTTCTTCCTTCGAGGCGATAATGAATACTATCTTTACCGCACATTTCAATGGTGCGCTTGAGGCCGTCCGAGACATTGAGTTCGACGTGGCTCACCTCGATCGTCTTTGCGAGCTTGCTCGGAGTGTCATCCGCAATGAGCCTGCCTTTATTGATAAAAATAACTCGGTCGCATACCTCCTCAACCTCAGCCATATTATGCGACGTCCAAACGATAGACATATTAAAGTTTTTCCTCTCCGATAACAGGAAATCCCGTACGTATTTTGCGGTATCGGGATCAAGTGAAGCAGTCGGTTCGTCTAAAAACAATATCTTAGGAAAATTGAGAAAAGCTTTCGCCAGATTAACTCTCGTTATCTGACCCGACGAAAGCTCTGATATTGGCTGGTTCAACAATTTTTCCAAGCGAAATATATTGGACACTTTTTTAATTCGTTCCTTCCTATTTTTTATATCGTATAGATAGGATAAGAAGTGCAAGTTCTCAAATAC
>MFZI01000080.1:17993-25008 GCA_001789355.1 Candidatus Roizmanbacteria bacterium RIFCSPHIGHO2_01_FULL_39_8
GTCAGATTTTTCACCACTAATATATTCATATAGATCATTATAACAGCAATCCTTTGCCAGCGATCCAAAAGGAAGATTGATTGTTGAAGAAAGCGGCGGAGTAATTGATACACTTCTCATAAATATAATTTTTATCTGAAGAAAAACAGGGATAGTTTTGCCGTAGTATAGGCGATTCCAGCACACACAGGAAAGGTGAGAACCCACGCATATACGATGTTCTTTGCGACACTCCATCGAACAGCCTGGCGTCTCTGAACCGCTCCAACTCCTATGATGGCAGTACTTATGGTATGTGTCGTGGAGAGTGGAATTCCAAAACGCGACGCCAGTTCAATTGCTGATGCGGCTGCTGTTTCTGCAGCAAAACCATGTTGTGGTTCTAATTTAGTAAGTCGCACTCCCAAGGTCTTTATTATCCGCCAGCCTCCCACCATGGTTCCTATTCCCATCATCGAAGCACAAAGTAAAATCACCCAAAAAGGTACCGTAAATTCCTTCGTTATTCCTGCTATTAAAAGTGCCAAGGAAAATGTCCCGATGAATTTTTGCCCATCATTTGAACCATGACTAAAAGCCATAAATGCGGAAGAAGCTATTTGGGCTCTGCCAAAAAATCTTCGTACCCTTGAAATACCTGTGTGATAAAAAAGTCGGGCGATAAGAGAAAAAAGAAAATAGGCGAATCCAAATCCCAAAAAAGTTGAGAATAAAAGACCCAAACCCACTTTTGTCCACCCCTCAATAAGCAATGCATCGAAACCTCCTATGGCCAAACCCGCTCCTGCTAACCCTGCAATAAGCGCATGACTCTCACTCGTTGGCAAACCATAGCGCCATGCTAATGTACTCCAAAAGATTATACCGACCATCGCTGCCGCAACTGTCGACAGATTGATAAGCTCAGGTTTTATAATCCCTGTCCCTATGGTTGTGGCAACAGCAGTACCCGAAAAAGTTCCCAATACATTGAGTATCGTAGCCATAACAAGTGCCCTCCGTGGAGACAGCACTCGCGTCGTTACTACAGTCGCAATTGAGTTCGGGGCATCTGTCCATCCATTGACAAATTCTGCCCAAAGAATAAGAAGCAACACAACAATCAGAAGAATGGATACATGTTCCATGTGGCTTAGTAGTTTTTTATGATAATTTCGTCAATGTGATGCGCGATTTTTTCCGATCCATCCAGAATTTCTTCCATGGTAGTAAAGAGGTCTTTCCACTTTATGATCTCAACCGGGTCTTTGCCATTTGAAAAAAGCGATGTAAAGGCTTTGCGGACAAGTCCGTCGCCTGTATTTTCGATTTTATTGATCTTTACGATGAGTTCCCGCATCCGCGAGATCGCTTTTCCTTTATGCTTCAAATTTTTGACAAGAAGGGTTACATTTTGACAGGATTCTTTTATTAGTTTGATAAACGCGCCAAACTCCTTTTCTTCCTTTTTTACCGAAAATGTATATACGTTAGATGCCAGATTTTCGATTAAATCAATCATATCATCCAAAGAAACTGCAAGCGTATAAATATCTTCGCGATCTATGGGCGTGATGAAAGTTTGATTGATTTCCTGGAACAGTTGATGACAAATAGCGTCTGCTTTTTCTTCCATTTTCCGTGCATCCTTTTCAAGCTGGACCAGTTTACTCGAACGTATGTGAAGTTTTTCTACCAGGTTACCTAATTCATGGATAATGTTTGCTAAAGCATCAAATCGCTTGAAGAAATCTATACTCTTTGGAAAAAAATCCATATCAGCGTTAATAATATCACATTATTAAAATTACTACTGTTACTCCCCTCACATCTTAAGAGGCCAGAGTAGAGTAGTGAAATAGATTGTCATAGCGGTATTTTTTATGGATTTTTGAGAAAATCCTTTAAAAATAAAAAAACCAGTCTCGAGGCTAAAGTCGAAAAAAGGCTGAAATAAGCGTCTGGATAAAAGGAGGAGAATAAATGGAGAATAATTAATTATCTTGAAATAATTCTTAATTTTTAACTTTTAATTTTTAATCTTTACTTGCCACTTCTCTTCCGCCAGCCTCGCATGACGTCGTAAAAGATATAATTTACGACGTTAAGCATCCACTCTTCCCGGTTTCTTGGTGTCCGAAATTTACTTATAATCTGTGATGTTTGTCAGTTGTGAAAATAGTCGAGTCCTTTCCAAGAAGAGAGGCTGGTCCCTTTAGATCTTGAATTCCTCTCACCATTAGGAACAGTGAAGATGAATAATGAGTAACATATCGATCACTAAATATGACACAAGAGAGGAAGAAAATATCTCTCCTTCTCTTAGATTAATTTAGACTATTATATTGCTCCAAAGTCTTCTTTTTGAGGCTAATATTCATGCTCCGAAGCATTCACGGGGTGGAAGTGATAACCACACTGAAAAGAAATGTAAGTATAGTTTAGACCGTATCAACATGCTAAATACTAAAAACTGAAGCTGAATGGTGACACGTCTCAAGCAGGGATGAAGTCGATTCTAGCGCTAAATAACAATCTAAATATATAAATTTAAGGCCAAATCACATAAGTGACTATATATTCAACAGCTCAGATGTTAGAGTATAATAGCAGTCTATATATTAACTTTCGAGGCTAATGAAATTCTTCCCGCTGAAAAGAACACCGAAGCATGCGCGGAAGATTGTGTTAATTTAGGCTGCTATAATAGTCTAAATTAGTAAATTGAGCACGGGTTTTTAAGCCTGATACTTATCCACAAGCGGAAGAGAATATATTATTTGGATTGTTACAACAGTCTATTATAGATATTTAGCCTCAATTTAAGATAGAATTTGTTTTAACTTAAAAATTTGTTTTGCATTTATATATCCTATAGTTTTAAATACGATTAAATAACTATAGGATATATTGTTCACGCCCGTAACTAATAAATAATATCCTTCCTTTTCACCTCTTCCCTCTTCCCTATTTGGATGTCCTCTTTTTTTACCAACTGATCGAAAGAACTGAAAGAATAAATACTACTATCCAAACTGCGATATATTCGCGAATTGTTTCTTTAAATAACCTCTGATCCAGAAAGCTGTAAATGAGTCCGGAGATACAGTAATAAGAGGATGTTAAAAAAAGGGAGAGTATGGCTGGTTTCACAGGCACAAATGAACCTATTAGCGCAAGTTCCCCCAGTATCAATGCGATAAAAAAAGAAAATAAGAGAATCATCCTCTCAATGCTTAAATTAAGGCGAACACTCCATATCAACTGGAGAGCAAGAAGAAAAGATACTATCCCTACTCCAATTCCGTTGAAGAAAAAATTGAGTTTAAAAGATAAGATGATATTAAATAAAAGAAAACTAATAAGCATCTGATATAAGATATTAATAGAAAATGCAGCCCGATAAAGCTGAAGACTCTTCTCTACTCCTACGTTAAAAATATTCGAACAAAGAAGAACCGCATATATTGAAATGCCGTAGAGGAAAACAAAAGGTACTCGCGTCAACCAACGTACCGGAAACAGAAAATAAAACAGGTAAGACGCAATCGTGAGAAGAACAGGCATAAGAAAAAGCGTCAACCATTCTATCTTCTCTATTCCCTCCAATAATGCAAAGTAGCCGAGCACATAGACAAAGATGATCAATATGGGGACAAAGAAAAGGCCATTTTCGAATAGAAAGAAAGTCGACAGGAGCATAACGAAGGTGAGTATGAGCGCACCGATAACAAATCGGATACGTTTTTCAATTCGGAGAGATTTTTTTTGGAAAAAAATCAAAGCACGACTGAAATAGTTCATTGATGTAAATCTGAAAAAACTTTATGAACGTCGTCTAATTCTTCTAAAGCTTTGGTAAGACCTAGGATTTTGTCTTTTTCAGATGAAGTAACTGCCGTTTGAGGCCTGTAAACAATCTCTAAATTATGTACCAGTTCATCCTTTAAGTGATCTTTAATATGTCCGACTTTTTCGTAAGGAAAATATGTGGTAAAAAAAGTGTCATTCTCGTCAACATCAAAAGCTCCAATCTTTTGTGCAAACGAGAAGGCCTCTTCTTCTTTCATAAGATTTAGTGGTATCTGGACCATGCCACACTTTTGAAACAAGTAAGACACAGAGCCCTTGTTTCCTAACTTGCCCCCATACATCTCCAGAGTTCGCCGTACTTCTCCTAAAGTCCTATTAGGATTATCGGTAGTTGCAACAATAAGAAGCCCTACTCCTCCTCTTCCAAAAGCCTCATACACAATTTCCTTGAGGAGGTTCTGATTGGCGCCAGAGCCTTTTTCGATTGCTCGGTCGATATTATCTTTTGGAATATTGAAATGTTTTGCTTTCACAATCGCAAGCCGAAGCTTCACGTTGTTATCTGGATCGGTTATTCCTCCACTTTCGAGAACAGCAAGAGTTATGAGCCGAGAGAGTTTAGAAAACGTGTTGCTTTTCGCCACGTCTTTTGCTTGTTTTGTATGTTTTAGTTTAGACCACTTCGAATGTCCACTCATAATAAAAATACTCAAGAAACAATAACCAAACACGCTTCAATAATTGAAATTTGAATACTGAAATTTGTTTGGATTACTTGTGAATTGGTTGTTGTGATTTTCGTTCTTATTATACTTGACTTTCCTTCCATTTCCCATATACTGTATTGAATTATGGAAACAATAGAACAACTTGAAAAACATGCTGTTGATGCTGCTATCAATACAGACTGGGACGAAGCCATTCTGACAAATAAAAAAATAATTCAGCTTGATAAACAGAACCTTTCGGCACTTTTAAGGCTTGGCTTCTCTTATTTACAAAAACAAGATTTAGATGAGGCAAAAAAGTATTATCGCAAAGCAATTAAAATACAGTCGAATAATAATGTGGCCTTGGAAAATTTAGAGAGAATTAATGTTCTTCAAACAAAGAAAACTCGTAAAAGGAGTCAAAGTCAGATTTCACTCGATCCAAATCTTTTTCTTGATATTCCTGGCAAAACAAAAAGCGTAGCGCTCGTAAATCTCGGACAAAAAAATGTACTTGCTCAACTTTTTATTGGACAAGAAGTCTTTCTTAAGGCTAGAAACCGAAAGGTTGAAGCTCGCACTAAAGAAAACGAATATATCGGTACCCTCCCTGATGATTTGTCGCGCAGGTTGCTTGTATTTTTAAAAGCCAAAAGCGTATATGCGGCTTTTATTAAAGAGGCAAGTTTAGCTCGGATTACCATTTTTATTCGGGAAGAAAGAAAGGGCAATCGAGTCCAACACTATATATCATTTCCACATAACATCCAGTCGCGCATTAACGAGCTTAAATCTGAGAAAGAAGAAGACGAAGAGAGCACCGAGACAGTAGAGATAGACCTTGAAAAATTAGCCGAATCAATGGCGGCAGAAGAAAAAGAATACTTTCCCTATGGACCGGACAATGAAGAAGAGGGAGAAGAATAGGTAGTATTAAGTATTATGAGCGGTAGTGTTTTATTTTCTTCCCTTTGAAAAAAAGTATCGTTCCCCGGATATTTCTAAACCGTAAAAGTGCTTTTACTTCTTTTGGCATCTCGAAGTCTTTCATGGAACGAAGGGCCAAAATAAATGAAATAGTTAATAGTATGAGAAATATTGGAAGTAGCATGGTTAAATTGATTATTTCTCTATCTCCCATTCCTTTTCTAAATCACCTAACTTTACTATTATATCATATGCGTCTGTAGTATTCCTCACTAAGTTACAGTCGAAAAAAGATGAAAGGGTTAAGGCTGTATAAGAAAAACTGTCAGATTCCTCAACTATCTCACAGTTTTTTCCACTATTACCACTTTCACTTAGATCGGCAACTCGTATCCCTTCTCCTTCCAACATTTGTGAAATTGCCTGTGCTGTGGAGTATGATTTCGTATATAATAGTTGAACACTCTTCTGTTCTAGTCTATAGGTTCTTTTGTAAAAGTTTCCCTGCAGGGAAGAAAAAAAATCCTGGTGAGAAAGTATTGTTGTATCAGCCTTCTTTTCAACTGGGATGTGTTGAATTGATTTGAATTGTCCTTTGGTTTTTCCCAGTAACATTAGATAAACATATACCCTGTCGAAGAAAAGTGCATTGCTTTCCCCAAAAAAAATGAGAGAAAAACTAGGAAGTGAAAAATCCTTTTTTTCGGTACCAAAATATACCTTGATTCTGTCTGAAGACGTACTTGGATAAAAATAGTAATCAATGAAGCTTGACGTCGCATATGAGAAGGTCTTGGTATAGATGAGTGGTTTTTTATCCAAACTAGCCAACTTTGCTATCCCTCCCAGTCGATAATATCCATAGCCTCCGGGAACCACTGTTTCTAAATCAGGAAAAAAAGAAATATAGTAGTTAACTCCATCGTCTAAGCCAAAGGAAAAAAATTCTGAGTTGATCTCCTCCACTACTATATTTATCCTGTCCTTTTTTTGAAAGAATGCAGAACTTCGTAAGCTTAAAAAAAACTTATAAGAAATGAACAATAGAAAAAAAAGAAGTATTGTCATTCCGAACTTGGTTCGGAATCTGCCTTTTCCAAATACAGATCCTGAACTAAATTCAGGATGACTATTTCTAATTTTTGATTTTTGATATTTGATATTTGATTTTTTTTTCATATCATTCCGTGTTCAATTTTTAACCTTTTTATGCGACGTGCAATTTCTTCTTTATCCAAACCTTTTCTGTACATGACCCTTCTTACAATCGAAAGGGAGGCTTCAAACTCTGGCTGTACAATAACTTCTACCCCTAAATCCTTCATCCTTCTCTGCTGTATTTCCTGATGTACGCGGGTAAAAATAATAATTTTCGGATTTAATTTCTTTGCATTCAGCACAATCATCTCCTGGGAAAAGCTTTCCGGCAGTGCAGATATGAGAGTACTTGCCGTTTCGCACTGGGCATAATCCAACACGTCAATTTCTGTCGGATCACCATATAAGATATTAATTCCTTCTTTTTTGACCGTTTCAACCGTGTGAAAGTTGTAGTCGATTGCGATAAAAGGGATATTGGAAAGCAG
>MFZI01000080.1:25017-27152 GCA_001789355.1 Candidatus Roizmanbacteria bacterium RIFCSPHIGHO2_01_FULL_39_8
GCGGTTCCCTGTCCAAGCGCAAAATAACAAACTTTTCAACGAATGGAAGATATTTTTTAATTGCTTTCCGCAAAAAAAAGTAAATTTTGTCCTTGTTATATAAAATGAACGGGGTAATAAGAAGTGATAGTAAAACAACGCTTAACGCAAAATGGAAGGTTTCTTCTCTTATTTGTCCGTTAGTAAATCCTAGGAATACTAACACAAAGGCGCCCTCTCCTATCTGAAATAAAAACAAGCCCAAAGAAAATGACGTTCTCGAATGAAATTTGAAAAACAAATAGATGATGAGGATGAGGGATGACTTTGCCAGGATAACCAATAGGAGAAAAAATAGAATCGGTACTAAATTTGCCAATACAAAACCTAAGTTGATCGTCAACCCCAAGAAAACAAAAAAAACGACAGCCAAAAGATCTCTTAGCGGCCTAATTTGAGAAAAGATATGGTAATGTTCGATCGTCTGCCCCAAAAGAACTCCCGCCACGAAGGCAGCAAGCAAACTAGACATCCCCAAGAGCGAGAAGAAAGCCAATGCAGCAATAATAAAGACAATTATGCATAAATTAAGAATCTCGCGGGATTTTTTTGCAATTTTATTAAATATGTAGGGAACAATCTTTTGTCCTACGTAATAGATAACTGATAAAATGATAGCTGCTTTCCCTGTATTTATCGCTATTTGCATAAGGACATCTGACGTCGATCTATCTTTTCCAAATGAAGAGAGAATGATGAGCAAAGGAATGAATACTATATCTTGAAATATGAGAACTCCTATGGCGAGTCCCCCCAAAAGGGAATTCTCCTCTCCTCGCTCTTGAATGATCTTAGATACTACGGCCGTAGATGAAAGGGAGAAAGCAAACCCGATAAACACAGATTCCAGCAGGGTAAAACCAAAGATAAGAGATATGAAATATAAAATAAGAGCGCTGAATCCTATCTGCAGAGAACCTCCCAGAATGACGAATTTTCCGAATCTTCGAATGGAGGCGAAGTTTGTTTCTAGACCGATAGTGAAGATGAGGAGAACCAATCCAAGCATGGAGAAACTATTGATGAATTCATGAGGGAGACGCTCCCCCCAGAGAAGATGAAGACAGATCCCCCCAACTATATATCCTACCAAAGGAGAAATTTTGTATCTTACCGCTATGTAGCCACCAACTAACGGAAAGAAGAGAAAGAGAAATGCGCCAAACAACATCTGAAACGGAATCTCAGTCATATATTGAGTATACTACCTCCGCAGTTTTTGTTCGCAGTCGACGCAGTAGCGGGCTTCGGGAAGGATTTTGAGCCTAGGTAAAGGAATTTCTTTCCCGCAGCGCTCACACATTCCATATTTTCCTTTTCGTATTTTTTGTACTGCGATCTCTATATCTTGTAGTCTTCTCTGAAGATCTTTGATTTCAGCTTCAATCGTGTCATGGCCTACTTGTTCGCGGACATCGGTGTCTACCGCAGCATTATCTGTGGCGTGATCCGGATCTGCAAAGGGGTCACTTTTCTTAAGCTCCTCTATCTGTTTTTTCAGATTCACCGCGTCTGCGAGCAATTTTTCCTGAAATTCCTTGAGTAATTTTTTTGCTATGTGTTTTGACATACGCTAAGACTGAATTCCTGAAATAGTATATAAAGTACAAAGTCATTATCACAAGAACTAATCCCGAAATACTTACGTTCAAACTTTGACCCAACAAGTATAAACGGTTCTCTTTGATTTTGTCAAATACAAAATAGATTAGGGCAAAATACCAACAAAAAAAATAAAGAACGAATCCACGCCTTAACACTTCTTTCCTCACCGCAAAGAGTAGTTTATACGACAATATCGATCCGATAAAAAAGAAAAGAGCCTCATAGATCGGAGTAATATGCCGAAAGCCATCGTAGCCAACATATTTGACTGCAAGGGGAAATGTCGTCTTTGTCCCTATATCTGAACCGGCAAAAAAAGCTCCTAATTTACCGAAGGTCAAGGCAATAAAGACGGGAAGAACAAAATAATCAACCACTTCCTTAAAATCGATATGTTTCAAACGACAATACAAATAGAGAGTCACTCCTCCACCAATAAGCGCTCCGTAAAGAGACAGGCCTGGATAGCCATTGATGAGAAGAAATTTTAG
>MFZI01000081.1:0-15687 GCA_001789355.1 Candidatus Roizmanbacteria bacterium RIFCSPHIGHO2_01_FULL_39_8
CCTGTCCCTCCCGGCACCTATTACCTCGCTATAGCGACCAAACCGTCTACTCATGAATTCACAGCGAACCCAAATCTGCACAAGAATTACAAAAAAGCCTATTCGGATATCTATAAGCCGGACGAACCAATAGATGAAGCAGAAGGAAAGCCCGAGCACAGAGATATTCCCCTTGATCCAGGGACCAACCTTCCCCTTCATTTCCCGATCGAAATGATCACCTACGATGTGGTGAAATTAGGTCAATCGACCAAATATGAGGGAATAGTCTCCCACCCGCTTTCTAAAGTGAGTCTAATCGGAAAAAAAAGCAAAAAAGTGTATGCCACGGTTGATGCAAACGCTCAAGGAGAATGGGAGATTATTCTGTCTGATTCACAAACTCCTCAAGATGAAAAATTAGTCATCACCCCGAAAAAGGTCGATATTACAAAGCTCTCGCTGGAAAATTCGATTCTTCAGAAACTAGCATCCCTACTTCAATTTGAAGCAAATACACTCGTGAGCTCTGTCTATGCTCAAGAGACAAGTCCAGCGGAAGCGGAGGGTCAAGAAATTTCGGTCGATCCGATACTTCCTTATATTGAAGGGTATGCGTATGATGTGAATGGAAAAATAATTCCGAATGCCCAAATTAAGGTAAGGGTAGATTGGTCAGGACAAGTATATTTCGAAACAAAAGCAGACGGAACAGGATTTTTTGGAATTGAACCAAAATATTTACCCATTTTTGCTTATAACTTGGAATTTATCTCTCCGACTAACTCCCAATCAACAACGATGACTACTTCAGGATTTGTCGAGAAGAATCAGCAATATCTTCAAGAGAATAAAATAAACTTAATGGCGGTTACTAAAGACGGAAAATCTCTTTATCCCACAGTCCCGCCACCAACTGGATCAGAGAATATTTCTCCAACAGGAGTACCGAGTACTAGTGCTGCGCAGTCGGGCAATACAGTTTTAATCGTTGTGATTCTTGTACTTCTCGTGGCAACAGTAGGAATAGTAATTGTCTATATGATGAAAAAGAAAGATATGTCTTCACCTCAGACTCCGCAGATTCCCCCTTCGGGATCTGTACCGCCTCCCCAAGTTTAGTCGCGATAGGAGTCTCTATTAGACTAATACATTTTTAAGCAAGAAAAAGGAAGTTCCCGCAAGAAAAATAAGACCGCCTGCCAAACCTATAAAATTTCCCGTTTCTGAACTTCCCGTTTTCGGTAAAGCTGTAGGTGGTGGATTTGTAGGATTTGGAGTTCCAGGAGGTGAGGTTGGACCTGGAGTGCTGGTTGGTCCTGGGGTTGAAGTGGGTGACGTAGTTGGAGCCCAGAGCGCGCAAACTTCGGTGCTGTCTGGCTTATCTGCAATGATTTTGAAGGTTGCATAGGCAAATACATCGTTGCCTTTGAATCCTGAACTTGTTCCGGTTAATAAAAATTTTCCATCGGATACGTCACTTTTTGCAACAGAATTCATGGCTGCGCCCGGTGAAGTGCTTACGTACTGTATGGCTACAGTATCGTATGTCATTCCAATCTCGCCAGTCGTAACAGTAGAATCTTCCGTGTCGATGTAGATCGTAAATTGAACATCATTTCCTCTTCGCAGAGCTCCTTCTGGAGCTACCAGATCATAGGTAATTGCATATACGTTCGAGAATAAAAAAGGAATAAAAAGAAAGAAAAAAATTGATATGATTAGTTTTCTTATCATAAGATTACCTTATACTATAATACTATCATAGCATTGTTTTTTTTCTATTTACAAGCGGAGTCGATATGAACTTAAAACTTGTTTCATTTGAGACTACAGACAAAATTCAACTTCCAGGCTTACTCTATGAACCTCACACCAAAACACCAGAGGTCGCTTTGTATCTTCATGGAAACGGAAGTTCTTCTATTTTTTATAAGGATGACAGTATGAATCTGCTCGGTGCTGCACTTGTTAGGATAGGGATTTCCTTTTTTCCTTTCAATAATAGAGGAGCTCATTGGATAAAAAAACTAGTCAAAAAGAGAGAAGAGGAAGAAGACCGCGTCCTCTATGGAATGACATTCGAGCTGATAAAAGAATGTGTATATGATATCGATGGCGCTTTGAATTATCTGAAAAAATTAGGTTATAAAAAATTTTATTTAATTGGTCTTTCTACTGGAGCGAATAAAATCGTTGTATATCATTACTATAAGCGAAAGAATCTCATCAATAAATATATATTGGTGAGCGGAGGAGATGATACGGGACTTTATTATCAAGATTTCGGAAGGGTAAAATTTACATCACTTTTAAAAACAAGTAGAGATAAAATTAAAAAAGGAAAAGGAAGAGAACTGATCCCTCAAGATATAGTCGCAGATCCTCTTATTTCTTATCAGTCTTTATATGACACAATCAATCCAAACGGAGATTACAATATATTTCCCTTCAACGAATATATGAACAATCTAAAATTATCCAGGAAAAAATTATTTCGCGAATATAAAACGATAAACAAACCCAGTCTTGTTATTTACGGTGAACAAGATGAGTATTGTTATGGTAATGTTCTCCGATGTGTCGAAATCTTAAAAAAAGAATGCACTCATCCAGAACTATTCACTTTCAAGATGATTAAAGGAGCAGATCATGGATTTTCTGGCAAGGAGAAGAAGCTCACTGAATTGATCTCCGCATGGCTTAAGAAATAGAACGTGTGCCTTTCCCGCCTTATCTTCGCACTCACCTTTTTGGTTCTATTCGAACACGGCTTGTGCCAAGATTGGTCGGCGGGTACGAGGGATGCAGAATCGCATCCCTCTTGACATATCGTAAAAACATGATATATTTGTGATATACATCACAAATTTATAATATATATGAATAGAAAAGACTTGTTTGAGAAAATAGGGAAGTCTTTTGAACTTCTGGGGAATCCGCTTCGTTTAAATATTTTCTTAAAAATTCTTACTGAGGGCTGTGACTGTGATATCGATACCCAGGAAGGATACACAGGTAATTGTGTGACCGGAATTGTCAAAAATCTGAGAATTCCCCAATCCACAGCTTCTACCTACATAAAAGATTTAGAACAAGCAGGGTTAATTGAGTGCAAGAAGAATGGAAAATATCTTTATTGTAGACCAAGAAGAGAAGCTTTATTAACGTTAAAAAGTTTCATAGATAGTAGTATTTCACAACTAAGATATAAATGAGAGAGATATCAACAAGAGGACTAAAAAAACTCATCGACTCCAAAAAGAAATTCATACTTCTTGACTGTAGAGGAATCGATTACTACCTATGGGAACATCTTCCCGGTGCAATGAATATTCGTTGGAAATATATGGAGGAAAAAGCTATTCGGATGATCACAGACAAAAAAGCTTTGATTGTCACCTATTGTGACGGATTCACATGTATGGCCAGCTTAAAAGGTTATAAGACGTTGAAAAAAATGGGGTATAAAAATGTCTTTGAATATTCCGGTGGGACAGCAGATTGGAATGCTCAAGGGTTTAAAACAATAAAAAATCCAAAATATAGAATTGCCGAAAATGTCTATCGATTTCCGAATCAAGTTTTTTATGATGAGCAAGTAAATTCGTATCTTATTGAAGAGGATGATTTTATTTTGCTCATTGATGGTCCCCAGCAGTTGACGGATGAGCACGAAGACTTCATCCTATATTTTGACAAGCCGATAAAAGTTTTCATGTCGCATGGTCCAACGGCAGGAGAAACAGAATTGCTGCAAAAGAAATATAGAGCAAAAATATTTTTGCACAAGAAAGATGAAAAGAACGAATGGTTAACTATAAAGCCAGATGTATTATTTGAAGACGGGTACGAATTTAGTAAAAACCTTAGGGTGATTCATACTCCCGGTCATACTCGGGGGAGTTCGACTTTACACGATATGAAAAATAAGGTAATGTTTACCGGCGACCATATTGAAGGAAAGGACGGCAAAATTTACGACTTTTTCAAACATCGGGACGGAACGGAAGGAGACATCAAGATGAGATTCGAGAATGCGAAAAGACTTTTGGAGTATGATTTCGAAAAAATACTTCCGTTTCACTATGACATAATTCCGAAGAAAGCAAAGTCAATATTACTTGAATTTATTCATAAATATTCATGAATATAGCAATCATCAACGGAACGAACAGAATTAACAATAAAACAGTTTTAATATCAAAGACTGTTGAAATTTTGATAAAAAAATTAGGACACACGACACATCTTTTAACTCTTGACTATTTTGACTCTTTATTTAGAGGAAAATATATCGATTATGCAAGTGCGAATAAAAATCAAAAAAAGGATATAAGAAAGTTGATAGAGGCAAAGCTTATTTTCTTTGTTATCCCTACTTATCACAGCGGAATTCCGAGCCCACTCAAGAATTTCCTCGATATCTTAAAATGCAATGAATGCTACGATGAAAAAGTAATCGCCCTCATCGCAGGAAGTGATCATAATCAAGATTTGGGAGCTCGACAAACAATGCAGGTGATAAATGGAATTTTATCCTATCAAAAAGCAAAATCTTTCGTAATTCCAAGGATCAATATTGTTAATTTTAACGTGAGCGATGCGACCCGATTATTTGACTTTATTAAGTACAGCGTAAGTTTTGCAAAAAAGTATGAACAGCCACACCAAAGCGATTTGGGCCATGGTCGGTGCGATGTTGATTTTTGTTCTATCTGATTCGACCGTAAAAGTAATATCACAAACATTGGGGCCTTTTACACAGACGTATAGTAGATTATTGATGGCATCGGTTGTCACGGTGGTTTTTTTTTACAAGAAAATCCGCCTCAAGGCATTTCTGAATGCTTCACCGCAAACAATCAAATGGGTTCTTCTCACAGGCGTGATAGGATTTGGTTTTAAGGCTATTCTCTTGACTTTCGGGCTCATTAATACCAAACTCTTAAATGTTTCATCGATTGACTCGTTAACCCCTTTAGTCGTATATTTTTACTCACTATTTCTTTTTAAAACTAAATTCGATATCCGATTACTTAGTTTCATTTTAATATCTATATATGGAGTTTTGGTAGTTTCAACCAAGTCTTTAATTCCAATCATTTCGCAGTTCGGGATAGGTGAATTATTCATCACGATATCTCTTTTTGCAGGAGCAGTCTCAATCGTGGGGAGGAAGGTGCTTGTCGGTAAATTGAACAATTTTGAAATAGCCGCATACACGTATATATTAGCCGGATTGTTTGTTTTCTTACTTACTCCGATATTTGGTGAGAGATTTATTTTTTTTAATCTAAATGTTAAGGTAAGCGGTTTGTTATTATTTTCGGCGCTTTGTTCTTCGTTAGGAGCGATCCTCATAAATTATGCGCTCACGAAGTTGGAGGCGACTCTTGTGAGCCAGATTCTTTTGACGAAGGTTATTTTTTCTCTTGCTTTGGGATTTATTTTGTTTAGGGAACTGCCTCTCACGATAGAACTTCTTGGAAGTGGAATAATAGCTCTGGGAGTGTATTTGTCTAATTCAGATAGATCTTTAATCAAAGAAAAGAAAATATAAAGACATATTAGATAATCACTTCATCTCCGTGGTACTTTCGCAATTTAGGAACGAAGAAAGCGATAAGTGCAGTCACTATAATAGTGCCGATTCCTCCGATCACAACCGAGACAGGTGCACCAAAAAACCCTGCAACTACTCCTGCTTCAACCTCACCAAGTTGGGGGCCACCATTATAGAAAATAGAATTGATCGACGTCATTCTCCCTCTTAGGCGATCAGGAGTGTTGAGCTGTCTTAGGGTATTTCGGATGACCGTACTGATCATGTCTGTGGCACCCGATAGAGCAAGGAAAACAAAAGAAAAAATAAACAGACGGGAGAGCCCAAAAAAAATAGTTGTTATTCCATAGATGAAGACAGAGACTATTAATATTTTCCCCTGATGCCGAACATGGGGAAAAGAAGAGAATAATAATCCTGCAAAGATGGCGCCTACAGAAGAAGCCGCATAAAGAAGTCCGAGACCCTGTGGACCAACGTTTAATATGTCTTTGGCAAAGATGGGAAGCAGAGTGGTAGCTGACGAAAAAAAGGTCGCAAAGAAATCAATGATCATTGATGAGGAGATGAGGGGATGTTTGAATACAAATACGAAGCCCTCTTTCAATGCAGAGAGTGAAATGGTTGAACTTTTTCCTTCCAGTTCCGGTGTAAAGCGGATCAAAAGCACGCTCACTACAACAGCAAGATAAGACAAGCTATTTACAAGATAGAGGCTCCCAACTCCAAGATAGGCGATTGCAAAGCCGGCAATAGCAGGACCGATTACGATTGAGGCTTGCCACATCAAAGAGTTGAGGCTGATCGCGTTCATAAAATACTTCCGGGGAAGAAGATGAGGGGTAAGTGCGTGCCGTGCCGGGATATCAATCGAACTGCAAACGGAATTGATAGCCAAAATAAAATAAATGAACAAAGGAGAGACGAGATTGGTAAAAGTTGCGACAAAAAGGAGAAAAGCAGAGACACTCATAACAAGTTGATTGATTATTATTATTTTTTTCCTATCAAAGGCATCAGCGATCAATCCACCGAAAGGAGAAACCAAAAGAAGTGGAACAAAACGAGAGAGGCCAATAAATCCAAGTGAGAAAGCGGAATGGGTCAGTTCATATACGTGCCAGGTTACCCCCACAATCTGCATTTGAGACCCAATTGCAGAGATAAAAAGACCAATCCACATTGATCTAAAGTCAGGAAACCTCAAGGCGATGAATGGTGATACTGGCCGTTTCATAAGAATGAAATTGATATTATAATGGAAATGGTAAGGTATAGATATTCCTGCGATCACAAATCATGCACTTATATAAAAAACATACACAAAAAACGTATTCAATTATTTCGGATCTTTACACCTCTGACTTCGAGAAGGATTATGGGAATTTTCATTTTATCGATCAGTTTCTTAAACTCATAAAACTCCATAAATTAGAACTATATCCGCTCGTTGACTTGGGTACTGGTCCAGGAACAGCGATAAATTATATTTTGAATAAACAACATAATCTTTCTTCAATAAGCGGGGTAGATTTCGAAAAAAAATTTTGTGATTATCTCAAGAATAAATACAAAACCTTTAACCGGATAAAAATAATTCATGAGGATATGGTCGATTTTACATCAAAACAAAAAAAGAATTCCGTCGGATCGTATATCGCGTGTTATTCAATCATACATTTACCTGATCATGAAATTGACGAGTTGTTCATGTTCATTCAAAGGAGTCTAGTCAAGAAAGGACTTTTCATTTTTTCCTGTTTTCGGGGGACAAAAAAGGAATTGGAACAAGAGCGGTATCAGGTCATTCGAGACTTGCGTCTTCATCACGATGAACCTTTGATGACGTTTATGAATTACTTTACCGAAACAGAGCTAAAGAAGAGGCTGTATAATATAGGCTTCGAAATTATAAAGATAGAAGTAGTTAATCCATCATCAAGAGTTGAAGATATCCCAAAGAAACAAATCTGGGTTATTGTAGAAAAGATTTAGAAAACACTAACATGAAAAAAATTCTCATTTTTCTTACTTGTGCAAATAAAAAAGAAGCAGACATAATTTCCAAGACTTTGTTAGAAAAGAAATTAGTAGTATGTATCAAAAAATCTCCGGTTGTCTCGAGTTTTTTGTGGAAGGGAAAAACCAATTCGTCTAAGGAAATCCTCCTTATTATGGATTCTATCGACGACAAATTTGAGGGGATTGAGAGAGAAGTCCGCAAACTACATAGTTACAATGCTTTTGTTTTAATCGCTATTCCAGTCGTTAAAGCCTCCAGAGGAATCGAAGAATGGATGCGAGAAGAACTTAAATAATCAGTTTAGTTTTTTAATGACGTCAATAAGTATTTCCAATCCCTGATTGAGTGTCTTTCTTTCTATGGTAAGTGGAGGCATGAGTTGAATATTACTATCATGATCCGAAATAGTATGCAGACCTTTCTTTAATGTCTCATCAACTATTTTTTCCGTAAGTTGTTTATTTTTTTCTTTCGTTTTTTTACTCTTCACGAAGTCAATCCCGATTTCCATCCCAATTCCACGTATGTCTCCTACTTTTGGATTATCTTCTAATTCTTTTTTCAAAATACTCATGATGTATACCCCATCTTTTCCTGCCTTCTCCCAAACTCTATCACGTTTATGAATTTCCAGACTCTTTAGTACCGCTGCACAGGCAATCGGAGTCCAACCAAAAGTAGAATAGATTTGAGATTTATTGCACGTTTTTTGTCCTATTTTGGCAGTTGTTACCATTGCTCCAATCGCTGCGGCTCCATTGCTCATTCCCTTAGCGAAAGTAACGATATCAGGAGTAACTTGCTCCAACTCCATTGCAAATAGTTTGCCACATCTGGAGAATCCAGTACCGACCTCGTCAAGGATCAGTAATGTTCCGTAGCGTGCAGTAAGTCTTCGCACGGTTTTTAAAAAACCTTCAGGGGCTACATATGTTGATCCCCAACCGGTAATAATGCCGGCTTCGGTAACAATTGCAGCGACATCCCTTTTTTTCAATATATTCTCGAGCCTGGTTGAAAAATCTGCCAAAAGCTCATCCGGTTTTTTGTTCGTCCGATACATATTTGGATAGTCAATATGGATTAGCTCGCCGGGGATTGGGCCAAATCTTTTCCACGCAGCGTATTCGGGAGGATATCCGATTGCAGTCACTGCCAAAGAATGTCCGTGATAGTGGTCTCTAAAACCAAGGATTTTTTTTCTTCCGGCAAAGGATCGGGCAGTTTTGATCGCTTCTTCATTTGCTTCCGTCCCTCCAGTTGCCCTTACTGCAATAGTTAATTCTCGAGGAAGAGAATCGGTAAGTTTTTTAGCGAGTTCATTCTGTATTGGGTCGGCTGTCCATCCGGGGTTATATGTATTTTTTTTGGCTTGTTCAATGATCGCTCGAGTTATTTCAGGATGATTCCAACCGAGATTTGTCACATTCCAGGCAGAAGTGAAGTCAATTAATTTATTTCCCTCTCCATCCCAAATAAAACTTCCGCTTGCTTTCGAAATATCAAATCGCCAATCCGAAAAATCATTGAAGAGTAAGTGATTTTTTATCATGTTTGTAAGTCTTTAGTCATCCAGATAAATTTGTAACCTTCATAAAAACCCATTTTTTTCCAGAAATAAAAACCTTTCTTATTTTTTGTATCAACAACAAGAGCGATGCTTTCAATTCCTTTGGCCGCTAATCTTCCTTCGGCTTCGATTAAAAGCATATTCCCCAGGCCTTTTTTCCTAAAGCGAGGGGTAATATAAGCCCCTACACAATATGCCCAATCACGTAGATTATACATAAAAAGCATTCCGATTAGTTCATTTTTATGTTTAGCTACGAGAAGCGAGTCTTCTTTTGGTTCAGAAACAAGTTTTTTTAATGATTTTTTCGAGAACCATTTATATTTTTCATCTGACCATAATTCCCAATTTTCTTCTCCCCACTTCCATAACGTATCCACATCCGCAACTGAAGCATCCATAATTTGAATATCTTTCATATAAAATTATGTCTCAACCCCCACCGCTTGGGAAATATGTGTGAAACCATCTTTTTCCAGTCTTTCGATAAGACCATAGTTGATTTGAGCGATGAGTTGGGGGCCTTGGAAGATCATACCGGTGATAAGCTGAACTAAAGAAGCTCCGAGTTTTATTTTTGCATATGCGTCTTCAGCAGAAAAAATTCCTCCACACCCAATAATCACGAGTCTTTTGCTGTACTTTTTATAGGCAAGTTTGATCAACTCATTGGATCGTTTGAATGTAGGTTTTCCGCTGAAGTTCCCTTCGTGAAATTTTGCAACTTCGCTTCTTACCAGTGCCGGATCACGCCTATTTTTTTGCAGGTTACCAATAATTACACCAGCAATATTGAATTTTGCAATTACCCCCAACATTTCAAGAAACTCCTTATCCGTCTTTTCAATAGGCATCTTGATAAAAATGGGTTTTTTTATTTTAAGTTTCTCGACTACTGTAAGAAGATCTCTTAAATTTTTTGGGGGATAGAAAGTTACGCTCCCGAATAGGTTTGGACAACTGATGTTTAATTCATAATAGCTATGTTTTACTTTCGATCGTTCGAATTTCTTGAAGGTTTCAATAATATCTCTAATCCCTTCTTTTTGTGTATTGATTTTTGTAGAGTTTGTTTTGCCGATGCTTATCCCGATAGGAGTCTGAAACGTCTTGTTTCTTAATTTTCTGATAATTTCTTCTGCTCCTGGATTCTTGAATCCTTTATTGACCATGAGGGATTGAGATTTCGGTAATCTTCCTAGGCGCGGTTTAAGATTTCCCTCATAGGGTTTGTTCGTGATGGTTCCAATAGATTGAAACCCAAAGCCTACGATTGGAGAAACGTTAGGCAATTTTGCAAGGTAGTCAAATCCGGCAGCCAGACCGACCGGATTTTCAAACGTAATTCCGGCAATTTTTTGTTTTAGAAATAGATCTTTAACTTGGGCGATTCGACGAACTAGTCTATTGAGAATTGGAATCTTTGCTATAATTTCGCCAGTCGCGAGCATCGTTTCGTGAATAATTTCTGGGTCGACTAGAAACAAAATAGGCTTGACCATTCTTTGATAAAATAGAGCAAAGCCAAGAAGTATCAACTCTTTTTTCTCTCGTCGCAAAAAAATAGCGGTAAGGGCAAAAATAATAAAACTGATGATGGCTGAAAGCGTGCAGTATAAACAAATACTCCCAATGATAAAAAACTGGACATACATAAAATAGGAAGAGGCAAAGGCCCCAGCTATAGACTGGATAACTATAAGATAGGTAAATATTTTTTTCTTAGTAAATAATGCAAGTATGGTATTGATAAAAAAGAGACTGTAGTGGATGAGGCCGATGAGTGCAACCGGAATTCCAAATAGGAGCGAATATTGACTCCGCAAAACTTTTCCGCAGTCAATAAGTAGGGAAAGCCAAGCGTGGGTTGGACAAGGAGGGATAAAATTTGCGTAGTGTTCGTACGTAAGATAAGAAGAATCAAGGACCCCTAAAAAAATAAGCAATGTGAGTAAAGATAGAATATTTCGTTTCATTGTCTTGCTATTTAACAAGTATGGCGCTCCCTATTATACTTAAAATTGACCCGATTATTTTTCTAAGAATATTGTTTCTCTCCCTAAGGAAGACTGTTCCAAGAACTACTATTAGTATAATCGAGAGAAGATTCAAAATAGCTATTTGAGAAGAATTGTTTCCCATTTTGAGAGCGGAAAAAAAAGATATGGAGGAGATCGAAAAGAGTAAACACATGACGAGCATTTTAATAAATATATGTTTTTTAAATAAAGTCTTTACGTTTTTCATTTTTTTAAAATTCAGTAATCCAATAAATAGGGCAGGAAGAATGAAAGCTATAGTTACGTACGGATAAACTGAAAAATAACTAAGAAGATAACGATCATTTGTTACTGCAAAACCCATGCACATTGCTCCAAGTAGAGCTAGTAGTTCACCTCTGGAAAATTTTAAATGCATGGATTTAATCGTAACTAAAACGACTGAAATCAAAATTAGTAAAGCTCCTAAAAATTGAGTTGAGTAAAGCCCCTCTTTTAATAAAATTGATGAGGCTATCAACGTAAATAAGCCTCTAGTCGCAAAGATTATGGTAAACTCCGAAGCCTCAAGCATTTTAAGCGCTTTAAAAGTGAATATATTCCCGATCCCATACAAAAGAGTAAGAAGTGTTAGATTAATGAGTAGAGGCTGCACCCTAGGAATTGTCATGTCTGCTGTTAAATAACCGAAAATACCAATGATGAATCCCGTTAATAACTGAAAAATTACAGAGTAAGAGACTGGATCACTTTTGTTTCCTTTCATAAGAATTCTTTGAGTAAGAATAGCCAAGGAGTAACTAAGGATACTAATGGAAAGAAGCATCTGCCAGCTCATATGCTAAAATTATATACCACTCCGCTTTGATTTAGTAAAAATTAATTATGATCTAAATTAAGCTACGTTAGGTATAAACCAATGTATGAAAAATATCTAATCGTGTATTGTCTTGGAGCCTTTATTCTGGATGATAACGGAAGGATGTTGATCGTCCGAAAATCCGAAAGAGAAGCGATTGATCCGGGACTCTGGGTAGTTCCGGGAGGGAAAGTGAAAAAGGATGAAGGCGTTATCGCTGCTTTGAAACGAGAAGTGAATGAAGAGACCGGTCTTTTGGTAGTCAGATATGAGTGGATTGGTGAAGACGTATTCAAAGTGGAAGATAAATTCTTTCACGCAGCCCATTTCTTATGTAAAGTAAAGTCAGATAAAAGGATTAAACTGGAAAAGAGTTTGACTGAATATCGATGGATTATCAAAAAAGAAATGAGGCATTACCAATTCCCAGTAAATATTAAAAAGGAGATATTGAATGTATTCAATCATGTATGAAATTGTTGATTAAAAAATCGGAAATTAAGAGAATCCAGGAACACCCAGGGTCAACCTTCCATGAGTACAACCTGCCTTTTCAGAATGTATCGGTTGGAGTCTCTGAAATTAGCGGCCGTTATCCACATTCCGGATTCGACGTAGACCAGGAAGTAGAACAAGTTTGGTACATAGAACAAGGAAAAGGAAGAGTATGGCTCCTTAACAGTTTTTATGAGCTATCAGAAGGGGATATGGTTCTTATACCCAAAGGCGAAAAATATTGGATAGAGGGAACGAATCTAAAACTTGTTGTGGTAAGCAGTCCACCATGGTTTCCAAAACAGCATACTCATATCAGTAAATGAGAAACTATTGGAGACTATTTACTCATAAGTAAATAGAGACCAACGAGAGCAACGACAAAACCCGCAAGTTGTTTGGCATGAATTGGCTCTTTTAATATAAGTATTCCTAATACTACGCTTACTGCAATCATACCTATCCGTACCAGTGGTATGCCTATCGATAAGTTTGCTCCGGCGGAAAAAGTTTTAAGAAAGAAAAGCGAGGCAAAAGATATTGCAACCCCTGCAAGTATGCTGTTTTTAAGCCCCCCCGGTTTTATAAAAAGATTTTCCCCTCTCATCACCGAATAGATAATAAATAAGATCATGGCTATTACTGGGATAATGCTAATAATAAGGTTTCCCAATCCGTCATGGATCTTGCCGCCAGTTTGTTTCACGAAGAAATCAAATATCCCATAGGTTATGAGTGCTAGAATAGCGAAAATTAACCAATTCATATTTAGACTATAACAAATTTAATTAACAAATCAATCTCATAAAAGATGATATACATTTGTAATTACTGATCCTTGCTGTTAACATAATTCTGTGATACGTATCACAGAATTATGTGACTATGTGAGGAGGTGATTCAAGATGAAAGATATGAAAGGTGCGATGGATCATTTAAAAGCCCATCAAAAATATCCAGCTACTTACGATGAATTAGTGAAAGAGTGTAATAATCTTTCTGATTTTTCTGCAGAAGATAAAAAGCAGTTCATGGAGATGCTTCCAAAAAAAACCTATAATTCAGCAGAAGAAGTAATGGAAGCTCTTGGTTGGTCGGGAAAAGGACAAATGGGTCAAATGTAAACTATTTTCAAAAAAAAACAGAGGGGTCTAACTAGGGGATACACTTATTCCATAGACCTCTCTTGTTTTCTCTTGCTTCCTTTTCTAGATTTTTAAAAAGCTCTGCGTATTTGACATCCGGGGGGAAAGTTGAAACTAACGCATACCCTTCTTTTACCAATAAGGTATTTATGAATTCTCCGGAGGGTGAGGCTTCAGTTGGGACATAGGCATATCTAAGTAAACGATCATATCTGTCTTTTTCCGAAACGTCTTTTTCGAGTCTTATTGTTTTTCCTTCGAGCCATTCTTTATTTTTCTCCATAGCTTCTTTGGCAAAACATTCTACTTTCTTTCTGGGGTCGTGGAGTTCGGGTGTATCAATACCTATATATCTCACTTTTTGACCACCATCCAATTCTATTGTATCTCCGTCGATTACCCTTAGTACTTTAACTAAGGTTGCGCTAGAAGTTGAAACGGATGTAGGTTTAGGTATTGGAGTAGGGGATGCAACTTCCCGGGTTACTAGGGGATTCAATTCGCCTCCATAAAAATAGCTGATGAAAAGAACGATGATAAGGACTAACAGGTAATATGGATTTTTAAGTTTTTTCAGAGATATTCTTGTCATAAATTCATTTTATACTCTAATGTTGTTAAAATAATGAGATGATAAAAGCAGTCGTGTTTGACGTCGATGGAGTAATCTTAAAATACAATTTGTTCAGCGATCGTTACTGTAAAAGATTCAACCTTTCAAGAGAGGTGTTAGCTCCATTTTTCCGAAATGAATTCCGGAAAAGCGTAATAGGTGAAGTCGACATTAAAAAATTATTAAAGAAATATATAGACGAATGGAAGTGGAATCGATCCATCGATGAACTCATGGAGTATTGGTTGAGTGAAGATGAGGTGAATGAAGAAATGATTCAATTAATTAAACAATTAAATCAAAAAGGAGTGAAGACATATATCGGTTCGAATCAAGAGCGGCATAGAGCAGAGCATATTCAACTCCAACTCGGGATGAGAAAATTCTTTGCCGCCACTTTTTTTTCCCATGCATTTGGGGTGAAAAAACCGGACCGGGAATTTTTCTTGAGGATATTTAAGGAAATTAAAAAGAATATAAAAAACTTAAAAAAAGATCAGGTTCTTTTTGTTGACGATCAGGAGGAAAATGTTATTTCTGCGAGAGTGCTCGGATTCAAAATCCATCACTATAGGGACTTATCCAGGCTCAAAAAACAAATTGCTCATTTAACAGGAGCTTGATAGAATATAGACGTACATTAATAGATAACGGGGCGTAGCTCAGATGGCTAGAGCGTGCGGTTTGGGACCGCAAGGTCGCGAGTTCAAGTCCCGCCGCCCCGACATTTTTTTAAAGCATATGTATAAATTCGAGGATTTTACAAAATTAGAGATACGAGTCGGGAAAATAGTCGAAGCAGAGAGAATTCCCAATACCGATCGATTAATGAAAATTATTGTCGATATGGGGAATGAAAAAAGACAGGTGGTTGCAGGATTTGGACACAAACACAAGCCAGAGGAACTAATCGGAAAACAAGTACCTATCGTTTTAAATATAGAAAAAGCAGTAATAAGGGGAGTCGAAAGCAACGGGATTCTCATGGCGGTCTATGATGAACGCGCAACACTGCTTACTCCATTACATCAAGTACCGGTAGGAACGAAAGTCAAGTAAGTCAAAGAATCGAGGAGAATTCGGGATTAAAAAGGCTTCGAATTTGTCCGTAGGGAATAGTTACCTTCATCGTTCCAAAATAATCAGGAGCAACCGCAGCCGGATTGAAAATCAAGACGAGACCGTCTTTATCTAAAAGGAAAAGATCGAAGTTGTCTGCAGTTGGACCCGTCCCTTCATTGATAAAATCGGCTGCATCCGGATTTTCTTTTTCTTGTTCGAGCAAATCCTTTCTTGCTTGTTCGGCGAGCGTCTGAAGGTAATTGGAGTCCGGTTTAAACAAAGTGGAAAGTGAGATGAGGCTTGCATTTTGCAGATTATAGTTAAAGACTTCGTTGTAATTATTGGGATGAGCCATGCCCGGAAAATTTTCCAGGA
>MFZI01000081.1:15699-18575 GCA_001789355.1 Candidatus Roizmanbacteria bacterium RIFCSPHIGHO2_01_FULL_39_8
GAAAATTTTACTGTTTGCAAGGCCGGAAGTATAGGTTATCTTCAGTTCGCTTTTCGCATTCTCAAATTCGGGTATCTCAACACTACTTACTTGATTTTGCTTAAATTCGGCAACAAGCGAATTCATCCGATCCTGGACTGACTGATTAAGTTTTGATTGTTCGGTTTTATTCGTCAGATTTTCAACCTGTGGATAGATGACGTCAATGGAATATTTTTCGTTTGATTCTTTGATTGTTGCGTCTTTCACTTGAAGCGGATACGAAAGAGTAGATTGTTTGAAAAAAGCGAAGTAACTTGCAATAAGGAGTAAAAGGAGAAGAACTGCCCCAAAAATATATTCTTTTTTCACTACATGAATTATACTGTATTCTGGTAAAAATCAATATGAAAAAGTTTTTCTTGCTCTTATTAATAATTGTTCTTTTCCTCACAATGGCAATCCTTGTAAAAAAAACTTCACTATTTTCTCCCCAAAATAACTATCAAGATTTTCAAACGATAAGTTACAAGTTACAAGCTAAAAGTTACAAGTTATTACTCGCCGATACTCCGGAGAAATGGGAAAAGGGGCTCATGTTTTTTAGAAAACTCGAAGGAGTTGATGGGATGATTTTTCTCTTTCCTGATAAGCAGCCTCGTATTTTTTGGAACAAAAATACTTTGATGGATTTGGATCTCTTGTGGATTGATGATAATAAAGTAGTCGGAAAAAGCTTTCTTCCTTCGATAGAGAAAAGTAAAGAAGTCGTTACAGTAAGTTCGCCAAAACCAGTCAACAAGGTAATAGAGTTAGGTGTTAGGCGTTAAGTGTTAGATGGAAAAAAATAGTTAAGTGTTAGGAGTTATGAGTTAGGTGGAGATCTTTATTTTTGTAAAGAGAGTTAATAAAATTATTTAGTTTAGGTTTTAGCCCGTCATAAATTTGAAGATATTCTTTCTTCAGAGTATCATTACTTATTAGGCTTCTTTCATTTAATAAATCAAACCAATATTTAGATTCATAGAGTGAACCCCGAGCATTATAGAGAAATTTTATTCTATCAAGATAATGGAATCTTCCATATCCTTCAGAGACATTTGCTCCAACTGAATCAGTTGAGTCAAGAAACTGATCTTTAGTATTTTTTGATTTTCTCCAATCGATTATTTGATAAATTTTCCAACCAGTTGATGAAAGTTCTTTTGCAAGTTTGAATACCTCTAGTGTTTCTAGAGTAAGCGATGTATTCATTTATTGTTCCACCTAACACGTAACAAATAACCCTTAACGCTTCAGTGCTTCTATTCCCGGAAGTTTTCCTTTTTCAATGAATTCGAGCATTGCTCCTCCTCCGGTTGAGACATGGGTTATCGTATTTAAATATTCTTTTTTTGAAATAGCTGCCAACGTATCTCCTCCTCCCACTATCGATATAGCATCTCTATTGCCCGCGATAGAATAGTAGACAAAGTCGGTTCCTTGACGGTAGGCAGGATTCTCAAAGTAACCGATAGGCCCGTTCCAGACTATAGTTTTTGCTTTGGAAATGACCGCGCCGAATTTTGCTTTTGTTTCGGGCCCGATATCAAGAGCAACCGCTCCTTTGGGAATCTGATTCACTTTGACAACCCTGCCGCCATTTTTATCATCATCAGGATCGCCGATAATCACATCTGAAGGCAAGACGATAGCCGTTTTTTTCTGTGCGGCTAAAAAGAGCAGGTGCCTTGCCATCGTGACTTTGTCATACTCGCAATAGCTTTTGCCTATTTCGTATCCGTGGGCGCACAAAAATGTATTGGCGAGTCCGCCTCCTATAAGGACATAATCAGCCATCTCGGTAAGTTTACTGATCAAATTTATCTTCGTTTCGATTTTTGCTCCTCCGATGATCGCAACAAACGGTTTTTTTGGTTTTTTGACCGTTTTCGAAATCATTTTGATCTCTTTTTTAAGCAAAAGTCCACCAAAAGAAGGAATATATTTTGGAACGCTCACCACCCAAGCTTCTGTCCTGTGTGACATAGCAAATCCGTCATTCACATAGATATCGGCAAGGCTCGCAAGCTTCTTTGCGAAGGTCTGATCATTTTTCTTATTCTCCTCGTAGTAACGCATATTTTCTAATACCAATATTTCACCTGTTTCTTGTTCCGCGAAGATTTTATTGTTTGCCGTCAAAAATTCATCTACGAGCCGGATCTTATTGTGAGGAAGAAGTTGTTTCAATCGTTGCACGACAACCTTCATCGAATATTTTGGGTCTCTATTTTTTGGTCTATCAAGTTTTGCTATGCAAATAAGCCTGTTGTGTTTTTTAAGAAGAAATTCTATCGTTGGAAGATTTTGTTTAATACGGGCATCGTCGGCAATCGTATAGTTTGGATTGAGTGAAACATCAAAATCCGCTCTAAGAAGTACTCTTTTATTTTGAATATCAACCTCATCTATGTAAGTAATACCTTTATCTGGCATGAGTGGATTAATTTTTTAATCAGAAAGGTCTATATTACAACAAATTTGCTACTTTATCAACCAAGTCAACAAGTCGAGTAGCATATCCCCACTCATTATCATACCAGCCAAAGACCTTAACGAATGTACCGTTGATCACTTTTGTGTAGTTTGGATCAAATACGCACGAATAAGACGAGCCAATGTAGTCTGATGAGACTAAAACTTCCTCTTCATACGCAAGAATTCCTTTCATTAAGACTTCAGAAGCTTCTTTGTATTTTTGATTGACTTCTTCACTAGTGGTTGGCTTTTCGACAACCGCGGAGATATCCGAAAAAGAAACAGCAGGCACGGGTACGCGTATTGCCATACCATCGATTTTTCCTTTTAGCTGGGGAAGAGTTTTTATAACCGCTTTTGCAGCACCCGTAGTCGTC
>MFZI01000082.1:0-1897 GCA_001789355.1 Candidatus Roizmanbacteria bacterium RIFCSPHIGHO2_01_FULL_39_8
CATTTTAAATTAATTTTTTTGATACTTAATACTTTCTTCTTGATTCTTACTTCTATTTTATTAAAAACTATCGGATAGCTTCCTTATAACTGTCCAAATTCTCTATCGCCATCCCGACTCCTCGGATGACCGCAAAGAGTGGTTCATCCACCACAAAAGAAGAGACTCCCGTATAGTAAGTAATATAGGCGTCTATATTGGTAAGGAGTGAAGTTCCACCCGCAAGCACAATTCCCTTATCGACAATATCGGCTGATAGCTCGGGAGGGGTTTCTGAAAAAACCTGCTTTATTCCCTCAAGGATTTGCTTTAAAGGCTTTTGCAAGGCTTTATTTATCGTAACTTCGCTTATTTCTAAGATTCGGGGCAGGCCGGATTGGAAGTCCCTGCCCTTGACCTCCATGGTACGTTCTTTACTCACTACAACCGGGCTATCTGTTACTCCATTAACCGAAGCGGTTCTTTCGCTGATATCTTTAACCGCCTCGGTTCTGGCGCTTTCCAATTTTTGACTTTTTCTAACCAACTCGGTTTTCTCTGTTATAAATGCGTTTCCAATCTTAATCTTGATTTCTTCGGCTGTTCGCTCTCCGATGATCAGATTGTGTTCGCGACGTAGTTCATGCATTATCGCTTCATCTAGTTTTGTCCCAGCGTATCGAACTGTTTTATAGACCACGAGTTGGCCGAGAGAAATAATAGCAGCTTCTGTTGTACCTCCCCCAATATTTATGATCATATTTCCCGAAGCCTGGGAAATAGGGATTTTTGCTCCTATAGCTGCCGCTAATGGCTCCTCAATAAGATATACATCTGAAGCACCGGCTTGTTTACAGGCTGCAACCACTGCGCGTTTTTCTACCTGACTTGCTCCTCCCGGAATCGAAATCATTACTTCCGGCCAAAAAACCCTTCCTTTGAGAGCTTTTTTGAGAAAATAGGTAATCATGGCAGATGTCGTCTTGTAATCTGCAATTACCCCTTCCTTCAATGGTCGCGAGGCCACAATTGATCCAGGAGTCCTCCCCAGCATCTCTTTTGCATCATCGCCGACTGCAAGAATTTTTTTTTCTTCAAGAGAATAGGCTACAACTGTAGGCTCATTTAATACGATACCCTCTCCTGCCACGTATACGAGTGTATTTGCGGTTCCGAGATCTATACCGACTTTTTTCCTGAAAAACATAGTGTTAAATCATCCTAATGATTCCGAATAATAAAATCAGCGAATCAATCCGAATATAGATCTGAATATGAAAAATTCGGACTATTCGGAGAGTTTTATTCGTATGAATTGGGATAATTTTATGCAATATTGTATAATATTTCGTGCATAGTATGAGGTAGAAAATATGAAATTAATCTTGCGAATCGGAATTATAGGAGTCTTCTTAGTCGTGCTAGCTGTGGTAATAATTCTCGCCCGCGGCTACCGATTGAACGTTGAGCAACAAAATATTACACCGACGGGAATAATCTCGATTAGTGCATATCCTCAAGCTGCAAAAGTCTACATCAACGGGGTTTTAAAGGGAGTAACTGATATCAATCTCACCTTACCTCCCGATACGTATAGTATCGAAGTTAAAAAAGATGGCTATACGACCTGGAACAAAACAGTCAGATTGAGGGGGGAATTAGTGTTAAGTCTTGACGCTCTTCTTTACCCTATCAACCCATCACTTTCGCCAGTAACTAATCTCGGAGTTGTGAATGCTGTCCCAATAGACCAAACCGATAGAGTGGTCCTTTTTTCAGATATTGGAGATGCTTTCAAAGATGGGATATATCTCTATGAAAGTTCAAAAGGGCCTATATCTTTTTTTCCTGCTCTTAAACTCGTTCTTTTAAAACAAACATTGGTTAATTCCATAGGTCCAGTTGAATTTAATAAAGT
>MFZI01000082.1:1955-5472 GCA_001789355.1 Candidatus Roizmanbacteria bacterium RIFCSPHIGHO2_01_FULL_39_8
AATACTAATCTCTTTGACATCACTCAATCCAAAGATACTTTAATCGAGGCTTGGAATCAACAAAAACTAGAAATAAATCAAAAAATACTCCAAGCATATCCGAAGGAAATAGCTCCGATTGCGACCTCCTCGTTTGACGTACTTGAGTTTTCGCAAGACGATACGAAAGTCTTGTATCGAGCGAGTACGAGTATTAGTCTGCCGAAAGTCAAAGCGATTCCCGAAATAGGACTCAATCAAACACCAGAGGAAAGAAGCATCGTCGAAAATAAACTTTATGTATACGACAAAAAAGAAGATCGAAACTATCAAATAGAAATTTCCGATTTCCCCAACATTTCTTGGTATTCTGATTCCAAACATCTCGCAGTAAACGAAGGAAACAGGGTTTCATTCATTGACTTTGATGGAACAAATAAACAAACTGTATACTCCGGACCATTTAACAAAGATTTTATGAAACTTACTGCAGACGGAAAGATACTCATTCTTACCAACTTCAATCCTGAAGCAAATAAATTTCCAGATCTCTACTCAGTCGGAATAAAATAAACATTGACATTTGTTTATTTGTCGTATTCATTTTAATTATAGGTTTATTTATTTGAGGCTTCAGATAAAGTAATAAAGATTGATTTTATCCTATAATTGCCGAGCTCGCTTTTACGACGTATTCAACATAATTAAAGAAATTTATTTTATTTAATTTAGTTGTTAGCAAAGTCAATTGACTCGGTCCTTTCATATGACAACATCAGCCGAGTTAGTTTGCAAAACTATTCTATTACTCTTGTGGCGAAAACCAGCAGGCGTTTTAACGTAGTTCCGGGAGGCCAACATGTTTGTAACGTCAGGAATTCTTTATTAGTTTTTCTTGTCAAATACTCTACTTGTGAAGGATCTACGATCGTAGTATTAATAACTTTGTACGTATAGCGCTGTCCCTGGTAGAACAAATCAACCTCGTCACCCTTCATAAGTTTACCAAGGAGATAAAAGATCGCATTATAGGTCCCTACATTCCAAAAATAATCTGTCGAGTGAGCAAACAAAAAGATGTGCCCACCTTCTCCGGGGAAAGCTGTTCCCCATGCATGAGCTACTCCCCGATTCAATACATCAAGATAGGTTTTCTCGTCTGATGCATCGACGTTTGCAATAACTCGAGAGTTTGCTCCAATTTTCGGGATTACAATACTATAGTTGGGATCTTGAGGAGTAAGAATTTCAACAGTGTCCAAATTTAATGCTTTTGCGAGAAGACCCTTTGGTTGGGTTTCTTCTCTTTGAAGTTTGAAGTTGGAAGTTGAAACTTCGCTAACAATGTATTTTTTCTGGATTGTCTTATCAACAAAATATCTTATTTCTTCACGGACGGGAAGATAGAACGTTTTCGCAATTAAAAAAAGTGAGCCTACGATGAGAAAATTACCCATGGTGCGAAGGAGTAAAACTCTCCAGTAATCAGCCGGTTTTATTTTTTCTATCCTATGAGAGAGCAGGCGTTTATATCCAAGTTTCGTAGCGTTCTTATAGCGGTGAGTCATCCCTTATTGTACCATGATCTTAGGCTAAAGGAATTTGGAGGAGATTAAAGGAAATTAAGGGGGAGACTAGCTTTCTTTGAGACCCTCTAGGTCTAGGAATACGGAGACATGATTATTGATGACTTCCAAGACTCCATTTTTCATCTTAAACTCTTTTTTAGTTCCTGCACGTTCGTGCAAAATAAGTGAATCTTCTATAAGAGAAATGAAGTTGCTGTGGGTAGGTAAAATGTCAAAGGTTCCTTTGATATTTTTCGAAGTGATCGCCTGGACCTTTCCTTCGTAGAGAATTGATTCCAAACCATAGATCGTAACTGATATTTCTTGTACCATATTTGAACCTTTACGCTATTCCTGTTAATGATTCTTTTATGCTTCCGATATATAAAAATGTCTCCGGCGGATAGTCGTCATACTTGCCATCGAGAACTTCATTGACGTCATGGACAGTATCGGCGAGCGGAATTCTTTTCCCCTTTTTACCTGTTTGGGTCTCCGTAACAAAGAAATTTTGAGTCATATAGTTTCGGATTAACCGCGCACGTTTGTAGGCTTTTTGGTCGTCGGGCGAAAGTTCTGACTCTCCCACTAGTGAGACGATACGCTCTAAAGACACTGCTTTTTTTAATAAGTTTTGAGAGGTGATTAACGCTTTAAAGTGACTGACTCCCACGACCTCTTCACTTAACGCAGAAGAAGTTGATGATAAAAGATCTATAGCGGGAAATCTTCCTTCTTGATAGACGGATCGGGAAAGAATGACGTTGGAATCGAGATAAGGAAAGATCGACTGAACAGCGCTATCTGTCAAATCATCTGAAGGAACATAAATAGCTTCAATTGAGGTGATCGATCCATTTTTTGAAGAAACTAAACGTTCGTGAAAAGAAGCCATCTCGGTTGGTAAGGTAGCTTGATACCCTCCCTCTGAAGGGATAGTATTCATTAAGGTCGCCAACTCGTATCCTGCTTGTGCAAATCTAAAAATATTGTCGATAAAAAACAGCACATCTTTGTTATGCACGTCGCGAAAATATTCTGCGAGAGCAACACCTGCGGTGGCTGTCCTAAAACGAACAGTCGGATTCTCTCCCATCGCTCCATATATTAAAGCCACCTGAGCGAGAGTCTTGGTTTCTTTAAGTGATTCGTACAATTCTTGACCTTCACGGGTACGCTCTCCCACTCCGGTAAATACGGATACCGATTTTTCCTTGTTAAGAATGACAATATTATGGATAACTTCCGTCAACAGAACGGTCTTCCCTACACCGGCACCTCCGAAAAGCCCCACTTTACCCCCTTTTAATATGGGAGCAAAAAAATCGATCGCTTTTATTCCGGTTTCCAGGACGTTTTTAGGCACGACCACCTCCCCAAAACTCACGTCAGAACCGAATATTGGTCGGTATTCGGTGACACTAATTTCTCCATTTCCATCTTGTGGCCTTCCAAAAATGTCCATGATTCGTCCGAGGACTGAAGTACCAACAGGTATTTTGATTGACTCTCCGGTATTAATTACCACAGCTCCCCTATGAAGTTTTTTTGTGGGAGAAAGAGAAATGCAGTTAAAGGTGACGTTTGAAGATGAACTAAATACTTCCATCTTCACGCTCGAGTCTTTTTCTAACACGAGTACATCGTGAGCTATGGGAGGCTTTGTCTCGAACTCAACTTCAATAATATGCCCTTTGACGCTGACAATTCTACCTTTACTATCCATAATTGTTAAACTGGAATGTTGAAAAATAGGTAAAGGTTAAGAAGCCTGTTTGGTGAGGAGGTTAAGTAAAAAGAAAAGTTTTGCACTAACTTCTCAACCCAATCTCAATACCGGCATCTTTCCCCTAACCCGTCTTCTAGCCAGTGGATATTTTCAGCTTAGCAAGTTGGCCAAAAGAAAGCAAGGAATAAGGAAATAGAATTCATTTTGCCCACAAAGATTTCCCGGCAAGCCGGTCGAGCTG
>MFZI01000083.1:0-12552 GCA_001789355.1 Candidatus Roizmanbacteria bacterium RIFCSPHIGHO2_01_FULL_39_8
CAAATGTATCGGCTAAACTGGGGCCGAAGAATCCGGAAAAGGTGATAGGAGAAATTCACCAGGAAATAAGCTCGAAATTCGAATATCGAAATCCGAAACAAATCAAAAATTTAAATCATGAAAAAACTACAAACTACAAACTACAAACGACGAACTTTCTAGGCATTGTCATCATCGATGCCAATGATCTCGGTCAGACGGTGTTGGGAAATTCGACGAGTCTCCCCGATGCAAAAATTGCCAAGATATTCAAGGATAATCCCATGGGTCAGTCCGACGAGCAGACGCCTGTCGTTCTCGTTTTTGAACAAAAATGAAGTATAATTTCTCCATGAAACCCTCCGTTCTAATAAAAGAAATAAATGAATTTATAGGAAAAGAAGTTATAATAAAAGGCTGGGTTTACAATAAAAGATCAAGCGGAAAAATTCATTTTCTTCAGATTCGCGATGGTTCAGGATTTATTCAGGCGATAATACTTAAGGGAGAAGTTTCGAGTGAGTCTTTTGCTGCAGCAGAAAAAGTCACTCTCGAATCATCGGTTGAGATGGCGGGAATAGTGCGGGAAGATAAGCGGGCACCTGACGGGTATGAATTAACAGCCAAGGAATTAACAATAATTCAGCTTGCAGAGGAATTCCCCATCGGCAAAAAAGAACACGGACCTGATTTTCTTCTGAATAACAGACACCTTTGGCTCCGCAGCAAACGTCAGTGGGCTATCCTTCGAGTGAGAAACGAAATAATTCGGTCACTCAATGAATATCTACAAAAGGAAGGATTTGTTCGAGTAGATACTCCAATAATTACTCCCTCGGCTTGTGAGGGGACGACTACTCTCTTCGAAATCGATTACTTTGGAGAGAAAGCTTATCTTTCGCAATCAGGTCAGCTTTATCTCGAAGCAGCGATCGGTTCTTTGGGAAGAGTGTACGATTTTGGTCCTGCTTTACGTGCAGAAAAATCCAAGACTCGCAGACATCTCATTGAATTCTGGATGATGGATGCAGAGGCTGCGTTCGTTGATTTTATCGGGATACTTAAGGTCCAGGAAGAGATGGTTTATCATATTATTCAGAGTGTCTTAAAGAATTGTCAGAAAGAATTAGAAATTTTGGAACGCGATACACAAGTTCTCAGTTCAATTAAACTGCCATTCGTCAGACTCACCTATAAGGAGACCATTAAGCTTTTAAACTCATTGGGCTCAGATATCAAGATTGGTTCTGATTTCGGAAATGATGATGAAACTATTCTCATGAATCATTATAAAAAACCGGTATTTGTCACCCATTATCCGGCTGAAGTGAAAGCTTTCTATGCAAAAAAAGACCCGAATGATGGGGATTTTGCTTTAGTCGCAGATCTCTTAGCCCCAGAGGGCTATGGTGAGGTGATAGGGGGAGGAGAAAGGGAGTCTGACTATGATACATTAATCAGGGAAATTCAAAAGAGAAATCTTAACGTTAAAGATTATGATTGGTATCTTGATCTGAGAAAATATGGGAGCGTTCCTCATAGTGGATTTGGGATTGGACTCGAGCGCATGGTTGCTTGGATTTGTAAGTCGCCTCACGTAAGAGAAACAATTCCATTCCCACGATTATTAGGAAGATTTAGGCCATGAAAAAAAAACACAGCAAACTCATTTTAACTTCGGAAATAATTACGCATGTCGCTAGACTAGCTCATCTTAAATTGACGCCCGAACTTATATTAAGCTTTCAGGATCAGCTCTCCTCGGTCATTTCCTATATGTCAAAGATTCAATCTGTTAACACTGACGGAGTACCCCTCACTTCGCAGGTGACAAAATTAACAAATGTTTGGAGGGAGGATAAGATTGATGAAGACCGAATGTTCACTCAAGCACAGGCATTGCAAAACGCCAAGAAATCAAAAAATGGCTATTTTGTAGTTAAAGCAATTTTTTCCGAATAACAATGCTTTTAGATAAATCAATACAGGAACTCCATGCGGGGTTGACAAAAAGAGAATTCTCGAGTGAGGACCTTGTAAGGGAATGTTACCTCAATATCGAAAAATATCAGACAAAGCTGAATGCATTCATTACACTGGTTGACAAGGAAAAAGCATTGCAAGAGGCTAAGCAGAAAGACAGGGATTTTAAACCGGGAGTTTCGAAATTGTATGGACTGCCTTATGTTCTAAAAGATGCGTACATAAGCGAAGATATGAGAACTACTGCAGCTTCACACGTCTTAGCTGACTTTATTCCACCCTATGATTCCACCGTTAATAAAAAATTAAAAAAATCAGGAGCGATTCTTATCGGAAAGATGAATATGGATGCGTGGGGACATGGAGGAAGTTCGGAGAATACGGATTTTGGACCAGTTAAAAATCCGTGGGATACCAGTCGGGTAGCAGGTGGGTCAAGTGGTGGTCCTGCCGTTGCAATTTCAACACGCATGGCAGTTTTTGCCATAGGCGAAGATACGGGAGGGTCAATTAGAAACCCAGCTGCCTGGTGTAACATCACGGGATTAAAGGTAACATACGGTCGGGTCTCCAGATACGGAACAATTGCCTATGCATCTTCCTTTGATACGGTGGGACCAATGGCAAAAACAGCGGAAGATTGCGCAGTGGTTCTTGAAGCAATTGCGGGATGTGATCCCTATGATTCGACAAGTTCACCAATACCGACCGAAAAGTATGTCGACTTGCTGAAAAAAAACACCCGCAATAAGATTGTAATTGGTGTTCCAAGTGAGTTTTTTGGGAAAGGTTTGGATTTAGAAATAAAAACTGCAATAGAATCAACTCATAAGACGTTTGCGTCTTTGGGAATGAATATTAATGAAATAAGCATGCCCTTGTTTGATTATGGGCTGCCTGTATATTATCTCATCGGTCCAAGTGAGACGAGTTCGAACCTCGCTCGTTATGATGGAATCCGATTTGGTAATAACCGCGAAAAATTCTCTCAGGAAACAATGAGGCGTATCATGATGGGAACCTATGCCTTGTCGGCCGGCTATTACGATGCCTACTATAAAAAAGCCCAAAAAGTAAGAACTTTGTTTATCAGGGAATACGAGAAGGCATTGGCTGAATGTGATGTTATTCTTATGCCGGTAACACCAACGCCACCAAGTAAAATAGGAGAACTGTTGACTGACCCATTGAGCATCTTGCTCGCGGATATCTATACGAGTACTCAAAATCCTGTTGGAGTTCCGTCGTTAGCTCTACCTGCAGGATTCACAAAAAACAAACTCCCTATTGGAATGCAAATAGTGGGACCGATGTTCTCAGAAAGCCTGCTCCTTACTATTGGACACCTTTATCAGCAAAAGACAGATTGGCATTTAAGAAAACCAATTCTTGTTTTTAATAAAGATTAAAACTATAATTTTGAGCGTTAAAATCTAATTGGATTATGACAAAATATACACCAGTAATAGGTCTAGAGATTCACATAGAGCTAAAAACTCTCTCCAAGACGTTTTGTGGCTGCAGAAATGACCCTTTCAATGCAAAGGAGCCGAATATATATACCTGTCCCGTATGTCTTGGATTACCTGGAGCGCTGCCTGTTCCGAATAAAAAAGCGATTGAATGGACAATGCTTTTGGGAAAGGCGCTGAATTGCAAAATAAATACTGTCTCAAAATTTGACCGCAAGCATTATTTTTATCCGGATCTACCCAAAGGGTACCAGATTTCTCAGTATGATGAACCTATCGCCAGCCAGGGCTGGGTGAAGATCAAAAATCAAATATCAAATAGCAAAGATAAAAGTAACGAAGAAAAGAAAATCCGTATACATAGGGTTCACTTGGAGGAGGACACGGGAAAACTGATGCACTCAGGAGTAGATACGCTCATTGACTTCAACAGATCAGGTGTCCCGCTTGTTGAGGTGGTTACGGAGGCAGACTTCGATAATTCAGATGACGTCAAAGCATTTCTTATCAAGCTCCACAACATTATAGTAAACCTAGGGGTTTCCGATGCAAATATGGAAAAAGGCTCGATGCGTTTGGAACCTAACATTTCAGTCAGGAAGGCAGATCAAAAAACGCTCCCGTCATATAAGGTCGAGGTAAAAAATATCAACTCTTTCAACTTCGTTAAAAAAGCGATTGACTACGAAGTGGAACGACATATAGAAATACTTGAGCGGGATGAAATTCCTACCCAAGAAACTCGAGGATTTGTTGAAAAAACAAGCTCAACTGTTTCCCAGAGGTCAAAGGAAGAAGCACACGATTACCGATATTTCCCGGAGCCAGATATTCCCCCCTTGGAATTTGAGCAGGAGTATATAGACTCGATAAAAGTGCCTGAATTGGCAGACGACAGAAAACAAACACTCATGCAAGCTCCTCATAATTTGGAGGAAAATTTGGCTGAAAATGTCAGTTTGAGCAAAGCGGTTACCGACTATTACCTTTCAGTTTTTACTCTCACCCATTCTCATCCAGAATTAAGCGGGATAAATGTGGCAAAAACACTGGCAAATCTTATCCTTAACAAAAAATTGTTTCAGAACTATCCTGACCCTCAAGAAAGCGCAATCTACGTCATCGAGACAATTAAACCAAAAAAAACGGACATGAAATTGTTGGGTTCTCTAATCGAAAGAGTAATCGCTTCGAACAAAAAAACAGTAGAGGATTATAATAGGGGCAAGGAGAATGCCATCATGTACCTCGTCGGCCAAGTAATGAAAGAAATGAAAGGGAAAGCGGATCCGTTAAAAGTGAAGGAAGCATTGTTAAAAAAATTAAAAAAGGAATAAATGTCATTTGTTCATCTTCATACTCATTCTGAATACTCGCTTTTGGATGGGATGTGCAGGCTCGATGATATGATAGCTCGAGCGAAGGAACAAGGAATGCCTGCAGTTGCGCTTACCGATCATGGAGCATTATACGGAGCCTTCAAATTCTTTATCAAAGCAAAAGAAGCGGGCCTAAAACCGATCATCGGAGTTGAAGCTTATAAAGCCAAAAAGAGCCGTTTCGACAAACAACCCGGAGTTGAAAAGGACCAAAACCATCTTGTACTTTTAGCCAAAAATCTTACCGGTTACAAAAACCTATTGAAACTTGTGACTGCGGCTCACCTTGAAGGCTACTACTACAAACCGCGCGTGGATTTTGAACTGCTGGAAAAATACAGGGAAGGACTGATCGTTTTGTCAGGTTGTTTGAACGGAGATATTCCCTCGCTCATCCTTAATAACCAGATGAACCAGGCTGAGAAAATTCTCGAGAAATATCTCTCACTTTTTGAGGGGAATTTTTACCTGGAACTTCAAAGGCATCCCGAGATGGAAGATCTCGATCGTGTCAATAGTGAACTTATTAAACTTTCAAGGAAGTATGCGGTACCTTTGGTAGCGACAAACGACGTGCATTATCTTGACCCGGATGATGCGTATGCGCAGGAAATCCTTCTTTGTATACAGACGCTTCATACCATAGTAGAGAAGAATCGTCCGCTATCAATGATTGATAAACCCGATTTTTATTTTAAGAGCGTAAATGAAATGAAAGGAAGCTTCATTGATTTGCCCGAGGCAATAACGAACTCCTTAAAAATAGCCGAACAATGCAATGTTGAAATCCCTTATGGTAACTGGATATTACCAAGATTTGATACTCCACATAAAGAGCCGGTTGATGTATACCTTAAGCAATTAGTTCATGAGCGTATTAAAAGAGTGGAAAAAGAGAATCAGGATGTCATTAAAAAAAGAATAGAATATGAACTCAATATTATTATAAAAAAGGGCTATTCAACGTATTTTTTAATTGTCCAGGATTTTGTGAATTGGGCAAAAAAAGCAGGTATCGCAGTTGGTCCAGGCAGAGGTTCGGTAGCGGGATCACTCGTTGCCTATATTTTAGGAATTACTGATATCAACCCTATAGAATATGCACTCCCTTTTGAGCGCTTCTTAAATCCCGACAGACCGACTCCACCGGATATCGATATTGATTTTGCAGATGTGAGAAGAGATGAAGTCTTGCATTACGTCACCAAAAAATATGGAGAAGAGAAGGTTGCACAGATTATCACATTTGGAACAATGGAAGCTCGTCTTGCGGTCCGCGATGTGACTCGGGCACTCGGCATGTCATACTCGCAGGGAGACCGTCTGGCAAAGATGATACCCCCCAGTAGGCAGGGTTTTCCAATGTCTCTTTCTCAGGCATTAGAGGAAGCACCAGCTCTCAAATTCGCATATCAATCTGAACAGGATACAAAGAAAGTAATCGATGTAGCAAGGAAACTCGAAGGTCTGCCCCGGCACGCCTCTGTCCATGCTGCCGGAGTAGTTATGTCAGATAAAGATCTTTCTGAATATGTCCCCCTTCAGAGGGAAACAAAAGAAGATAGAATCATCACCCAATACGACATGTACAGCCTTGATCTTAATACTTCACCCAAACGAGCCATAGGTCTCTTGAAGATTGATTTTCTTGGCCTGCGAAACTTGACGATTCTCGAAAAAGCGATAGAGTATCTTGGCAAATCAAAGAAAGAAAAGATTGATATTCATCACGTCCCTCTCATTGACAAAAAAGCATACGAACTAATTGCACGAGGAGAAACAGTTGGTGTTTTTCAACTGGAGTCATCAGGTATGAGACGCCTTGCCAAAGACCTGCAGCCGAGCAAAATGAGTGATATTTCAGCTATGGTTGCCTTATTTCGTCCCGGTCCGATGGATCTTATTCCTTCTTTTCTGGAAAATAAAAAAAATCCAAAAAATATCCGCTATCTTCATCCTGATCTCAAATTAATTTTAGAGGAAACTTACGGGATTCTCGTTTATCAGGAGCAGGTAATGGAGATCGCACATAAACTTGCAGGATATTCGATGAGTGAGGCAGACAATCTGCGGATTGCTATGGGAAAGAAGAAAAAAGAATTGATGAAAAAAGAAAAAGAGAAATTTATTCAGGGAGCAGTCAAGAACGGATATAAAAAATCACTTGCAGAAAAAATATTTAATTTCATCGAGAAGTTTGCTGCATATGGATTTAATAAACCTCATTCCGCTTCATATGCATTGATCGCATATTGGACAGCCTATATGAAAGCAAACTATCCGGTAGAGTTTATGACCGCGCTTCTCTCTGCGGAATTACAAGGGATAGCCGGTCCGCAAAGAGAGATAAAGATGGCGCAAGCAATCGAGGAGTGCAGGCGGATGGACATTTCTGTACTTCAGCCGGACATCAATAAATCCGGATCCAGTTTCATGATTGAAGGGAGGGCAATTCGTTTTGGGTTATCGGCGATAAAAAATGTAGGTCAAGCAGCCATAGACTCTATCCTTAGCGCAAGAGCGACTGGGCCCTTCATTAGTTTTAAGGATTTTTTGTACCGAGTTGATTTGAGGAAGGTGAACAAAAAAACAGTCGAGAGTCTCATTAAGGCTGGTGCTTTTAAGGAATATGGAAATAGGGCTTCACTGTTAGCCTATTATCCCAAGATTATCAAAGAGATAGTCGATATGAAGATCGATGCCCAGAAGGGTCAATTCAGTCTATTTACGCAAAATAGTTCTCAAATAAATCTAAAAGATATGATTGTAAGCGTCGAGGATTTTAACGAAGATGAAATTCTTCAGATGGAGAAAGAAGTAATTGGTTTCTTGATAACAAAAAACCCGCTCCTCAAATTCCAAGCTCTTATTGCAAAAAAAGTGACAAAGAAAGTTGGCGATATTAGTCTAGAGGATACAGATAAAACTCATATTTTAGCCGGGATTATCAGCGCGAAAAAAATCATAAAAACCAAGAAGGACAATTCGGAGATGGCTTTCATCAATATTTTTGATGAAACTGGATCTCTTGAGTGTGTTATTTTCCCCAGATTATTCGCTCGATTGCGGGATATTATTTCCATCAATAGAGTTATCATGCTCAAAGGTAAAGTAAATGACAGAGATGGGAGATTGAGTGTACTTATTGATAATGCGGTTGACTTGGAACGAGTAAATTCGAATGGTTGACGAATATGAATGTCAATGATACAATTAAAAAGGAAGAATATTTGGGCATTGACAGTGACGGTACAGTTAAAAAAATAGCTCAAAATTCTTTACAAAAGCCGTCTTCTAAAGAAAAGCCCTTAAATCTAAGTTACTTAAATGTAGGTTACTATTTAGTTATTCCTCTATTATTAGGGGTTTTTTTGGGCTTTGCTTTAGATAGTTGGCTTAAAACGAAACCGCTCTTTGTAAGTTTAGGAATTATGGTTGGGACGATAGCCTGTTTTTACAATTTGCTAAAACTTTTGAAGAATGAATAAAGGACCGCATATTAGTATCAGACCAGAGACACTTTTTAGCATTGGTAATTTTCATGTTACAAATACCTATTTCACATCACTTATTGTTATCGCATGTTTTGTAGCCATTGCAATCTTCTATAGATCTCAAATCGGCAAGGAAAAAAAACCGCTTTTCTTTTATTTAATTCATTTCATATTCAGTGGTATCTATAATTTTTTTCAGACAGTTGTAGGAGAAAAAATAACCTATCTTTTTACTTTACTCGGATCCCTATTTCTGTATATTTTGTTGTTAAACTGGTTTGGTCTCTTGCCAGGAGTCGGAAGTGTTTTAGTACGAGTTAAGGAAGGTCATGAGTATGTCCTCGCTCCCCTTTTACGGGGAAACACAACTGATCTCAATACTACTCTAGCTTTGGCACTCGTAGCTTTCACAGCGACTCAATATTACGGTTTCAAATTGCTTGGACCAAAAGAATATCTGGGAAAATTTTTTAATTTTTCCAGCCCGATAGCAATATTTACCGGCTTATTAGAATTGGTATCTGAATTTTCTCGCATTATTTCGTTTGCTTTCAGACTTTTTGGTAATATATTTGCAGGAGAAGTCATCCTAGTAATAATTGCTTTTCTTGTGCCCATTTTGGTTTCGTTTCCTTTTTTTCTGTTAGAGATCTTTGTAGGTTTTATTCAAGCTTTTGTTTTTGCAATGTTGACTGCGGTATTCATTAATTTAGCCGCTACAAAAGCTCACTAGGTAAATAGTAAAGATTAAAAATTAAGTAGTATAAAGAGGAGGTGTTTTTAGATGTCACCCGAAGCAGTAAAATTATTAGCAACAGCGCTCGCAATCGGTCTTGGAGTTATAGGGCCTGGAATCGGCATTGGAATAATAGGCGGAAAGGCAGTGGAGGCGATGGGAAGAAACCCAGAGGCAGAATCGACTATCAGAAATACGATGATTTTAGGTATAGTGTTCGCAGAATCGTTGGCAATTTTCGCCTTGGTCATTGCATTTATATTACGATTTATTTAAGGAATTAAGTTGAATTTTATGGAAAATCTAGGTATAGACGGAAAATTACTCATTGCGCAACTGATTAATTTTGGGATATTTTTCTTGCTTTTCGCCAAATTTATTTCCAAACCTTTCCTCAAATTTTTGCAACAGGAAAGGCGAAATGAAAAAGATAAAGAATCCCTTCTCGGTAAACTGAAAAAAGGTGAAGAAGAGTTAGGTCTACAGGAGAAAGAGATGAGAAATAAGATAAAAAAAGAAAGGAACGAAATTATCGAGAAATCTAAAGAGGAAGGACTTCGCCTACGTGAACAGATAGTTGCCGAAGCAAATAAAGACGCCGAGACACTCAAAAAAAAAGCAATGAAAGAAGTCGACGAGGAAAGGATCAAACTTCATCAGGACGTTAAGAATAAAGTGGCTGACTTGAGTGTACTATTAGTTGAGAAGACACTGCAGCAAAATTTGGACGAGAATTCGAAAAAGAGGATAACCCAGTCCTTGTTAAAAAATTTGCCGGTGATTAAATGAAAATAGATCCAACCATAAAAGAAGATCTGAAGGAATATTTCAAAGACAGGATGAGGCTGGTAAAAGAAAAGGTGATAATAACCTCAGCGTATGAGCTAAGCGATCAAGAGAAAAAAACTATTATTTCTTCACTTGGCTTACCGAATGGAAAGATTGAATACAAAGTAGATACTAGGCTCGTTGCTGGAGTGATCATTACCTACGGATCAAAAATTATAGATGTTTCTCTGAAAGGTCAGTTACAAAATTTCAAACATATACTGTATGAAAGTGCTTGATGAATATCTAAAGACGATAGAAAAAGAACTTAACCAAACCAAGCGTGAAGTTAAAACCGAAGAGATAGGTTTCGTCAACGAAGTTCATGATGGAGTCACTCTTCTCTCCGGATTACAAAATGTAACGTATGGGGAAATCATCGAGTTTCAAAGCGGAAGTCGAGGTTTAGTGATTGACCTTACTGAAGAGAGTGTGGGTGCAATTATTCTTGGAGACTACCTTAATATTAGGGAAGGAGACACTGCAAAAGCAACAGGGATGACTCTTTCTGTTCCGGTAAGCGGAGATCTTTTAGGGAGAGTTATTGATCCCATTGGTCAACCAGTCGACGGAAAAAATAAAATCAAGCCGGAAAAATTTAATCCAATAGAAAAAATTGCTCCCGGGGTAGTTTTTAGAAAACCGGTAGTGGTACCGGTGCAGACGGGAATAAAAGCTATTGATGCGCTTGTCCCAATAGGAAGAGGACAGAGAGAACTCATTATCGGAGACAGAGGAACGGGAAAGACAACTATAGCTCTGGATACAATCTTAAACCAGAAAAACGAAAATCTTATTTGCATTTATTGTGCGATCGGGCAGAAGAGATCAAAAGTTGCTAGTACAGTGGAACTTCTCCGTAAGAGTGGTGCATTAGAGTATACGGTTGTAGTCACTGCTTCAGCCTCTGATTCAGCTACATTACAGTACCTCGCGCCCTATGCAGCAAGCGCGATAGGCGAATACTTTATGGAGAAAGGAAAAGACGCTTTAGTAGTTTATGATGATTTGACGAAGCATGCCTGGGCTTATCGTCAGATTTCCCTGGTTTTGCGAAGGCCGGCAGGGAGAGAAGCATATCCTGGAGATATTTTTTATCTCCATTCGCGACTTCTGGAGCGTGCTTGCAGACTCAATGAAGAGATGGGTGGCGGTTCGCTCACTGCGCTTCCAATTATTGAGACTTTAGAAGGTGATCTCTCCGCTTATATTCCGACAAATGTCATCTCGATTACCGATGGACAGATTTCTCTCGAGACTGACCTTTTCAATGCAGGGGTTAGACCCGCAATAAACGTAGGATTGTCTGTTTCCCGCGTCGGTGCGAATGCTCAAACTAAGGCGATGAAGCAGGTAGCCGGAAAATTGAAGCTTGATTTAGCCCAATATCGCGATATGGCGGCCTTTTCGCAATTTGAGTCGGATTTGGATGAGCAAACTAAAAACTTCTTGAACAGAGGTGCACGGATGACGCAGATATTGAAACAAAAAAAGAATCATCCCTATAGCCTCGCCCAGGAAGTAGTGGTTATCTGGGCGGCTAGCAATGGGTATCTGGATAAATTGGCTCTCGATAAAGTCGAGGAATTCGAAAACAAGTTGTTGGATAACCTAAAAACCTCAGGCAAACCCTTATTGGATAGAATTCAAAAAAATAAAAAACTTGAAGAAAAGGACGAGCAAGAATTAAAAAAAATTGTGTTGGATAATTTAGAATAATACATCATCCGAATCGATCCGAAGAGTTGATCTGCGAATCTTTTCGAATTTGCAAGATGACTTATTCGGATTAATTCGCCGATGTTAAATTAGGATTTATTCGGATATATCATATGAATTTAAGACAGGTCAGAAAAAAAACTAAATCAATTCGGAATGTCAAGAAGATTACTAAAGCAATGCAGCTTGTGTCAGCGATAAAGATGAAGAAAGCACAAGCCATGGAGACGGAGGGGAGACCATATCGGGACACGCTTACTTCGGTAATCGAACGATTACTTCCAGGAGTAGATGAAAGTTCCTCATCTCTTCTTAATGAGTCTCTTGGGGACACCAATAAATCCTTAGTTATTTTCGTTTCCTCGAATAAGGGGCTGGCTGGATCTTTTCACGTCAACTTGTTCCGCTTTATTGCAAAAAACGATACCGACTTTGCTAAGACAGATTTTATAACAGTTGGTACAAAGGGGAGTCAGTTTGTTAGTCGAATGGGTGGAAAAGTCCTGGCAGATTTCTCTAAAGGGAGATTCCTAAACGAAGTATCGGCTATTTTCTCTCTTGCCCTGGAAAAATTCCTCGCAGGCGAGTATAAACGGATTTCCATTCTGTATAACAAGTATATATCTGCATTCAGATCAGAACCTACAGAAGAGACGCTTTTGCCGATGCGCTGGAATGACAGAAAAGATGCAGAACGTGCGTTGAAGTTAGAATATACGATAGAACCTTCTCCACAGGAGATCATAGAACCATTGATCAAAAGCTATCTTGAGGAAAAAGTGAGAGGAGCACTCGTGAGCAGTGACGCCGTTGAACACGCATCGAGAATGTTGGCGATGAAGAATGCTACCGATAATGCAACAGACATTATTTACAATCTAACATTAATAGGTAATAAATTGAGACAAGAAAAAATAACGAATGAATTATTGGACATGATAACAGCGAAAGAAAGTGTTGGA
>MFZI01000083.1:12675-15437 GCA_001789355.1 Candidatus Roizmanbacteria bacterium RIFCSPHIGHO2_01_FULL_39_8
CGTTGATGTGCAGTTTAGTGAGAAGGAAACACCCAAAATTTATGACGCTTTGACGGTTGAATCGAAGACGGTTGGAAAGCTGACGCTCGAGGTTGAGGCGATTTTAGGCGATGGCGTGGTAAGAGCTTTGGCGATGGGCAATGTATACGGACTAAAAAGAGGAGATGTGGTGATAAGTACTGGAGGTCCAATTAAGGTACCGGTAGGGGAAGAGACGTTAGGGAGAATATTTAATGTTCTCGGAGAACCTATCGATGAGTTAGGGATGGTAAAGGCAAAGCAGGAGATGTCAATTCATGCCGCAAGCCCGCTTCTGTCACAACAATCAGTGGAGGAAGAAGTTTTTGAAACGGGAATCAAAGTCATTGATCTCATCGCTCCCTTCATCAAAGGTGGGAAAGTTGCTATTTTCGGAGGCGCTGGAGTAGGAAAAACGGTTCTGATCCAGGAGATGATACATAACGTAGCAAAACAGCATCATGGAGTATCGGTCTTTACTGGAGTAGGTGAGAGAACGAGAGAGGGAAATGATCTCTGGAATGAAATGAAGGAGACGAAGGTCCTCGATAAGACCGCTCTTGTATTTGGGCAGATGAATGAACCTCCCGGAAATAGACTCAGAGTTGCCTTAACTGGGGTAACGATGGCTGAATTTTTCCGTGATGCAAAAGGTATGGACACGTTGCTTTTTATCGACAATATCTTTAGATTCGCTCAGGCGGGATCTGAAGTCTCGGCTCTCTTGGGAAGAATACCCTCAGCGGTTGGTTACCAGCCGACGTTAGCAAGTGAGATGGCCGCCTTGCAGGAACGTATCACCTCAACCAACAAGGGATCTATTACTTCTATACAAGCGGTCTATGTGCCTGCCGATGATTATACCGATCCGGCTCCGGTTGCTGTTTTTTCTCACTTGGATGCATCGATTACTCTTGAGAGATCGCTCGCTGAACAAGCGCTTTATCCAGCTATTGATCCGCTTACCTCCAGTTCCCGATCCCTCGATCCAGGCGTGGTGGGGGAGGAACACTATGAAGTTGCAAGAGAAGTATTGAGGACACTGCAAAGATATAAAGATCTTCAAGACATTATCGCTATACTAGGCATGGAAGAACTGTCGGAGGAAGACAAGCTTACCGTATCCCGCGCAAGAAAAATTCAGAAGTTCTTAACTCAACCGATGTTTGTGGCGGAGCCTTTTACAGGGCGCGACGGTAAATATGTAAAGATCGCTGACACGGTAAAGGGATTCAGAGAAATACTCCAGGGAAAACACGACAGTAAATCTGAGAATTCATTTTATATGAAAGGTGGAATAGAAGAAGTTAAATAATATCTCATGGACTCTCTACATCTCAAAATTATTACACCGCAAAAAATTGCTCTTGAGCTGGATGTACTCTCTGTCACAGCACCAACGGCAAGCGGTGAGATAACAGTTCTTCCTAAACATATGAACCTATTCTCGCTTCTAAAAGAAGGCATTATAAAAATAAAACCTATCTTGTCTAAAAGCGCTGAAGTCAAAGAGAATTATCTAGCTATTGGGGGTGGATACTTGGAGACAGACGGTGAAGCTCTCAATATCCTTGTTTCGCGGGCATATGGACAGGATGAAATAGATGCAGTTAAAACGGAAAAAGCAGTTGAAGAAGCTAGAAAAATAATTTCACAGTCGAAGGATGAATCGCAAAGAAAAGAAGCGCTATCAATGCTACGAAGATCAGTGATTGACCTAAAACTTCTTAAAAGAAGGAAAACTCGTTCTGCATAAGATAAAATAGTATAATCAAACCAAAATGGCTTTAATTATTGTTGAATCACCGACTAAGGCGCGAACTTTTAACAGAATCCTTAAATATTCAAGTAAAAAAGTAGAAAAAGAAACGCAAAATTATTTCGTCTTTGCTACGATGGGGCATATACGGGATTTACCGACAAATAAGATGGCTATTGGATTTGAGAATGAGTTTAAGCCAGAATATCAAATCATCGCAAAGAAGAGACAAGTAGTTTCAGAACTTAAGAAACTCGCACAAGAGAACAAAGAGATAATCCTAGCTACCGATCCGGATCGTGAGGGTGAATCGATAGCCTATCATGTTGCATTTATTTTGGGGTTCATTAAAGAAGATTGGCCAGAGGCCACAATAAAAGGAAATGGTGAACTGAAGCGGATTGTCTTTCATGAAATTACTGCAAAAGCCCTACATGAAGCACTAGAGAAACCGGAACAATTGAGGCTTGATTTGGTGTCCGCTCAACAGTCAAGAAGGATTCTCGATCGTATCGTAGGATATGAGTTATCTCCGCTTCTTTGGAAAAAAATGGGAAAAAACTGGTTATCAGCAGGAAGAGTCCAAACGGTAGCACTTCGACTTATAGTTGAGCGGGAAAAAGAGATTAAAAAATTCGCAGCTGAACTCTACTATCAAATATACGGTTTATTTTCAAAGGAGCGCGTGGAAAATCTTAAAGCCCAACTCGTATCCAAAGACAATATTCCCTACGGACAGAAGACCAAACTTCAACTATTTGCAGGGGAATATACATACACGAAGACTACGATTACTAAAGATTCTATACCTTCCCTTACCTCTGATCTACAGAAGGATTCATACACAGTAGTTGAGATAAAAGAGGAGGAACTGAAGCGCTATCCTCCACCACCACATACTACTTCTCTTTTATCCCAGGATGCATTCTATCGCTATGGATTTTCTTCAAAAATGACGATGAGATTGGCGCAGGATCTGTATGAG
>MFZI01000084.1 GCA_001789355.1 Candidatus Roizmanbacteria bacterium RIFCSPHIGHO2_01_FULL_39_8
CACCCACATGGTTGACGGGTTGGTTTTTAAAAACAATTCCCTCACGAACTTAGCCAACCAGATGAACTATGCACTCACTCATCCCAACAGCATGAGGGTAATGGCAGAATGCGCAGAGCAGAATATAAAAAAAATATACGCGAGGAAGCTTTTTCCTGCATATCAGAAAAGCATTAATACTGTCATGAATCGGGTAAACAACTCTTAATCACCGCTTGCTATCATCACAATAATTGAATATAAGTAGCCCGACAAAAAAACTAAGTCTCTGCATGCTAAGCCTATAAATTGTAACGGCGCAATTGGGATAAAACTTGGACTCCATCGCATGGAGCGGGATAGTGCGCTTCGCAAAACATTAACAGAACCTAAACCCAGTGTACTATTGATACGATAATAATAATGAAATTCATACGTCCCGAAGCCGTACCAAAACCACTGTCTCATAAAATCAATAAAACGTGTTCTAAAATCGTGATATATTTGTAATTCTGGACAAAAAAATACTCGTTCTCCTGATTGAAGTATCTGATAAGTAATCGAAAGATCCTCTGAAGAAATTTTCATCCTTGGATCAAACCGCAACATGTGCTTCTTTATAAAAGAGAGTCTATAACAAGCGTTATCTCCAAAAATAAAATCTCTATATCCTTTATAACCCTGTTCATATCTTAGGATAGTTCCCCAAAGGGTATTCCAAAAATTTGATTTATAATACGGAACTCGTGGTCCCGTAATAACAACGCATTGATGATTTCTGGAAAATACATCTTTGATCGTTTTTATCCAATTTATTGAAGCTATTTCGTCATCATCAATAAAGGCAACAATATCGCTTATACAACAGGCGATACCTGTGTTTCTCGCGAAAGAAATACCTGTTTTGACACGAGACTTATACACCAACCGTACTCCGACTGTTCTGCATAATTTCTTTATGTATGGAATGTAAAACGCACTGAGAAATAGCGTGCTGCTGTCGATAACAACAATAGCGGTGGGTAACGTAGAGTTTGCAAGCAGCGACAAAACTACTCGGAAAAGTTTTTCCGGTCGATCTTTTGTAACAATAACAACGTCGACAGATAATCCCATCATGAAATTCTCTGAAAATAAGACAGAAGCTTTTTTGCCCTAGCGCTTTGAGAAAATTGTGCAAGGACTTTTTCTCTGGCGTTGTTACTTAATCTCTCTCTTTTAGCAGGTCCCAATAGATATTGCCTTTCTATTTCTTGTGAAAAAGCACGACTTGTCTTTGTTTTCACAATAATACCATTTATATAATTATCAATTACCTCTGAAGTTGCCCCAATAGAAAATGCTATAGCTGGCGTCCCGGATGACATTGCCTCTATTAGGACATTTCCGAATGGTTCTTCCCATACAGAGGGAAACAATAAGTAATCTATTGATTGATAGAAGTCGGAAAGATTCCTGTATGGAATTTTCCCAACGATAGACACATTACGATATTTCCGTAAGCTCAAAACCTTTCTTTGTAAACCCGCCAAGTGCTCTTTTTCCCAATCAGAACGATCCCATATATCTATGTCTCCAGCAATAATAAAAGACATGTGTTTTGCAATGTCGCTTTGATTCGCGCGTTTTACCACATCAACCAAAACATTAATCCCCTTCTCTGTACTCCAAGTACCAACATATCCAAGTCTCAAGTGACGCTTATTGAAACCAACACTTTTCTTAATAAATATATCTGTATCAACGTTATTATGCAAAACCGACAACTGGTTTTCAGGAATAGACGGTTTCGAAGCAATAAATAATTTTTTAAGGGCCAATGAACAAAAAACAAAGCATATTTGCTGAAATCGCTTAGTAAATAGAGTGGAAAAATAGAACGTTCGTGGACCTAAGTCCTGACACATAACCAAGGTTTTTTTCTGCGCTAATATACCAACAAGCGGAACCTGAAACACATAATAGTAGTCAAACTTCCTACACACAAAGATAAATTGAAAAACATATAGCATTTCAAAAACCCGTGTAGCGAAAAAGTAAATTATTGCAAATGTGCGCCGAATAAATCGATTCCGACTACATGAAGCCTTGTTTAATAAATCCAAAAATGCGTTAGGGTAAAATAGCTGACAGAGCCTCATCGAGGTGGGCCAATTTCTCAATTGCGCTGCAGAACAATACAGCGTAGAGAAATGAAGTTGATTCAATAACTGGAGATCGCTGATAGCTACGCGTTCTGTTCCTGCAGTACACTCAAAGTCAATCTTTCGTATGTCTGGTCGCAGCAACACGGCTACAGATCGTTTCGTCTTGTCCATCATAGTATAATCACCATCACATGCAACATCGCGTAAACGCCTATCTCGGGCGTCATCTACAGATAAGTGTTTTCTTACTAGTATTTTTGTATTGCACTATTCTTTATCTATCACCTGATAGCTTCAAATTTGGAGTTGCCATAGCTCTGTTGTTCATCGGAATCGTGTATATACTAACAAAAAATCTTTTTGCGTCTTTGTTCATTGCTTTTTTAGTATCCTCACAATTCTTTTTTCCAGCAAAAACATATCAATTTGAATACGCTTCGCCCGCAGAATATATTTATGAACTACTCCCAAACGGTATATTTGAATCTATAGCTATTACCCTTGCTGACGTTTGTAGCGGGTTAATGATTATATATTTTGTAAAAGTAAAACTTTTCGATCACAACGACATCCCCCCAAAAAAGGGTGTTGTTTCCCAACAGCATAAATCCCTGATAACCATACTGCTTCTTGCCTGGCTATTCTATTTTAGTATTTCCCTATATAGCTCGTTATATCTTTCATTTTCACCAGCGTTCTCAGTAAACTTATTGGCACAATACGGAAATATGGTCGTTATGTTTTTAGGTGTATTATATTTTTTCCGTCATGCAAAACGCCTCATACGAGTATTTTATGTTGTTCTTATTGCCATCTTACTATTTCAAAGTGTTCTTGGCACATTCCAATTTGCCAAAAGCCTCACTAGTTACGGATCAAACGAAAAACTTCCTTCTGTAGACCTGGAGCAAAGTGTTGACTTTTCTCGTGTAGAGGGAATATCCGGCCATCCAAATGGACACGCATTTATTATTGCGAATCTTCTCATCCTCACATTTCCCTTCGTTTTAAAAAACAAAAAAAGCAAGTGGTGGATAATCTCTATTCTCGGATTCCTCAACATCGTCTTTTCACAAAGTAGAGTTGTATGGGCTGCTCTGATAATGCTAATTCCCCTGATCTGCATTCTTTATGCATCAAGTCTGCGCTCCACGACAATCAGATTAATAAAAGCAAAATATTTCTATCTGGTAATGCTAGGCGTACTCACTTTATCAATTATTATCCTCCCGAGACTACAAGCAAGCATCCTCTTTTTTACAGAAGAAGGTGGTGGAACTTTGCGCCTCAAGATGCTCTCGGAGGGGTGGCAACTATTACAGTCGTCCCTGTGGACCGGCTTCGGTGCAGGAACCGGCGTCCGAGTCCTTCTTGATAATTTTTCCAATGGATATATTGCTACATTTCCGTTTCCTATCCATATTGCATATCTGCAAATTGCTCTTGAGTCGGGAATTCCTGCAACAATAGCCTTTTTTATCCCTATCTTTCTCATTATAAGAGAATGGCTTCAGCTCGACAAAAACATCAAGAGACGTAATCATATATTATTAAGCACAGTGTGTTGTATCATTGTAGTGCTCGTGTACTATGCGCTCCAACCTGTTTATGGAAGACGTGAATTTGTTATTCTAGGAATTATTTTTGGTTCTGGTATTGTATCACTTACAGAGAGATCAAATTCAAAATACCATGAGTTTTAAGCTTGGCACCAAAAAAATCCTGGGTGGTCTTGCGCTGACAGACTGGATTTTTGTTTGCTTCGGCGCTGTATTATTGTTAAGTTTTTATTTATTTTTTAGACGTGAAGTGATTTTTATTACCGCTCGGTTTAAAGTGACCGACGAAAATATTTTGTACGCAAAGACTACTCCGAATAACGAATTTACGACAAGCTTTATGGTGGGGGATACTGAAAGAGATGAACTTGGCCGTGTGGTATCAGAAATTATTGGCGTAGAATCATACAAAACCGTGCCGGAACAACATGTCGTCTACCTAGACATTAAATTAAAATCGGTTTATAACCCGCGAAAAAAACAGTATTCTGTGCGAGGAAAAAATATTATTTTTGGTGAATCATTTACATTTTCGTTCACCAAGGTACGCTTTAAAGCATTAGTCGTCGATTTCCCTGGATTTCGAGATCCTCAGGGTATAAAATTTAAAAAAACTATTGTAAAAACACAACTACGCTATGATAGCAGGGGATTTTCCGACGTCTACGGCGTACCAAATTTCGTCGCGGCTGCAGTCAAAAAAGGAGACATTGTCACTGATTCCAAAGACAACGTTCTTATCAAAATACTAGACGTAAGCATACAATCGGCAAAGCGCCTCGTTGTCTCAAGCAGTGGTCAACCTTTTTTGGTCGATGATCCGTATCTTAAAGACGTCTACTACACAATAGAGCTTGCCACAAAAGAGGTGGACGGAAAAACATATATGTTTGACTATATCCCTGTTCTCATCAATACAGCTGTGCCCATTAATATGAATACGGTCAGTATTTGGCCTACCATCACAGAGATTATTCAATAAAATCGTCTCTTAAATATTTTCTGAATACATCTATAAGCAACGCATTGGTCTTTTGAGCCTCATAATTATCAACAATAGTCCGCCTGGCCCTCTCTTGTATCTTCTGTTTTCCCTTTTTAGACAATTGAAGAATTTCTTCTATCGCATGAGCGATGTCTCTTGGATCTGTGGATTTGAGCAAAAATCCATTTATGTCAGAAACAATAACTTCATCGATACCCCCTAGGTTACTCGTTAAAACTAGGCACCCCGTTGCCATAGCCTCTTTTATGGCGTTAGGCTGCATGTCTCGATCTCCACTTAAGTCTACCTCAGAAGGCAACACAAATATGTCCGCATCCTGAAGTAACGCTCTGAAACGATCTGTGTGGCCCATGGGGCCAACGAGTTTTACTCGATCTGTAAGACGAAGCCTGTATATAAGCTTCTGAAGAGTTTTTCGCTGCGAACCATATCCTACGATCAGGCACTGGATTGCTATGTGTTTTTGTTTCAATAGTGCTATTGCATGGATGAGCTTATCAAATCCCTTCATCTTTTCTATTCTTCCCACACTCACAAGACGCACGGTGGGGTTTTTAGTTTGACCTTTTGCTACTTTGCGTCGTGGCACAAAAAACTGTACGTCCACGCCAGTAGATGATACCACGTGCATATGCGCCTTTATTTTTTCGTCAACGCTAAAAAATTCTACCGCGTACTGCCGAGAATATTTTGACTGAAAAAGCGTAAAGTCATAATTCATAACTTTTTGGCGTAAAAATGCCGTATCTGAGAATAAACCGAAGGTGTGAAATATAATGCCTCCCGGTAAACCGCTAAAGAACTTACAAAACAGTCCAATAAGAGATATTCCTTCTGCATCATGCACATATAAAAGATTCACATTTGAGGAGATAATTATTTTTATTAACATCCCTGCTAAAACAAAATGTCGTAAGTTTGCCCAATTGAAAATTTGCGTAAGTAAAATTACGCCACGTAAATATCGAATAGGATGTCGAACAAAAAGAAGCGCATGTGTAACCAAAACTGTCCAAGGGTGTTTGTGCAGTGACTCTCCAGCAAAGATATGCGTTTTTGCAAACCCTATTTCCTTCTCGCGGGGATGGGATACTCTGGAAGAACCGTGTGATTCGTAAAACACGTGGCCCTGAACACCTGACTGCTGCAAATAGTACAGCTCATTGAGAATAAACGTTTCACTAAGTACTGGATACTCTGAAAGAAAAAAGCCGATTTTCATACCATTGTCTTGTTTCCTATTAACACTACGAATTTCTTTAATTCTTTCATAAACCGTTGCCGACTAAATCGTTTTACATGCTCCAAAAGATCTGATGCTCTAATATTCTTTACATCGAATGTTGTAAGAACGCGGGCAAGTGCTTCTGAAGTATATTCTCGGAAAAAAATGCCGGTTTTTCCTTCTACAACAGTTTCGAGAGCGCCTCCGCCTTGATAGGCGATCACGGGCACCCCGTAAGCCATAGCTTCCACGGGAGCAATTCCAAAATCTTCATTTTGCGAGGGGAAAATAAATGCTTGAGCTGATGCATAGAGTTTCCAAATCTCTTTATCTGGAAGGAAACCCAAAAAATCTACTGTGGGTCCTGCTAGTGACCGAAGGTATTGCTCATACGATAGGTCATATGCTACACCCACGAGTTTGAGTGGTAATCCAAGCTGGGAGCATGCAATGACCGGCAACTCCAATCCTTTTGTTTTATCAATCCGGGTCACACATAAAAAATATTTCCCTTTCTGTTTCTTTGGTATCCGAGAGGGGATGTGAACGGGCGGATAAATGACGGTACTTTCAATACCGCATATGCGTAAAAGTGTATCGTGTGTATGTTTTGAATTGGTCAGGATATATGGCGTCGATCGCAAGGCGCGAATATATAAAAATCGCAATAAACCAGCATAGGTGGATATTCGCTGGAGTGGTGACGGCGGTTCCAGACCAAAAACGTTTTTTGGCAATGAATGAATGTATTGAATATGCACTGGTCGCTTGACGTGTATAAGGTTTGAAAACACATACGCAGAACTAGAAATTACAAGATCGTACTTTTCAAGATTGAATTTTGACCATACCAGCGGAGAAACACACTGAAAGAGAGAAATATGACGCATCAAAAGTGTTCCTTGTGTCCACGAGGAGTGTAGTCGCAAGGGGGAAAGATCCGGAAAAAATCCGCGGACGGTTCTATCATCCGAAAACGCGGTATACACATGAGCATTAGGAAAAACCGCAAGGAGCCCTTGCAAAAATCGTTCGGCCCCTCCAAATTCAACCAATGAATCATGCACCAGTGCAATCTTCATGATTGTCTATTCTATACCAATCGAAATGATAGGGTACAATATTGCCATGAAGGTAAGCGTTCTCGTTGCTACCAGAAATAGAGCCAGACTCCTCAAGCACTGTTTGCATTCTCTACAGAATCAGACCACGCCACCCCTGGAAATTGTCGTCGTTGACAACGACTCTACGGACGACACTAGAACTGTTTGTGATGGGTTCAAACAAACACTCCCAATTGTATACCAGAAAGAGAGGCGCGTTGGGCTACCGTTTTCTCGTAACAGATCTCTACAATTTGCCCGAGGAGACCTCTGGGCATTCATTGACGACGACTGTATCGCAAATCCAGAGTGGCTCAAACAAATCCTTGCTCATTTCCAACAATATCCACAGACTGTTGGCGTTATCGGTATAACACTGAATGCGTGCCCTATAAATATTTCTTCGTGCGTAGAATACGTTTACTACCTACGGTGGTTGGACAACCATGTCGCAGACGTTCATGACGTAGGGAAATTATCTTCTGGGTTTTGTATTGATTTCAAAAATGCGGCGTTTCGGGCTTCATTCATAAAACAATTCAGATTTTCTACCAACGCTCCATATGGGGACGTCGGAGACGAGGACGTTGAGATAGGATATCGCCTCTACAGAGCAAGTCAAAACATCTATTACAACCCCAATATCCGAGTAACCCACCGATACTCAACGACTATTCAGCGTCTTTTTGTAAGAAACTTTTGGAACGGCTATGCAAATCAGGTGCTATATCGAACTCACGGTCTAAACGTACGCACGTTCAAACCAAAATTCCCGACAAATCAATCTGCTCTCGTAAAACACAAGGTGCCTAGTGCGGTTTCCTATAAGATTATTAGAACCATATATCCTCTATTTTCACGGTTTGGACGACTCTATGCTCTTACCAATACCAAAAAACTGTCTATACCCAAAAGGACATGAACACAGCGAACATATCGATCTTCAAAAGATACCCCGTCCTGATTCAAGTAGGAGTTTTTCTCCTGTATGTTCTTATTGCAATCATCGCGACATATCCGGCGATTATCCACTTCACGACTGCATTTATTGGCGACGGGGGAGACAATATCGAATATGTCTCTTACCAATATTTGGTACAAAAAAATCTTTCGGAAGGGAAATATCCCTTCGCGTATTCATATGTTTATAGATATCCATATGGGTTCAACTTCGGCGCAGCCAGCGATGCAAGGCTAATATCATTTGTGGGCGGCCTATTACTACCGGTACTTGGTGATACAGCTACATTTAATGGTCTTGTTTTGTTTTTCCTTGCGCTCAATGGCTACTGTGCATTTCTATTATATAAGTCACTTACATCCTCATATCGACTAGGAATTCTCGGTGGCACTATATATGGGTTCGCATATTTCGTCTTAGCGCGCGGCGCAGGTTTTGTAAACCTTATGCAAGTGTTTGGCTTTCCGCTTGTGGGATTTTCGTTGTTGCAAATTCTGAAAGAAACAAAAAATCCCGCGTCGTATGTTTGGCTATTGTGCTTTTCTTATCTGCTCCTCGCGCTATCTTCTCTTCAATATCTCCTTATTGGCATAGGCGCTACGTTCTTACTGGGCGTATTTTTTTGTATTTTGTACCCTTATGAAACAAAAAATTTCCTCTTAAACAAAATCGTCTCGTTTAAAAAAACCTGGGCGCTTGGAGCAGTGGTTGTCACCATATTATTTATTGGATTTTTTTATCACTTTGTGATCGAGCTTATACGGGGAGGCTTCTCCAGGGAACTCCCTGGGTGGCCCAAGGACATGCTGGGATACATTGTTCCCAGTGCGTTTTTTCCTACTGTAGTCCAACGTATATTTGCGTTACAAACTCGCGTTACTATCAAACCAGAAATAGATGGGGCGCTCTTTTTAGGATTTATTGAACTTGTAATATTTCTTTTATTTGTCTGTACGCGATTCAGACATAAGCAATACCTACTCTTTGTCATTCCCACTTTTTCCTTTTGGATTCTTGCTCTAGGGACGCAAACAGCGAGCGGTCGTCTGCTACCATATTATTGGCTCAAATATTTTTATCCGTTCAAGGTGATCGCAGAATCTGAACGACTAGTCAACATATTTTATCTTTTTATCACAGGAGCGGTACTGTCATATCTACAGCCCGTACTCAAGAGATACTATGCCAACGTCATCTTGCTCGCCGTAAGTATTTTAGTTCTTATGGAGCGGATAGGTTTTTCCTACTATATAGTCCCAGCCAACGACTTTCGAAGTGCTCCTTACGAAGCAGTTGTGGCAAAAACGCCCGGAAGGAGCATACTAGATTTTCCCCTAGTCTTAGATCTGACCAATTTTCACGGAACGGAATACAATCTCCTACCGTTTTATTATCAAAAAAATATTATAGAAGGGTATTTTCATTGGATTGGCGATAATACTACTTCAAAAAGATTTGTCACGAGTCCAGAAATGAAGCGCTATTTATGCACTTGGAGATCTTCATCGCGAGAAACAGAAAAAGAGCAAATAGACAGTGTAAATGCGCTTATATCAATACTCCAAGAACTAGAAATACATACTATAGTTATTCACAAAAAACAATTTTACCGTTCTGAGTGTTATAACGCAAGGAAACGAATTTCATACCTGCTACAAGATATGTCTCAAGACGAAGCACAAATTAGTCCCAACGACTATCTTGGTCAAGCTGTCAATTCAAATAGGCCTGGGGTTCCGTTTAAGCGTATATATATCGATAACGATGCTATCATCTACTCCACAACGGAACTCAATACTTCCGTTGTTTGATATTTAGCAAACCAAAATTCTGCGCTTTCGTATCTGATCAGTTACGCCTTTTGCACATTCGAGCAGTGCGCCAATAAATATCTTTGGCTTGATTATGTTTCCTAAAATACTTTGGTATGCCTCACAGGGAGTCCAACAATTGGGACACTTTTTTTGCTCAATAACCGAAATCGTTTTTTTTGTCTTCTCCTTGTTCCACATATTTTGAAGATTAAAATCAAATTCTCTTAAATTTCCTAACGATAGTCCCCACATACCGCAAGGGAATACTTCCCCATTGGGATTAATAAAAATCGAGCTCCGAAGCGCGTGACAGGAAACCGGTGTTTTCTTTAATTCGAGGAATTCTCCTATGTAACGCTGGTACATGCGCTCCATGAGGGCTACGCCGGAAAAAACAAATCTTTTTTTCTCGTTATATTCTTTTATCGTATTAAATATAGATTGACTTAAGTAAAGGTTTGTTGCGGTGTTTGCGTAGTAATGAGATGAGTGGTGAGCCACATTAAAATGAATGTCGTTCCGATCAAGGTCAGGTATCACTTTTTTTAACTCTAAATACATCGCTTCAACCTGATCTACGTTGTATCCTGAAATGGTCATACCAAAAACACAATCAAACCGGTATGATTTAAATAGTTTAAGTTCTTTGTAGGTTTCTACGGCTCGTTTCCAATTATTATGAATCCCTCGCAGGGTATCGTGAACAGGAGATGTTCCATCAAGCGATATTGACACAACAAATCTATTGACATTTTTAGACAAAATCTTTTTTACGCCCTGCACTATCCTTTCTGTCATTATGCCATTGGTGGGGACATGTAGTAGGTATAGATTTTTTTGCGTTTCTAATATCACCTCAACAATACTCACGAGGTTTGGGTGCAGAAATACCTCGCCTCCTGTCAAGTCTATCCACTGAAATTTATTATTGTTAGAGAAAAAATTTTGAACTTCTTGCATTGATAGTTCTTGATGATCTCTCTTTTTCCAAATATTACAGATGAGACACCTCGAATTACACTTATATGTTACTGCGTACGTTAATTTATAAGGTGACGTTCTCCGAAAAAAATTGGAACTCAAAGCAGATAAAATCAAATTACTTACTAGCTTCATGGTACAACCTGAAATACTCGTATTTCGTCTGCAACCTGACGATCGTCCTGCGATTTATATGTGGTAATCAATAAAAGCTTGTTTGAGGGTATACATGTTATCTCTTCTGTCTTTTTATACGTAACAAGCAGTACCTTCCTGTATTTATTTAGCAAAATCTGAAACGAAATTGGTCCGTCATTGCAGTCTAGCTTATCTCCTCTGTTATTGTTCCGGACATATCCAAATAAAGGGGTTTCCCAATAATGATTGAGTGGCCAATCGGCCAGTATAAAAGCATTAAAATAATTTCTTTCTAGAAAGGAAATGGTCTTTTTTTCGTATCTTATTTGACTAAATAGCCTTAAATCAGAGTCGCCTGCTCCATACGAGTTTTCATAATTCAAAGACCAATAATTTGTCAGACTAAAAACAAAGCCCAATACGACAACAATTGTCATATAAATCTGGGAACTTAATATAATTCTCGACAGAAAAAAGGAGAAGAGCATTAATACGAAGGGGTAGGTAATAAAGTAGTAACGAGACAGCTGTGGTCCAGATAGATGATAAAGGAAATAAAATACATACAAAACGACGAGTAACAGAATGCTACTTCTTTGATCTCGTTCAACCCCTCTCCTGTTTAGAATTATAGAGAGGCTGCTACTTACTACTACCGATAATATGATCCAAAATGCTATTCCCGGATAAACCCAATTGATAACATCGAATACTTCGTTAGAAAGTACTCTTGCTATGAGGTTGGATACTGAAAACAATGAGACGTTATATGGCCAAAGGTACCAGCCCAACCAAATTTTATTTCCCATCATCCAGAGTGTAAAAACGACCAACGGAACGAGCAAGTACAGTCGCGATAAAACCCAGCATGTCAAAGAGTGGTTGTCTTTTTTCCTCTTATGAAAAGCTCTAATCAGTTCATGGCTGAACAGAAAAACCGGCAAAAAGACCGCTGTTTCTTTTGTTAAAACCGCTGCAGAACCTGCAATAATGTACAAACTGGGTTTTTGAACAAAAAAGAAGTACAGTTGCAAAATGGACAATGCTGTAACCGGCAGTGCATCTTGAAAAACGAAGCTTTGAGCAAAATAAAGCGGCGTAAAAAATAAAAGAAATGCCGATGATAGTGCAACTAAATTACCAAAAAGCCTTCTGGCGAGTAAAAATTGGAAAACCAGCAGCAGAGAAGAAAAGAAAAGAATAATTATTCTCCCCCATGCTAAATTCGGTGAAAATAAGGCAAACAACACCGAAGCACTCCAAATCAACAACGGTGGTTTATATCCCCAAAAGCTAACAAAGGGATTTAAATTGTTTCCTTTGACGGCCAAAACCCCATTAAAATAATTTACCTCGTCGTAATGAGCTGGCAACTGTAAATATATTATATGTAAAACTACGTTCACCGCGCATAGCACAACCAAACACAAAATATATGGATGCAGGGTCTGTCTTTTAAACATGAATTATATAATATTTCGAAACAAACACCACAGATATCTCCAGCTCACCACGAACAAATTTATATGAGAATTACCGTATTTCCTTTCGTACTCATGGCTAGCAACCTCTACTATCCTAAGTCCCTTCTTCAGGGCCTTAATTACCATCTCTTGTTCTATGGTAAATATACTTTCGGTAAGTCGAATGCTTCGAAGTGAAGATCTCTTAACAGCCCTGAATCCATTCTGCGAATCTTTAATGTGGGAATGAAAACGCATATTTATTATTGAAGTAATAATCAGGCTCCCAATCGTCCTAATAGCTTTTTCTATAGAACCGTATGATTCATCACTCCCTCCTAGGGCACGGGATGCTATAACCACGTCCGCTTTATTTTTGATTATTGGGTCTATCAACCGAGGTATGTCCAAAAAATCATGCGACCCGTCTGCGTCCATAAATACGATTACGTCTCCGGTTGACTGACCGATTCCTTTCCTTAGTCCGGCGCCCTTTCCTTTGCCGTTATCCATAATGACCCTTGCGCCTGCTTGTAAAGCAATCTTCCTAGACAAATCTTTAGAATGCCCATCAACAACAACGATTTCGTCTACAAAGGGACGCGCTCCACAAATAACCGTCTCTATGGTTTTTTCTTCGTTTTTGACAAGAATTATAAGTGAGATATGATGAGACATAGTCACATCTGCCGTCTTCGCGTAGGCGTTACTTCCTACTTTCGATCATCATATTAGGTATATCGAACAACACCCGCATTTTATGTTTTTGAATGGCATCCTTTGCCGTACAAATAATCCAACAATCATGACATTTCTGAGCTAATGGTAAAAAATGCTGTTTTGCTTTACTATTCCAAATTTGATCAAATGACTGTTGTTTCAGATTTCCAATTGGCCAGCTCTTGAGGTGACACATGAAGATATTTGCAAACGGGTCCATATAAAAAAAATTTTCTCCTGCTCCGCAGGGTAGGGGGCGGCGATGCGTCATCATATAGTAGTAAGATTGCTTATTAAACCAAGCCTTCGCCCAGCTCTTGGGATTCGCCGACTTCATCTGCTCATTAAACAGCCAATCGAAATGTTCCTTAACTTCCTTGGGGTCCGGACGAAGTTGCGTTTTCTCCTTCCCGAAATAAACAGGAGAATCGTGAACGATATTGAGAGAAAAATTTATATGCTCTTTTTTCGTATATGCATAGACATCCCTTAACTCATGTTTATTTTGTTTCATGAGGGTGTAAATAATTCCAATATCAATCACGCCTTTTTTCTTTAAAATATCAATTGTATGAATTACTTTTTCGTATGCTTTCGGCACACGACGGATTTTTTCATGCATGGTCGCGCCGCCATCCATAGATATGCGAAATGTAATCTTGGGGTCAGCCACGAGAATATCATCCAGTTGTTTTTCGATATTATGGTGGAGAAATCCATTAGTAGTGATAAGAATTCTCGCCTTTGGGCAACTCTTTCGCACTGCCCTAACCACCTTGGCCATATCGGGTCGCAAGAATGGCTCGCCGCCGGTGAGATCAACCATTTCAAGAGAAGAGGGAAGTTTATCATACACCTCGAGCGGGGTAAAGTCCATGCCACGATTTTTCCAGATGTCACACATCACGCACCGCGCATTACACAAAAGTGTAACTGAAAGAAAGGCGCTGGTTGGAAATTTCGTAGTATTATTCATGTCTTTTTTATGGAGTGTAATACCTCATTATTACCCCATTTCCGTATGCACGCTCTTCTGACAATTTACTTTTCGTGACCAAGGCATTCACATCAACTTTTTCCCAAAACCTTTTATTACCTTCATATCCGACAAATGCAACTCGTTTGGTTGATGCGCCAAAAGAAAAAAATACGTCTGAATCATATTTTATTATTTTTTTGGAAGGGTTGTGATCAAAATAATACTCCGCAATGAATCGTATGTCACCATTACCAAATATGACAACGGGAATATTCCGCTGAATCATATCACCAACCATTCTATCAATATGCCACGTGTTGAAATAGTATGAATGGTTCGA